>JAUNPQ010000020.1:0-24955 GCA_030536615.1 Bacteroidales bacterium | reverse complement strand
ACTGCCGGTGGTATAGTTCAGCGCCTCTATCTCCGGATACTTGGCACGCCATTCCTTTGCAAGCCGGGCTGTCACCTCATCGGCAATCTCGACGCGCGTGCCTATAGGCAGCTCAAGGCTGACGCCCAGACGTCCGTCATCGTTTGTCGGGAAGAACTCGGTGCCCACATGTTTCATGAGCTGCAACGAGGCAACGAAGATGAGCAGACATGTCAGCGTTGTGATGATTTTGTGGCGCACCACCCATCCCAACAGACGCGCATACCCGTTGTCAAAAGCATCAAGTCCTTTGCTGATAGGAGTGAAGAAAAGATTATATAGCCGGCCATGGTGCTGTTGGCGACGCAGAAGACGGCTGCACAGCATGGGCGTAAGCGAGAGTGCGCATATAGTAGAAATGATCATCATTATGCACACCATCCAGCCCAACTGGCGGAAAAGCACGCCGGTCATGCCCGTTACCAGTGTCAGCGGGAAGAACACGGCGATGAGGGTGAGTGTGGACGCTATCACAGACACAGCCACCTCATTGGTGCCATGCACGGCGGCCTGCCTCGGATCAGCACCACGTTCTATGTGGGTTGTCACATTCTCAAGCACCACTATGGCATCATCGACAACCATACCTATGGAGATGGACAACGCCGAGAGCGAGACAATGTTCAGGGAGTCACCCGTGATGGCCAGATAGATAAATGATGTTATGAGCGATATAGGGATGGTTATCGTGATAATAAGCGTGGCACGCCACCGTCCCAGGAAGAAGAACACAACGATCACCACAAACAGCAGCGCATACATGACTGTCTCCACCAGTGAGTCAATTGTGTTGCGGATGTTATCGGAGGTATCAACAAGGACATCAAGTTTCACGTCCGACGGCAGACGCTTCTGCAGGCGTGGCAGCATCTCAAGGACCTTGTCCGAGATCTCCACTGAATTGGCGCCGCTCTGTTTTTGAATCACCACCATTGCCCCCTGCTCTCCGTCGTTGTATGTCTGCTGGGCACGCTCCTCGGTGGAATCATCTATGCGGGCCACCTCGCGCAGATAGACATTCCGGCCATCACGGCTGCCAACAACAATGTCGGCCATGTCCGAGGCCTGAATGAACTCGCCTTGCACACGCAAGGAATATGTGTCAGAACCAACATCGAATGATCCGCCGGGCACATTGCGGTTTTCAGCAGCAATGATCTGCGAAATGCCCTCAATGGTGAGACCGTAGGCCTCAAGACGCTCCGGATCAGCATAGATATGTATCTCACGTTTGGGCGCGCCGGAGACAGATACCGAGCCTACACCCGAGATTCGGGCAAGAGGGTTGGCAACGGCATCGTCAAGAATCTTGTAGAGGCCCGGCATGCTCTCGTCAGCCTTGACAGAGAGCATGACTATGGGAATCATATCTGTCGAGAATTTGAAAATGACCGGTGTCTCGGCATCATCAGGCATTGATGATGACACCAGATCAAGTTTGTCACGGACATCATTGGTGATGACGTCAATGTCCTTGCCATATTCAAACTCAAGCGTGATGACTGAAATGTTCTCACGGCTCTTTGAAGTGATATGCTTAAGGTCGCTGACAGAATTGAGCACGTTCTCAAGAGGACGTGTCACATTCTGTTCTATATCAGCGGCACTTGCACCCTGATAGGTAGTCATCACCATTATGGTGTTGGTGTCTATGTCAGGGTAAAGGTCAATAGGGAGTTTTGTCAGTGAGAAAAGACCCATGATGACAACAGCCACAAAGCACAGGGCTGTCATGACAGGCCGTTTCACGGCGCTTCCGTAGAGGCTCATATCTTTTTAATGCTGAGGGTGTTCTATTTTTTCTTGTTCTGATGAAGCTGTACCTGTATGCCGTCGGCCAGACGTCCCTGTCCGGCTATGACAACAGTGTCACCGCCGGCAATACCGCCAAGCAGTTCATATGCATCGTCAAGGCGTTGTCCCACATCCACTTTACAGTACTCAACGCGTCCGTTTCTGTAAACATACACATACTTGTTGCCTGAACCCGTCTGTTTGACAATGGCACGGTCAGGGACAACTACATGGCTGCGGGTGCCTTGGCTGAGATTGACGCGCGCGAACATGCCGGGGAAGATGCGCTCCGACGGATTGTCTATGAGCACCTCTGCCTGAAATGTGCGCGTGGACGGGTCAACTGACGGGTGTATCCTGTTGATGACAGCAGGGAATGTCTCGTCCGGGAAAGCATCGAAAGTAACTGTGACGGGGGTGCCGGCAGTAACATCAGCACGGTCTGTCTCACTGATATTAATCAGAACCTTAACTTTGGGATTGATCTGTCCTATAGTCAGTATAGGTGTACCGGAGGCCATGTCACCCGGATGAAGATTGCGGGCCGTCACAACACCGTTCATGGGAGATGTCAGTGTGGTGTTCTCAAGAACGTTGAGATACTGGGCATGGGCAGCGTCATACTGGGCATGCAGCTGGTCAACGGCTGCCTGAGTGCCTGACCCGATTTTCAGAAGCTGTTGGGCACGGCGCCATTCCCGTTCAATCTGGTCAAGGTTTACTTTCAACTGGGTAGCGGTGGAATTGTCAAGGCGCACAAGCACCTGTCCGCGGCGCACACGGTCGCCGACATCGACAGTGATGCTCTTTATACGGTTGGCCGTGGCCGGATTGATGTTATTCGTGTTGAAAGCCTCAACATTGGCGGTGTAGCTGCGGGCCTGATCAACATCACGGACTGATGCCACTGCAACGTCCACAACGGGCAATTCCTCGGCAACGTCAGCCATTTTCTTTTCAGTGTTTTCCTTGCCGCCGCACGCACTGAGAGCGGCAACGGCGGCGATGGAGACGAGTATTCGGGTGTGTATCATGGTGTTTTGAGTTTTATTCGGGAAGGACAGCATTGCCCAGAAGGAGTTCAAGTTCTGATGATGCTATCAGATAATTGTATATTGCCTGATAATAGGCAAGCCGTGAGCGTGTCAGCGACAGTTCGCTGTCACGAAGGTCAAGATAGCTGGCAGCACCTATGTCAAAACTCTGCTGCATGATGGTATGTGCGCGTTCGGCTTGTCCCACGCTCTCAGCGCATGAGGATATCTGTTTGACATTCAGTTTTATATTGTCATTTGCGAGATCAACCTGCATGCTGATGCTGTTCTCCAGATCCTGACGCTGCAAACGTGCCATCTCAACCTGTACCTGAGCCTGGCGGATGCGCGAATATCTCTGGCCGCCTTCAAATATAGGGATGTTGAGCGTCAGGCCCACAATTGAATATGGATTCCAGCGGAAGTTCTTGAACGGGCTGCCGTTGCTGCTTGAAGTCCAGTTGTAGTTGGCACTGAGAGCAAGTGTGGGGAACCATGCCATTTTGCTGACTTTGACAGACTGTTCCAATGTCTTGGTCTGCAACTCGTTCAATCTCAATGTCGAGTTGTTTTTCCAGTCTGTACCCAATGCCATGACATCGCCGTACATAGTTTTCTCATAATCCCTGAGTTCTCCGGCAAAATCAAGATTGTCACCATCACCGGGCGCTATTCCCATCAAAATCAACAACTGCAGGCGCGCACGGCTTATGGCTATGTCTGCCTGAGTTATCTCCGGTTCTATGTTTTTCATTGCAACAGATGACCTGAGCACATCATATTCCGAAGCGGCGCCGGCACTATGCTGCCCCACATAGAGGTCGTGTGTGAACCGGGCCATATCATAGCTTTCCTGAACAACACGCCGTGAGTCTTTGGCAAGGAGATAGGCATAGTAGGCGCTTTTTACCTGATTGACAAGATCAAGACGTGAAGCGCGTGCCTGCTCAACACTCTGAGCTATCTGGCTGTCACTGAGCTTGAGGCTCTGCCACAATTGCGGAGCAAGGAGCGGGACAGAGGCGCTGAAACCCACCTGAAATGAGTTATCCAGACCCATCTTAAAGCCTTCATCGCGTTTTGCGGAAGCTTTTTCTTTTCCGTTATCGCTTTCCTCGCCATTATCGCCGCCTCCTGACATTGATCCGAACCCGTCAAGATTCATGTATGCAACCTGTTTGGCAAGCATACGTGAATATGTGCCTCCGAAACTGACAGACGGCAATATCGAGCCAAGTACTTCCTTGCGCGAGTAATCCATGCGTTTTATATCAAGGTCGGCAACCTTGACCGTAGGGCTTTCACTCATGGCTATGCACAGACACTCATCAAGTGTAAGGACTCTCCGCAAAGCCGAATCAGCGTGTACAGCAGCCTGAGCGTCCGGCTGCTGTGAATAGGCAGTCGGCATGCATACGACGGCAGCGGCTATGGCGGCCCAAAAATGAAATTTCATGCTGAATATATGGGTGTGATTGGTTTAACGGGCACAAAGTTACTTCATATTAGTTATTTGTACATGTCTGAATATCTAAATATTTTATAAATTATTCTTCCAGTTCGTAAAAAGGCCAATACTTTAGCAGAAATGGCTATATAAAAGAGTGTTTAAAATAGATGTCAACACCCTCTAAGAGACTGCCCGTATCTGCGGACAAAATCCGGATACGGGCAGACGGTTGATTTTATGTGTCTAACGGTCAGTGCTTCATGTCTGAATCAGTCTGTGACGCTGACGTGCTGTCGGGTTTATCTTCACCGGTTGTGGAATCTGTAGGAGTTGCGGTTGACGGCAGTTTGTCAGATGAGGCAAACAAGCCTGACAGATACTTCTCCTGGAAACGCTGCAGAAGTTCCCAGAAATTAGGCACAAACAGCGTGCCGAGGATTGCATTTACAGCCATTCCGAACACCACAGCAGTTCCAAGACTGAGGCGGCTGGCTGCGCCCGCGCCGGTAGCAAAAAGCATAGGCATCACTCCGAATACAAACGCAAGCGCTGTCATCATGATGGGGCGGAAGCGCACATGTCCGGCATCAATGGCCGCCTGACGTATGGGCAGTCCCTGTCGGCGGTAGTCCATGGCATATTCCACAATAAGGATTGCATTCTTCGCTGCCATTCCTAACAGTAGTATTATACCTATCTGGGTATATATGCTTATATCCTGCCCCATGAAATAGCATCCCAACACTGTACCGAGTATAGCCGTGGGCGTGGTTATGATCACTGCGATTGGGTCTGTCCAGTTCTCATACTGTGCTGACAATACCAGGAACGTTATTATGATGGCAAATATAAGGACCATGGTGATCGATGTTCCCGACTGGGTTTCCTGATAGGCCTCGCCGGTCCATGCATAGCTGAAATTGTTGCCCGCAACCTGCTGCAGTATCTCCTCCATGGCTGCAATGGCCTCGGAAGTGCTGACTCCGTGAGCAGGTGTACCGGTGACGGAGGCGGTGTTGTACATGTTGTAGCGGTTGATGGTTGGTTGTCCCAGAACAGGCTTCACCTCAGTAAAGGCCGAGAAAGGCACCATTTCTCCGTTGGCATTGCGCACACTCAGTGAAAGAACATCAGAGGGGGCGCTGCGGGTGCTGCCTTTGGCGGCTATCTGCACTTCATAGACACGCCCGAAGTCCACAAAGTCATTGACGTATGAGCCGCCCATATAATCGGAAAGTGTGGAATAGACATCGCTGATAGACACTCCTGCCATTTTTACCTTGTCGCGGTTTATGTCTATTGAATATTGCGGCACCTCGCCTTCATACAATGATGTTATTGATGCCAGACGCGGATCTTTCTCCGCCGCCGCTTTCATGGCGTCAACAGTTTTCATCATCTCAACCGGCCCCAGATTGTTTATGTCAAGAATCTGCATCTGCTCACCCGATGTCATTCCAAGTCCCTCGATGGCCGGGGGATTAACAGCAAACACGCTGGCTTCCTGAATATCAGCAGTCATCTCCTCCACCCTGGCCATCACGGCATCCACGCTGTGTGCTTTGCCTTTGCGCTCCTTCCACGGTTTGAGGACAACAAACAGAGAGCCCATGTTCGATGCAGCGCCTCCGGCAATAAAACTCTGTCCGGTAACAGATATCACATTCTGCACTTCAGGCAATGCCTGCACGTCTCTCTCAACCTGTTTCATGACAGAATCAGTACGTTCAAGCGAGGCGCCGGTAGGCAATTGTACGGATGTCATGAAATAGCCCATGTCTTCCTGAGGCACATAGCTTGTCGGCATTCTGGTGAATCCCCAGAACGCTGCGACAATGATGGCCGCGAAGATAGCAAGGGCAAGCAGCGGATGTCGGAGCATGCGTCCCACAAAGGAATCATAAGCCCCGAGGGTCCTGTCAAAACCCTTGTTAAACCAACGGTATATGAAGAAATTCTTTTTCCCGCTGCGCGGTTTCAGGAACAAAGCGCACAATGCCGGTGTGAGAGTGAGGGCATTGAAACCGGAAAAGGCTGTTGAGACCGCAATGGTCAGGGCGAATTGTTTATACAGTTGTCCGGTTATGCCTGAGATAAACGCTGTAGGGATGAACACAGACAGAAGCACCAGGACCTCGCCTACCACAGGCCCCTGAAGTTCATTCATTGCCTTGAATGCCGCCTGCCGTGGTGTCAGTTTCCCGGAGTCGACAAGGCGTGAACAGTCCTCAACCACCACTATGGCATCATCCACAACTATGGCTATGGCCAGCACAAGGCCAAACAATGTCAGAGTGTTTATGGTAAAGCCCATCAGTTTCATGACCGCAAATGTCGCTATCAATGACACCGGGATGGTTATCATGGGGATTATCACCGCACGCCAGTTCTGGAGGAACAGGAGTATGACAATCATCACAATCAGCGTTGTCTCAAGAAATGTCACCAGAACATCGTCAATTGATGCCGTCACAAAGTCAGTGGTGTTCATGCACACCGTATAATGTACGCCCGCCGGAAAGTACTGGGCGAGATCCGCCAGACGCGCCTCCACTTTGTTGGCAACTTCCAGAGCGTTTGCGCCCGGAAGCTGCTGCACTGCTATCAGGCCTGCTTCCTGCCCGTTTACACGTGAAATCTGGCCATATGACTGTGCTCCGAGGTCAACGTCGGCGACATCGCCCAGACGCAGCACAGAGCCGTCAGGCTGTGTACGCAGCACTATATTTTTGAACTCCGCAGGAGTTTTGAGACGTCCCCGCGCAGTGAGGGTATACTCAAACTGGCCGTCTCCCGCGCCCGGTTCAGCACCCGCTGTACCGGCTGACACCGCCATGTTCTGGCTTTCAATCATGGAGGACACATCGGCAGGCGTGAGGTTGCGTGCCTGCATCTTGTCGGGGTCAAGCCATATACGCATCGCATATGTTCCGGCCCCGAAAGCGCCTACACCTCCCACGCCGTCAATGCGGCCAAGTTCATCCACAAGATTGAGCTGTGCATAGTTGGTAAGATAAAGTGCGTCATAGCGTTCCGGATCATCACTCTGCAAAGCCACGAACAGCACAATTGATGATGACTCACTCATGACCTGGATGCCCTGCTGCTTGACAGAATTGGGCAGACCGGCCTCGGCAAGCGCCACACGGTTCTGAACCTTTACGGCAGCCATATCTGGATCCGTGCCATTCTCAAAAGTGATGGTAAGCTGATAAGAGCCGTCGCTGCCCGATGTCGAGCTCATATACATCATGCCCTCTATACCGTTCACCTGCTCCTCAATAGGCACTCCCACTGTCTCAGCCACAGTCTTGGCATCGGCACCGGGATAGCTTGCCGAGACATTCACGGTGGGAGGTGTTATGTCCGGATATTGCGCTACGGGTAAAGTATTTATGGTTATGAGACCGGCCAAAACCATTATAATGGCTATGACTGTGGCAAATACGGGCCTGTTGATGAAGAATTTGGAAAACATTGCGCTTGTCTTTAAATCAATTCCGGGAGTCTATGGCACTGGCATCGATAGTTGGTAAGAAGATTATTTTACAAGATGCGGACGCACGGTCATTCCGTCGCGCACTTTCAGGAGTGCTTTTGTCACGTAACGGTCTCCGGGCTTAAGTCCTGAGGTCACGACACGCATGGTGTCAGCCACAACTTCGCCGGTCTTGATGGCTCGCGAGGTGACTTTACCTGATTTATCAACAACATATACATAGCTGCCTGACTGATCATTGCCTATGGATGCGTCTTTGACAAGTATGGCATCGGGCACAACCGTGAGTGGCATCTTTATTTTACAGAACATGCCGGGTCGGAGGTCATTGTATGGATTGGCTATATGGGCCTGTAGGGTCATCGTACCGGTTGAACGGTCAATGGCTGGTGACATATATGTCAGATTCGCCGTATACTTATGCGGAAGCACACCGTCAAAATCAATAGGTATTTTCGTGAGATCCTCTTTCAGCATCGGATTGGCGGCATTGGCTTTGACGGTTGCGAACTGACGGTCATCAATAGAGAAGACGGCCACAACCTCACTGTCATCATATATTTTTCCGAGCGATACCGGCGAGCCTCCGCCGGCCAGATATGCGCCGACATCATAATTTGCCGATGACACGTGTCCGTCAAAAGGAGCGCGCACGGTGCAGTAGCCAAGCGTGGTCTGCGCCTGTTGCAAGGCAGCCCGTGCGCTTGATATGGCGGCCTGCGCGGTCTCCATGTTGCTTTTGCTCTGCAGAACTTCCATCTGACTTACGGCGTCACTTTTCAGGGCACGCTGCATAGCGGCATAGTTGTTTGACGCATAGGCATATGAAGCTTCTGCATCTGCCAGTTCAGCCCGTGCTCTTTTCACGGCTTCGGCATAATTGCCGCTCTCAATGGTGAAAAGCACTGTTCCCTTCCTGACAAAATCACCGCTGTCATAGAGTTTACCGGTGAGATAGCCGTCAACTCTGGCAACAAGTTCCACTTCATTGTTGGCAATAAGATAGCCGGGGTACTCAGTGTGTATGGTCACAGTGTCAACAGCCACTTCTGCAACATCAACTTCCTGAGGTTCGGTTTCTGTCTTTTTGTCGGACTTATGACATCCGCCAAGCATCAGGGCGGTGATTGCGAGAACGGATATCGTTTCTACAGTATGAATGTGTCTCATAGTCTTTTATATGGTTTGTGTGTCCGGTTCATTGTTCTGTTTCTCTCCACCCCCCGCCAAGTGCCTTGTAGAGGCTGACAAGGGCGTTCAATGCGTTGCCTTTTGCCACAATAAGTGTGTTCATGTCTTCAAGATATGACATCTGTGCGTTGGCAACGTTTATATAAGGTGTCAGGCCGTTCTTGTAGCTGTCAAGAGAACGTGTGTCATACTCGGCCGCAGAAGCCACCACGTCATCAAGAGCTTTTATATATTTCAGATAGCTGCGATAGGCTGACATCGCATTGTCTGCTTCCTGTATGGCTGTAAGGACGGTCTGATTGTAATTGTCAACAGCCTCCTGCAGCTGCTCGCGCGCGGAGATGATGTTGTACTTCCGTGCCAATCCGTCAAACACTGTCCAGCTGATTGTGGGAGCTATGCTGTAATTGAATGAATTGTCTGTGAACAGGTCTTTGGCGTCATGTGCCAACGTGCCGGCGGAGGCATTGACAGAAACAGTGGGCAGCCATTCTTTTTTTGCAATTCCGAGGCGCGAGGCGTACATGTCTATTGTGCGGGCGGCGGCAACAACATCGGGGCGACTATCAAGAAGATCAGCCGGGACACCTGACTGCACAAGCTGGAAATATGACGGCAGTGGCCGTGGTTGTGCCAGCACAGACTCCACCTCACCCACTGTCACCCCAAGCAGCGTGGCGATGGTGCTGATGTCGGCATGGATGGAATTTTCAAGCATCGGGATGCTGGCGATGGTTGAATAGTAGACCTGACGTGCCTGATCAACATCGAGCATCGATGCAAGCCCTGTCTCAAACCTTGCCTCTGCAATATTCAGCGCCTTGTGCTGACGCTGCGAGTGCTCATTGGCGACATTCAGCTGTGCCTGTTCCACTCGTAGATTAATATAAGCCGTGGCTATCTCGGCCTGAAGGGCAAGTTCCACACCTGCGCGGTCGGCACGACTGATGCTGACATTGCTTTTCCCGACTTCAACTGATTTTCTGACACGGCCAAAGACATCGATCTCCCAGCTCAGGGATGCTCCCAGATCCCAGTGTGACACTTTGGATGGATCACCGCCGGTAGCGAACGCATCGCCCGATGACCGGCTTTTGGTGTAACCGCCGCTCACACCTATGACAGGATAGTAACCGGCTCTGGCACTCCCTACCGACGCACGGGCAATAGCGATGCGTCTGGCGGCAGCAGCAACGTTATAATTGTTTTGTATACCCCTGTTTATCAATGAATCCAACAAAGGATCCTCAAATTTGCGCCACCATCCCGACTGACAAGGTGATTCCGTGGCAGGGTCAGCTGTATCTACATATGTCCATTCCCCCGGAAGTTTGAATTCAGGAGTTATGTCACTTTCCGGGAAAGCGTTCAGGGCAGCAGTTGCAACGGTTAGAAATGCTACAAATAATCTCATTTCGGTCAAATATATAGTTGAGTCCTAAAGACGCCGGGAGATGCACAGCATCACCGCCTTTTCAGCGCCTCTGACTATATAAATAACCGGAATGTATGTAAAAAGTTCTTTCTGAAAAATATCCTCTCCGCTAACAGGCGCCTATCATCTCAACCGATCTACAGACCGCAGAAGTCTCTGATCAGCGCGCATGAACCGCAGAGCACCCAGAGCCAGCAGGAAAGCGCAACCCAGAAGCAACGGTGCACCCGTCCAGGCCACAGTGACACATCCGTCCAGCCTTGTGGCGGCGCACACCCCGGTTATTGCCGTGGCAATCATCAGAAACAGACATACAAGGATGGTTCTGATCTGTAGCCGCAGGTTCTTGTAAAGGAACATGTCTATGAACAGCATCACCGCCGTTGTGACCGTGAGAACAATGAGAATGGGGAAGCGTGTGAGGTCTACAGGTTCTGAAACGGTTGCGGCAGTTACATTCACCACCGGAAGAAAATTCATGCATGCCATCAGAATGACTGAGACGAGAAGAAACAATGTTTGCCAGCGTTGTATTACCATTTTTCTGTGATCTGATTTGTTGTCAGTTTATTTTTATCAAATTTTGTTTATCGTAAAGAATAGAGCAGCGCGTCAATTATCAGGGCAACGGTGCTGTCAGTGACTCCTGCCGAACCAAGCGCAACTGAATCCGCGCGGATGTTGCGTATAAGAGCCTCGCTGTCCTCAGACGCCGCCGTCATAGACAGTTTGTAGAAATTGATGGCCTCCTTGTATTCTTCAAGAGCCATGGCAACATGCCCCATGTTCAGATAGTCAGTGGGAGTTGGCTTATCCTCCATGATCCGTTCATAATACTTGCGGGCACGCCTGTAATCTCCGGTAAGGAACAATGTCCATGCAAGGGGACGCAATGGACGGATACTATTGCCGTCAAGGAATTCAGCCTTGTAGAAATTTGTCAATGCCGCCGTATAGTCACCCGCCTGCATGAGGACAACTCCAAGTGTAAGAGTCAGATCAATATTTTCAGGTTCCTTGTCGGCAAGACGTTTATAGAATCCGGCTGCAGTCAGGAAATCACCTTTCATACGGTAGGCGGACGCGAGACGGCGCATCAGCCACACGCTCTCCGGGTCAAAGAGTTCTGCCTGATGATAGTATTCTATGGCTTTGTCAAGTTCTCCAAGTTTCTGATGGCAATAGCCTATCTTCTGGAATATCTGTCCCTGTGGCTCACTGATGCTGTCAAGATGGTTGAATGAAAAGAGAGCATCCTCCCAATATCCATAGCGGAAAAAGAATTCAGCCACAACCTGAACGGTCTCAAAATCACGAAAATATGGAGTCAAAGCCTCTACTTTCAGCAGATTCACACCATCAGGGAAAGGATTGTAGAACTCGCCCTTGCGGCGGAACAGATTAAGAAAACGATAAAGATTCTGAAGAAAAGCGCTGAGGGTTGCTCTACGTCTGTTTGGGTGGATAGAGGCCTCCGCTTTCATCATTTCTTCAAGATGTGCGCTGTTCTGGGCCTCAAACTGGGACAGCATCATTTTACGCTGGCTTTCCGGAACAGCATCAAGCGACAGGAAGAACGAATATTTGTCTGAATCACACAGCATCGGCATGGCAGCAATCAGGCGCGTCAGGGTCGACGGCAGTCCTGTGGCCGCCACATCTGTGTGCTCCGTATCAAAGGGCATGAACCAGTTTGCCGCTTCATTGAAGAACGGAAAAGACTTGAGGTGTGAAAAAGTTGACATGAATACGTCGGCCCCTTCCTGCTGCAGTTCGGAGAGATCACGTATACGCTCGGCAAGTCCGCTGTCCTCAAGCATCTTCTCCCACTCGGGATTGGCCTCCATGTTATCAGGGTCTAATGTCCCGTCGTTTATTTTGTTGATGATGTCAGGCCTCATCTTCATCATCCCGGGGATGATATCCTCACGCATGGTCCTGTTGATACGTTCCGTATCGCGTGTGCGGATCAGTTCCAGAAAAGCGGTTTTCAGGTCGCTCTGCCAATGTGGAGTGTCAGAAAGGAGTTTGAGCCGGTTCTGCACATTCACAGGCAGCGGACGGTCATGGAATCTGAATAATGCAAGGAGTATACCGGCCAGAGCCGATGAGGTGAGTGACATGTCGGCATCGCTGTCTCCGTATATGTCCATGAGAAGCAAAAGTCTCCCTGAATCAAAAATCTCCATCGCTCCGAGAACAAGCGCACTGACAGCCAGGTGCTTTGTGCGCAAGGGCATCGCCGCGTCACTGAGCATTGAGCGCAATGCGTCAGTTTCAGGCTCACGGACAGGATACATTGTCCATATATAATTGAATATGTCGCGCTCAACGCGCTCCATTTCTTTTTTATCCGCGTCCATGGATATCTTCTGTCCCTGTGCCAGACGCGCGGCAATGTTGTTGTCATCGGCATAGAGGCCGGTGTAATCTGACAACAGTTGCGGCAATGAAGTGCATCGTGTCCGGACTATGCGCAGTGTGTTGAAATAAAGCGTGGCACAGTCAGGCATCATCAGACGCCGGGCAAGCATATCAGATGCCATGAGGATTTCACAGACAAGGTCTGCATATATTTTGTCACGATCAGGATCTTTGACACCATCAGTCAGATAACGCAACATGTAGGCATAGTTTTTCTCTATGCGGTCAAGGCCGTCGCTTATCTCCCACTGCATGCCTTTTTCAGACAGCTCGCGTAACACGGCAATGGCATCGCGCAGACGCCCGCGGGATATGTAACCGGCAGCCCGGCTTGTGACTTTTTCTATTTTGTTTTTTTCCATATATCGGTCTACCGGACAAATATCATGCCAATTGCTGCGGGACAAGGCTCATCACCTCAGCTATGAAAACTGTCTGCATATTATCAGGCACTGTGTTCAACGGTATTGCCAGATGATGGTACTTTGAATCTCTGAACCGTACAATAAGTTGGCGCCCTGTATCTTCCACAGCGGATATGTCGGCCTGTGTGTAGTTCTGCTCTTTACCTGTCTCTATAAAATTCACTATCAGGCGCCCCGGTGACACTGACACGGTCTTGTCCGCCAGACTTGACACTGCCTGCGGGGAAAAGGCATAGGCATAGTATATCATTGCCAACAGGCCCGGCACAAGCAGGCATATTATCATCAGCGCCACAAACATCCACACAGGGTTCGCTGCTGAAAGAGCCAGACATACAGCCACCGGAAGTGCCAGTGTCCACCACCATCGTCCAAGCCATGACATCATCACCCGACGCACATAAGAGCCGGGGGTACTTCTGAAAACAGCGGTGGTTATAACCTGACTCACAGTGTAATATTACAGATTATAGAAATGTGTGAACGCGCGTATTGTACTGATGTGGTCAGCCACCGATGCTGTCTCGCGCACTGAGTGCATTGCCCACACGGCAGCGCCCATGTCAACACCACGCAGAGGAATCTGTGAGGTGAGGATATTGCCAAGCGTCGAACCGCCGGCAACATCGCTGTGATTCACAAAATACTGCACAGGCACACCTGCACCACGGCATATGTCTGCGAATACGGCTGCGGAATCGGCATCGGTCATGTATTTGCAGTTTGCGTTGATTTTGATGACCGGCCCATCGCCAAGAACAGGATGGTTTGTCGGGTCCTGTTTCTCAACATAGTTGGGATGTACCCCATGTGCATTGTCGGCACTGATCATAAATGATGATGCAATGGCGCGCATATATTCTTCTTCTGACGCACCGAGAGCAATGTTTATACGTCTCAGCATATAGTCAAGTATCGGCGATGCCGCACCCTGCTTTGTCCCGGAGCCGGTCTCTTCGTTGTCAAATATGGCCAGGACACGTGTGTCCTTGCAGTTGGGGGCCACATCGAGCAGCGCCGTCAGTGCTGCATGCACCATACTGAGATCGTCAAGACGTCCGGATGTGATGAAATCACCGAATGCTCCGGTCACACAGGCCTTTGTTGTGTCATAGAGCGATATGTCATAGTCAAGTATTGATGCCGGGTCTATCTCAAGCCGGTCAGCTATCAGCCTTGTCAGCCATCCTTTCTCGCTCTGATCCTGAGGCAGACGTCCCACCACGGGAAGCATGTCTTTCTGCCGCGACAATGGATTGCCCTCATTCACAGCCCGGTTGAAGTGTATGGCAAGGTGAGGAATGGTGAGCATCGGGGCATCAAATTTCACCAATACCGTCTGCGGACGCAATGTGTCCCCGCTTTTCAGGATGACACGTCCGGCAAGTGACAATGGACGGTCAAACCACGTGTAAAGGATCGGCCCTCCATATACTTCGGTGTTCAGTTTGAGCATGTGTCCGTCACTGAGCATCTCGCAGTTTGGCTTCACGCGGAATCCGGGGGAATCACTGTGCGCGGAAATTATGCGGAATGAGGACGGATGCTGTGCAGTGCCTGCTATGAAAGCGAACACGGCACTGCCGTTCTGAGTGGTATAATATTTGCCCCCACGCTCTATTTTCCATTCATCGCGGGCGTCAAGATGTATGAAACCGGCAGCCTCAAGCTTTGTGATGACTGTATGAGCGGCATAGAAGTTGACCGGAGAGGCGTTCAGAAAATCAATAAGGGAATTTATATTGTCCATGGTTGCTGATTATCGGTATTGTGATGTAAACATGCGCCGGCGGTTCAGGCATAGCGCAAGGCATTGATTGCACGCATTGTGTCACACAGGCGACGGCTCCAGTATTGGGCAAAGTCCTCACGCATGGCAAGCGTGGCCTCAGCCACAAGGTCATCGGGAGCGTTGCGCACAGTCTCCAGATAGTTGTACATAACCTGAAAAAGATCAGCCACACCTTCTGAAATACTTGCCGCGATGGGCGTATCCGAATATTTCATATCTTCCTCAAAGACATCGAGATATGTATCGTCCTCACCCATCAGGGCTTCCACTCCGCGACGCATGGCATCATAATAGTCTTCTGTGAGAACATCCTCGATATATGCTTCAGCATTGCCGGAATCAGACACGGAAATATCTGACGCTGATATATATATGCGCGGCATAAGCCTGAGCATTGCATCAATGAAGTCCGTACGCTGTGTCTCGGAAGCATGTTCCACAGCGCTGCAATATTCATTGCATAGTGCCATAAATGCCAAAGTGTTTGGCGTCAGGGCCTGAGGCTGACCCGCTGTTGTGTCGTTGTTCATTTTTTTGCTGTCGGTATATAAAGGTTATTATCCTTGATGTATTTATATACTCCGGCAGGCACAAAAATGTTCATGTCCCTGCCCCTTTCAATGGCATGGCGGATGAACGTGCTTGAAATGTTGATGCCGGGGGCATCAACCACCTCAAGGCCGTCAATGCTGATGTTGTCAACGGGATAGCCGGGTCGCAGGTACACTATGACGCCAAATTCATCGAGTATGCGCTGACTGTCCCGCCATTTGTCAAATATGCGCCAGTTATCACTGCCGATTATCAGTTTGAACCGTTTTGTGGGATAGCGGTGCGCAAGGGTTGTCAGGGTGTCGATTGTGTATGACGGACGCGGCATGGACAGTTCAATGTCACACGTCTCTATGCCCGTCTTGTTCTTTGTGGCCAGATTGAGCATGGCCAGACGTTTCATGTCCGGAATCAGCTGACCGGGGCTTTTCAGGGGATTGCATGGCGAAAGTGTTAGCCACACCTTGTCAACATATCCCCATTGCGACAAATAGGAGGCAAGCATAAGGTGCCCCATGTGCACCGGATTGAATGATCCGCCAAGTATGCCTATTGTTTCTTCCATAATGTCTGGTATTTTGAGGTTAGAGAATCGCTTCGGGACACGAAACCGGAATGAGTAGCATTCTTTACTTTATGAACGCGGAGATTGCACTCTCTGTCGCCGCTACAGCCACAGGCAGGTCATCATTGACAATGCGGAGGTCAAAATTGTCGGCGAATGACAGCTCATACTCGGCTTTGCCAACACGTTCCTCAATGACCTGAGGTGTGTCTGTGCCGCGTTTCACAAGCCTGTTGCGCAAATCCTCAATGGATGGCGGCATGATGAATATGAGCAACGCGTCATCGCCAAACTGCTTCTTGACAGCCATTGCACCTTTCACGTCAATGTCCAGGATTGTGTTCTCACCACGTTCTGCAGCATCCTTGAGTTCACGCCGTAGAGTGCCGTAATAGCGGCCCGGATACACTTGCTCCCATTCCACAAACTCATCGGCGGCTATGGCGTCACGGAACTGCTCGGTGGTTATGAAATGATAGTTCACTCCGTCTTCCTCGCCGGCACGCGGAGCGCGGTTTGTCGCTGACACGGAAAACCTGAGATCAAGTTCGCCGCTCCCCAGAATAGAATTTATTATTGTGGACTTTCCGCATCCGGAGGGTGCGCTGAGAACTATTATTTTACCTTTCTTGTTCATGGTAGATGATTTTATCTTGTGGTCTTACATTACATTAAGCACTTGCTCCTTTATCTGCTCAAGGTTGTCTTTCATCATCACTACAAGCCTCTGCATCTCGGCATGATTGCTTTTTGAACCAAGTGTGTTGATCTCACGACCCATTTCCTGGGCTATGAACCCGAGTTTCTTGCCCTGACCCGGCTGCGGCTGCTCCATGGTCTCCGTGAAGTAACGCAGATGCTGGGCCAGACGCTGCTTTTCCTCATTGACATCAAGTTTCTCAATATAGAAGATCATCTCCTGTTCCAGACGTCCCTTGTCAAAGTCAATTGCCGGAATTTTTCCAATTCCTTCTATGAGCCGTGTGCGGATTCGCTCAATGCGTTCCTGCTCAAAGCGAGGCACCTCGGCAAGATATTCGGTTATGGCCTTTATGCGCGCCGCAAAGAACTCTTCAAGTTTCTTCCCTTCAACACGTCTGTATTCCATAAGCTGAAGCGCGGCCGTTTTGACTGCCTCTGTCAGCGCTGTTGCCTCGGCGTTGTCAGGTTCACTCTGTGTTTCCTGCTGTGAGGCTGTGACATCGGGGAATCTTACAAGAACACTCCACCAGTCCTGAGGCTCGGGGATTCCAGCAGTTTCAGCAGCGTGACTAATCTGACGTTTGTACTCGGCTATGGCATTCTCATTGAGATGCATTGCGGTGGCGTTGCCGCAATTCTCAACACTGATGCTCAGGTCCACTTTGCCGCGCTCAAGTATAGGAGCCAGAATGTTGCGCAGACCTACTTCCAGACACCTGTATGCCGACGGCACACGTGCATTGAAATCGAACTGTTTGGAGTTCAACGATTTTATCTCAACATTGATTTTTTTGTCAGTTAGTTCGGCGCAAGCATTGCCGAAACCGGTCATAGACAGAAGCATTTCTTTATGTATGGATAGATTGTTGTTACGACTTGTGTCAGACTCCGCAAAATGTCTTTCTGACATTCACGATATTATTGGCACAAATATACGAAGAATATTCGGCGATTCAAAATAACGAATGTCGGGCTTTGGCCCGGTTCGCGGCGCATGCACTATGTCAGGAAGCCGGACCGAGCACCAATGTGGAAAGATCAGTCAGGACTTCGGACATACGGCGGATATCCTCGGCTGAGACGCTGCGGATACAGTCAATGAGTTCCTCCGGTGTCAGTGCACGGCCCCTGAGCAATGTTGCGCGGGCTATGGCTATGGCACGGTTCTCGCGGTTATCGTCCGCAATTGTCATCTGCCCGAGATATTGTTTTTTGGCGGCAGCCAGACGGCGCTCAGTCATGCAATGTTCAGCCAGTCCGGCAATCTGTCGGCTTACGAGATTACGGCAGCGGACAGTGTCCTGCGGATCGCAGCCAAAATAGACCGTAAATTCACCACAATCAGTGAACATGGTTGTGGAGGCCTCGACATTGTACACAAGTCCTCGCCGCTCCCGCAATACCACGTTCAGCAAAGAATTCATCCCCGGACCACCAAGAATATTGGTGACAAGCGCAGCAACGGCCCGTTGGCGCATATCCATGGCCGGAAGGACCACACCCATCACAACATGGTCCTGATGTGACTCTATGCTGCGGCGCACGTCGAAGCGGCGCGCCGGGATTATCTGTTTTTTCTCTGTCACCGGGGCTGACGCAGCCGATATGCCTGAAAGATATTTCTCAGACATGCGAAAAAAACTGTCCGAGGAAGTTGCACCGGCATAGAAGGCCGTCATGCGTTGTGGCAGATAGTGACGGCGAATCCAGTCACGGCAGTCAGCGCCCGTAAAACGGGCCACCGTCTCTTTGGTGCCGAGGATGTTGTGCCCCAGTGATGTACCCTCAAAGACAAGATCCTCAAAATCGTCAAACACCGCTTCCGACGGCTGGTCAAGATATGAGGCAATCTCATCGGCCACAACCTCGCGTTCCCGTTCAATCTCATTGTCAGGGAAACGCGAATGACATATCAGGTCCGCCACCAGTTCCATTGCCCGGCCGAGATTGCCGCGTGCAAAAGCCGTATACACAACAGTGTCCTCCTTGGTGGTGAATGCATTGAGTTCTCCGCCAACTGACTCCATACGGTTGATTATATGCCACGATGATCTTTTTTCTGTCCCTTTGAAGATGGTATGTTCCACAAAATGGGCAAGACCGGCCTCTCCGGCCGCAATCACCTCATCACGGCTCCCCGCGTGAATGGCAACACCGAAATAACCCACCGGCGCGCCCGGCATATGGATGTGCACACACCTCAGACCATCAGGCATGGTGTTGTAGCATACAGTATCTTTCTTCCTCATTGCGGTTGCGGGATATATTTCCCATCGGCCTTGAGGATGGAAATGAGACGATCAATAGCCTCTGATGCCGGTACGTTCATCTCAAGGCATTCCTTGCCGCGATAAAGGGACACATGCCCTTTTGCTGCGCCGACATATCCATAATCGGCATCAGCCATCTCTCCGGGACCGTTGACAATGCATCCCATCACGGCGATCTTCAACCCGGGGATATGGCCGGTGGCAGCCTTGACCTCAGCCAAGACTCCCTGCAGATCGAAAAGCGTGCGGCCACACCCCGGGCAGGCTATGAATTCAGTCTTGGTTATGCGTCTGCGGGTTGATTGCAGGATTGTAAACATCAGCGATTTGGCAGCATCTTCCTGAAGCGATGGTGCAACTATCCATACACCGTCGGCCAAGCCGTCAAGCAGAGGGCTTCCGAAATCAACAGCAGCAGCGACTGTCACCTCATCGGGCGTCATTGATGCAGGATAGGTGATTTTCAATATCGCGGGCTGATCATGCTCATCAAGCAACGCCTGACGGCCATGCGCCAGAGCGTCAGCCCCTGAGACATCAACGATGCGGTATCCTTCTTCAGCCTGTTTGGGGTTGATATCACTCCCCACCACAACCGGAACTGTTTTCCTTGCACAGCGCTGTCCTGCCGGTGCTTTCAACGTCATACGTTCTATATGCTCTACCAGACGGCGAGCCACAGGGATTTCATCCGCAGGGTCCTCACTCAGCGACACACGTATTGTGTCACCGATACCCTCAGCCAGAAGTGTCCCTATACCTACGGCGCTTTTCACACGGCCATCCTCGCCGTCACCGGCCTCAGTAACTCCGAGGTGAAGCGGATAATCCATGCCTTCCTTGTCCATTGCCGCAGCCAGCATACGCATTGTCTCTACCATAATGCATACATTTGAGGCTTTTACAGAGATGACCACATCATTGAATCCATGACGCCGGCACACGCGCATGAACTCCATGGCGCTTTCAGTCATGCCCCGCGGAGTGTCACCATATCGGCTCATGATCCGGTCACTCAACGAACCGTGATTGACGCCTATACGCAAGGCGGTGCCATGGTCGGCGCATATGTCAAGAAGTGGAATCAGTGCCTTTTCAATGCGGTCAAGTTCAGAGGCATATTCCTCATCGGTATATTCAAGTTTTCTGAACGTTCGTGCCGGATCAACAAAGTTGCCGGGATTAATGCGGATCTTTGACACATGCAGCGCACTCTCCATGGCGGCAGCCCGGTTGAAGTGTATATCAGCAATCAGAGGCACATCATAGCCATCCTCATGAAGGCGCATCCTTATGTCCGCAAGATTTTTTGCATGACTGACTCCCTGGGCAGTAAGTCTCACAAAATCAGCGCCGGCATCAGCAATACTTTTTATCTGGCTTACACACGCTTCTGTGTCAAGTGTAGGTGTATTTGTCATTGACTGTATGCGTATGGGATTGTCACCGCCTATGCCTGAAGCGCCCACGCGCACGGCGCATGTACGCCGACGTCTCAATGGTTCCAAATGATTTCCGTTCATATATTGGTTGTCCATTTAAAATTGTCATTATAAAAACCGCATGCCATGCTCATTCGCCACACCATAACGGCAGAAGCATGCACACGGCCGTTATGGCGGTGCTCATGACTATGCCCGCATACACCTGTCCAAGTGTGTGGCGATGCAGGATGATTCTCGCCGTACCCACAACTCCACACAGCATTATGATCACGCACAGCCAAGGCAGCATGTCAAAATCACTGTAGCCTCCTTTGATAAATGCTATCATCATGCCGGCCATATTTCCCATGGCCGCTCCGTGACCGCTTATTTTCCAGCTAAGCGAGACAAGCGCCACTGCCAATGAAGTCACACAGCCGCTCACATAATACATGACCATCCACAGTGGCGCATTCGCATGATATATATAAATGGCTGACAAGATATAGCATGCAAGAATGTAAAGCAATGGTCTAAGTCGTTGACGTCGGTCAGAAATATCCATGTCCTTGACACGCCCAAGCCTCATCATGGAGAAAATGATCATGAGCGGGAAAAGGCAAGTGAGCACCGACACCACCGCCGAAGCCAACAGGCGCGAATCCTCGGGAAGGCCGTTCAGAGGCGTCAGCCACATTGCCATGATGGTGCAATAGGTGGGTATGATGAGAGGCGAGAACACCACAGAAATTATGCGTGACGCTCTCACAAACGGATTGTTTCTTCTTTTAAGTGCCATTTTATTTATTGGTCAGGAATCTTGGACTGTCATGCTGCGGCGACCGCGCGAATTAGGAATATTGAGTTGTTCTCGGTATTTTGCAACAGTACGTCGGGCAACCGGCAGACCTTTGGCCCTCAACATCTCTGTCAGAGCGTCATCACTGAGGGGACGGCGTTTGTCCTCGGCATCAATAATTGCACGCAATTCAGTCAGAATACGGTGTGATGAAACCTCGGAATCATCATGGGGGCGCTCGTTGAAAAACATCTTTAGAGGATAAACGCCCCCGGGAGTTGAGACATATTTGCCGTTGGTGCTCCGTGACACAACAGACATATCCTTGCCCGTGATCAGAGATATATCCTTGAGGATCATGGGTTTTATTGTAGCCGGATCCTCCGTGACAAAGAACTCGGACTGAATGGACACAATCGCTTTCATGACGGCAAGCAGGGTTGCATTGCGCCGGGCAATCAATGTTATAAATTCTCCGGCCTCCTGACGGCGGCTCTGTATGAACGCATTTGCACCGGCATTGCGCCTTTCTCCGGGCTTAAGCGCCACATCTGTCCGGAATGACTCAGCCACAACAAGTTCAGGGATGTTCTGCGTCAGCGTGACGGTGAATCGCCGGCCTGAGTCATTGTTCTCGTCAGGCTCTACCGTAAAGTCAGGTGTGATGTGCAGGGTGCGGTCTCCGGTGTCCTGCATTCCGGAATTGCCCGGTTTGGGATCAAGAGAACGTATCAGTGCGATAGCACGGTTCAGGCGTTCCTCTCCGATGCCGCTGCGGGAGCGAAGACGATCCATGTTTTTTGCTGCGAACAGGCTGAAATTGTCAGTCAGAATGGCGATGGCGTCATCGCGCTGTTGTCCCGATGGGCGCCGTTCAAGCTGCAGGAGCAGACATTCCCGAAGGTCAACGGCTCCTACTCCCGGCGGGTCAAGGCTCTGAACCGCTTTCAGGGCGCTGCCCATTGTTGCCTCATCAACATCATCGCCGGTATGGACAGCTATGTCCGTGGCTATAGCCTGAGGCGTACGGGTCAGACGTCCGTTGCTGTCAAGATTTCCTATGATATATGAAGCGACCTGCCTTACCGGAGTACTCAGTTCAAGTTCCGACAACTGCCGCATGAGGCTTTCTGACAGGCTTTCAGACGTTGCGTTTGCCTCAAGAGGCATTCGGTCCTGTCCTCCGGCGTTCCGTGACAGACGCGCATATGCGTCGGCCCTATCGTCCTCGCGGTCAAAGTCACTGTTGTCAGTCACATCCGCAATATCGGACTGTGTGTCTGCATGACCATCCGTGTCAAGCACTTCAAGGGCCGGATTCTCGTCAACGCGACGCCAAACCTCATCCTCAATGGCAGCCGCGTTCATCTCCAGCATTTTGACATACTGGACCTGCAATGGCGCAAGTGTCTGCACAGTTGCCTGCCTTTGGGAAAGGGTCTGTTTCTCATTCATAACACTGCAAAGTTAAGAATTTTTTGGCAGGCATGCATCCGTTTCGTAAATTTGTGCCTGTATAAAAAACACAAAAAATCCCGCTACATGTTCGGATTCGACAACAGATTCATGCGCCGTGCCCTCAGTCTCGCGGCAAACGGCATAGGCTTCGTCAGCCCCAATCCAATGGTCGGATGCGTGATTACTGACAGCCACGGACGCATTATCGGCGAAGGGCATCACCGCGTCTACGGACAGGGTCATGCCGAGGTCAATGCCGTTGCGTCAGTGCGCGGTGAAGACCAGCATCTGCTTGCGGAGGCCACGGCCTATGTCACATTGGAGCCTTGTTCGCATTACGGCAAGACTCCACCCTGTGCCCGACTGCTGATTGACCACCACATACCCCGCGTGGTGGTTGCCGCGGCTGACCCTTTCCCTGAGGTTGCGGGGCGGGGCATAGCCATGTTGCGCCAGGCCGGCGTGCAGGTTGTGGAAGGTATCATGGCCGAAGAATCACGCCGCCTGAACGCCGTGTTCATCACAGCACATTCCCTTAAGCGCCCATTCGTAACATTGAAGTGGGCACGCAGTGCTGACGGCTTCATGGACGTAAAAAGGAGCAATGACTTACAGGCGGCAAAATTTTCCTCACGTTTAGGCTCGACGGTTGTCCATAGACTACGGTCGTTACATGATGCCATTCTGGTTGGATCATCAACGGTCATTGCCGACAATCCGCGACTTGATGTACGCCTCTTTCCGGGGCGTTCTCCACGTCCGGTGGTGCTTGACCGCAAAGGGCGCATCGACTCCGGATTTCTGCTTCAGGACCGCAATGACACGCTCCTGCTCAGAGACTGCGAGACTGTGGAATCCGTCCTGACCTCACTCTATGACCACGGCATAACCTCCGTGCTGATTGAGGGCGGCCCCACGGTCCTGTCATCATTTATCGCCTCCGGGCTCTGGGACATGGCCCGGATTGAGACATCGCCTGTCATACTGGGAGACCAGGGGAGCGCCAAATCGCCGGGACTGGAACGTACTCCACTGAAAACATACAAGATCGGAAGCAATACCATTGATTTCTATTCAAACAATTCTCTGCTCACGGCAACGCACCCGTTCTGCGATGCATAACCATACGGTGCCAAAACTCATACACATCTCAGAGCCTGATAGCGATGCCGGCCAACCACCCACGAAACTACCCTTGTGTTTCATTTGTGTTATTTAACATTATTTGATTCTTGCGAGTTAAAAACATATAAAATGCCACTATTTTATTGCTTTTATCCCTACTCTTTTGGCCGTTTTCTCCCAAAACTTTAATTTTGCACTTTAAACGTAGAATACACCACGACTAATGTTCAGAAAAATTGCTATAATGATGCTCGGGCCGGCCATGATGCTTGCCGCAACGGCATGCAATGATGATTCAGGAGCCAAAGACCCCATCCTGCCGGGAAGTTGTCAGGTGACATCATTCGCACTGTCAGCCGACACCATGGTGTGCGCCAACCTTGACACTGTGTTCTTTTCCATAGACCAGCTGAAAGGCGAGATTTTCAACGCCGACTCACTGCCGAAAGGCTCAAAGATAACACGCCTTGTACCACGTATAACCGTTGCCACAGCGTCGATAGCAGAACTTTATGTTCCGCGCGGAAACGGGCTTCCTGACTCCGTACACAACTATCTTCTGAACCCAAAAGACAGCATTGACTTCAGCCACGGGCCGGTACGTCTGAGACTTGTGAGCATTGACGGGCAGTCCACCTGCGACTACAAGATCCGCGTGAATGTGCACAAAGAAAACCCTGACACCCTTGTGTGGAGCCGTCTTGAACGAGCAGGCCTCCCCTCGGCATTTCAGGTTATCAACGCACAGGCAACAGCACACACTGCGGACAAATTCTACTGCCTGACCACATATGACGGCAAATACTGCATGGCCTCAGCCACTGATCCATCCGGGACGTGGACATATAACGTCCTGGACGGATTTGGATTCACACCCGTGATTTCATCACTGTCAGCAACAGAAAATGCATTATATATCCTCGACGAGAACAACAATCTGATGACATCAGCCGACGGCGGAAAGACATGGACATCCA
>JAUNPQ010000089.1 GCA_030536615.1 Bacteroidales bacterium | reverse complement strand
TGTATAAACATTGATGGCCGCGCTTCACAGCGCGACCATCAACTGATACTACAAAAATCCTAAAATAATAACCTTGAATCTTAGACCTGAATTATTATTTACCTTAATGCTGATGCAAAATTAATGCATGATGTTCACGGCATCAACTGAATATAAACAAAATATAGATAAATATAATAATTGTTAGAATATAAATTATTTTATATCAGCATATTATTATAATGAAATATTGATAGCAATATAGACTTCAATTCATGAAATTTCGTCAATATTCATAATGTCAGCATCGAAACTGAGGCGATTTATAGCCCGTGACTTCAGCTTGTTCCGGTACGCATAGACCGTGTTGACAGAGAGTCCCAGAAATTTTGCAATCTCAGCGCTGTCATCAATTCCGAGACGCATAAAAGCCAGTAGCCTCAGCTCAGGTGACAGAGTCTTGATGTCGCTGCTCTGGTCAAAGCGGCGGTCAGGCATGAGCAGGGAATTTACGCCGTTTATGAAATGAGGGTATATCTTCAGGAATGCAGAATCGAACACTTCATGGAATGTCTGTAGCTGGTGACGCATCACCTTTCCGGATTCAATCATATCAAGCAGATCGGCATATTGTTTTGCCTTCAGTTTTCGGGCGGTGAGCCGGTTTACATCATTCAGGGTAGATAAATATACTGCGCATAGAGACAGCAATTCGCGGATGTACTCGTCTTTTAGCCGATGCCTGTCATCGAGGTTTCGACGCAGGCGTCGCAGTTTGTCGCGCTGTTGCCACAGTATGCCCACCAGAACTATGAGCAGGAGGGCTAAGAATGCAAGTATGCACATGCCCCATACCAGTGCGGAACGATGGCTGGCCTCACTCTGGGCGGAAGCGGACATTACAATAGGCAATGCCTCGGCAATCTCCAGCAGGCGGATACGCGCGCCGCTTTCCACGCTCCGTTTCAGTGATGTGTTGAGGTAGTTCATGGCGCGGTCAATGTCTCCATTTTCATAGAGCAGTTTGCCAAGACGGTGTAGCGATGTCGTTTCAGTGTTGCCGGTTATTATGTCGCTTATGGCTGAAAGTGCATAAAAGAATGAAGCACGTTCGTTGTTTTTGGCAGTGGTGAGGTAGTAGTTGCCTATTTCGGCAGCCATGCGGGCGTACAGGTAATCAGAGACATCCACACTGTCAAGCAGTTCTATGAGCTCGGCAACCGCTTCATTGCCTTCGCGGCCGGTGAGTCGCCGGGAGGCTTTGTAGTATTTGTATTCCCGGTCAGTTGTATCCAGAGTTCTGAGAACTGAATCAGCCATTGTGCGGCTTTTTCGGCGGAAGAGTTCCCTGTAACCGGCCGGCTCATACATATCATGGGCGTAATCAAAAATCTGTGCCGCTGAGCGGAAATAGAGGCCACGTGTCTCATCAGGCAGATTCTGAACATTTATTTTCTCAATCTCGGCAAGTGAGGTGGCGAGCATGCCTTTTATGGGATATGTGCGCAGGCGCAGGCATTTAAGCCTTAGCATTGCATTACTGTCGGCAAGGAGCGTGGCCAGACGGTCGGCCTTATCCAGATATCTTAGCGCAGAGTCGGCATTGATGTGCAGATAATCAACAGCAATATTCTCTGTCTGAATGAGGCGTTGCCGCGGACTGAGCGACGGCAGTTTATGAACGGATGCTTCAATACGGCCCCGCGCTTTCATGTCAAATTCCTCCTGCCGTTCAAGATAGCGGTCAAGAGTGTCAAGAATCTCATGCCGGTTGAACTGGTGCAATGGATATGCATACATACAGAAAAGGCATGCTATGAAGAGTAAAAAAAGTCGTTTCACAGTATCAAGGATGCAGTATCATGATTCTGTGCCCGTTTCAAGGCACAGAATCTGTAAAAACAAGTATGTTCTTTTAAAATATACCGTTCAGGACATAGGCCAGACGCAGTCCGGCGGCAAGAAGCTGATTCTCAATAATCGGACTCCAGCGCGCAATGTCATCGTAACGCAGGTCTGTTCCGGCCGGAATGGCATTATAGACTTCGGTGGCGATTGCCAGAGTCTGCTTGGCCCAGTCATCAATTGAGCCTTGCACATAGGCTGCTTCTGCTTCGAGGCTCACGCGGTCCAGTTGTTGCTGCCATTCGGTGTAGCTCCATTTATGGGCGCTTTCAACAAGATCGCTATCCCATACGCCATGAAGATTTTTGTCGCGGCCAAAATATTTTATTTTCACGCGGTTGCCTCCAAGATCAGTGGCATGGCCCATGTGCATGGGCTGATGGAGATCACCCATAACATGTATGAGTATCTTCAGCGCCAACTGTTTGTCGGCGTAAGATGTGGCGGGATCTTTGAGGATTTCTATGCGGCTTTTTATTGCTGTGACAGCGTCTCCGTTCGGATTGGGAGCCATTTCCTCATAGCGCACACCATCGTTGACGTTCTTGTAGTGCCATGTCTTGGAGTATGCGTATTCAGGTGTATGGCTGGCATTGTCAAGCCAGTTTGCCCAGTAGACCATTGATTTGCCCTCAAGGAGTGAGTCAACGGCTGCGCGAGCCTGCGGAGTGAGGTGCTGCTCGGCTATATAGGCTGTGACATCATGACCTTTCTGACTCCAGCTCCAGCCGGCGAGAGCTGTAAACAAAAACATTAAAGCAATAAACTTTTTCATGTGCATTCAAGAAAATATTGAGTTGATTGGTAAATTATTTTTTGGATGAATTCTTATAAGCCTTGACTGTCTCTTCTATGCCGCGGTCCAGACTCCATTGCGGGCTGAAGCCGAAGTCGCGTTGGGCATCGGAGATGTCGCATGTCCAGTTGCGTTGGCGCATTATCTTGTATTTGTCAGTATTGAGCGTGGATGCTTTTCCGCGGGCGCTCCCTAATTTCCCGGCTGCTGCTGACACCAGATAGACCATCCACATGGGCAACCGCACAGGGACGGCAAAGCGGTTACCGAGGTGTCTGACCACAATGGCGCGGAATTCGGCCTGTGTATATGCCCGGTCTTCGCTGATTATATATTTATGATGCAGGACTCTGGCGGCAGGTGCATCGAGTGCCTGAAACATAGCCGCTACAAGATCATCAACATATATGAAAGTGAGCATCTGCTTGCGGTAGCCCATCGAGACATCGATATGCCTGTCAATGGACTGTATCATCATGAGATAGTCTTTTTCATGGGGGCCGTAGACGCCTGTGGGGCGGAATATTATCCATGGTATCCCTGATTTTTCAAGGCACATCTCGGCTTTTATTTTGGAAAGGCCATAGCGTGTGTTGGGCCGTGGCTGCATGTCGGATGTCATGGGTGTGTAGTTTTTTTCATCTCCCACGCCCAGAGCGCTTAATGAGCTCATGTATAGGAATTTCTCAGGCGTCATTTTCAGTGACATTATGACTTTGACAAAATTCAGCAGGTATCCGTAGTTGATTTTGTCAAAGTCAGCGGGATCGGCACATTTCGTTGCGCCGAGATTCCAGATGATATGATCCCATCCTGAGTCTGAGGGCGCTGACTCACGGACTGTGGCAGCCATTGACTGCGGATTGTCATAGTCAAATACCACAAAATGCAGTCTTGAATCAGAGAGATAGCGCCGCGATGTCGAGGCCCGTATGCCGACATATGTTTCATAACCGTGCCTAAGGGCGCAGTCGGCAATAAATCCGCCGATGAACCCCCCGGCGCCTACAATGAGTATTGTTTTTGATTGTTTTTCTGTCATTTTTTCGGGACTTCGTTTCATCTATGATTGAACTCTTCTATTGCTCTGTGGTAAACCTCAAGGGTTTTCCGCGCAAAATCGTGCCGGTTGAAGCGTGCTATGTGTTTTCTGCCGGCTTCAACCATTGACCGGCGCAATGCGTTGTTGTTCAGAAGCATGCGGGCATTGGCGGCAAACGCTCCGGCATCGTCGGCATCAACGTATACGGCACCGGGGCCGCCTGCTTCTTCAAGGCATGAGCCCTTGGCTGCTATGACGGGCGTGCCGCATGCCAGAGCCTCTACGATGGGAAGTCCGAAGCCTTCATATACAGATGGATATGAGGCTAAGCAGGCCGCTGAATATAAAGCCGGAAGATCGCGGAACGGCACGTTTCCGAGCCAGATTATCCTGTCGGCGAGACCGTTTTTGTGTGCATAAGTCTCAATCTGCTCTGCGTATTGGGTGCGCCGGCCCACAATCACAATCGCCACATCCTCGGGAAGATCGGTGAGAGCTTTCACGGCAAGAAGCTGGTTTTTGCGTGCCTGTACGGTGCCAACGCCTATGATGAATCTTTCGGGAAGGGCGTATTGAGCCATGACACGTGCCCTTTCGTCGGGGGTAGCCGGTTGAAAGGAGGGATCTATGCCCTGATAGACAATGCTTATGCGCGTGGGGTCAACTCCGAAATCGGAGACAATATCACGCGCCGTGCATTCACTTATGGCTATCACGCGTGTTGCATTCCGCGCCGAACGGCCATATTTATAGTCGTATATCCGTCGGTCAATGGCGCTGTAATCAGAAGGGCAGCGCCGCCATATCACGTCATGGACGGTGACCACCGAGGGCATTGCCGAGGCTATGTTCAGTGGCAGTTCGTTACTGAGGCCATGATATAGTGACACGCCGTCGGCTGCGGCCTGCGATGTGACACCACGCGACCGCCATAGTGACGGAAATAGTTTTGATATGCCTGATGCCGGCTGGCACAGAGACACCGAGGGCCGTTGAAGAAGGCTGTCTATGCGTCCGGTGTCTTTTGCGTGTCCGTAAAGACGAAGATTGATATCCGGGCATTCCGCACTCAGAGTGTCAATGACATAGCGACTGTAGTTGCCCAGCCCTGTACCGTTGTGCAACGCTCTTTTTGCATCAAACCCAATTGTCAGACTGTTATTCTCCATGATAATAATCACCCAAAATTACTAAATTTTCTGGTGTGTTCAAAAATTTATACTTACTTTTGCCAAAAGAATGTAAACCTCAAAATATCCTGATCTATTGTATAGGCACATACAGGGCGTGGCGCTCCGCACCGTACGCTACAATGACAACAAATCCATATTGACTGCATGGACATCCCAACTTGGGCGTGTGTCATTGCTTATGCCGTCAACGTCCAGCCGGGAGAGCCGGCGGCGCAGAGCACTGACAATGCCGATGAGTCTTTTTGAGGCAGAGGCGGACGTGAAGCCGGGGCGTGAGATAATGTCTGTGCGCGATATGCGTCCGGCTGTGGTCACAGCGTCTGTAAGCGCCGATGTCTCCAAGGCAACTGTGGCCATTTTTATGGCTGAATTCCTTGACAATATGCTTCGTGAGGCGGCTGTGGGCGATGAGGCGCTGTGGAAACTGATCGTAGATACGGTGACGGCGCTTGACCAGGCCACACAGGCGGCTGCCATAGCCAACATGCACATCTGGTTCCTGTACCGGCTATGTGTTGTGGCAGGTGTGGAACCGGATATGTCAACATATGGTAAAGGGCGTGTTTTTGACATGCGCAGCGGAACATTCCGCAACAGCGCTCCCGGGCATAGTGACTATCTTGAGTCATCAGAGGCTGAGGCCATAGCTGTGTTGCAGCGTCTCACACCGAGGTCGTTGCATCTTTTCAGATTGACAGGAGCCCGGCGTGCCACCGCGCTTGATGTGGCGTTGCGTTATTGTGCGCTGCATGGACTGCACTCATCGGGAAATATGCATTCAACAGAGATATTGCGGGCTGTTTTCCGCGATTGAAAGACACATGTTCATCATCAATGGAAATATCAGATCATAACACACAAAATATATTAACATTAAATATCTTCTTAAAATCTTATTAATCAATCCGTTTAAATGAAAAAGTTTATTGCAATGTCGCTGATCGCGGCAAGTACTCTTGTAGCTTCGGCGCAAAAACCTGATCTGTTCAATCATCTTGGAGTTGGCGCGGGTGTCGGCACAACCGGTATCTCGGTTGAAGTTGCCACGCCGATAACAAGTTTTGTGCAGATGCGGGCCGGTGCCAGTTTTGTCCCCGGAATCACATTCAATTCTGATGCGAGTTACACATATAACGCCCCTAATCCGTCAACCGGTGCTATGGAACGCCACAATGGCAAGGTGAACCTTGAGGGCGATCTGGGACGTACGCAGGGTCAGATTATTTTTAATGTTTATCCTGTTCCCAAACTGCCTTTTTATGTAGCCGTCGGCGCATATTTTGGGTGTAACAAACTTCTTAAAATCACAGGAAACAGCCCCGAACTGGCGGCTAATTCCAACGCCGAGGCCATTATAGGCGATTATAAGATTCCTGCTGATGCCAACGGCAATATTTCCGGAGGCCTGGAAGTGAAGAAGTTCCGCCCCTATCTTGGTATTGGCTGGGGACGCGCCATCCCGGGACGTCTTTTGAATTTTGCGTGTGATCTGGGCGTGCAGTTTCAGGGCAAGCCGAAATTGTACACAGACTACGGGGAGATAGATGAGTCGGCAGTTGAAGACAACAACACTTTCAACAAGATTGCAAAGGCTCTGAAAGTTTATCCCACACTCACGTTCCGTCTGAATTTCAGGGCTTTCTGATGACCTGAAATAAAATAGATAAGGGAGGTATTATTTATACTCAAAATAATACCTCCCTGTTTATTGGAATAATTACCTTATTAAGAGGGTTATAAAAAAACGTTCTGCATTTGCAGAACGTTTTTTCTATGCTGTTATAAGTTGTATGCAACTATTATTTTGCAACTTCAGAAGCGCTGTCGGCGGGAGCAGCAACTTCAGCAGCGCTG
>JAUNPQ010000088.1 GCA_030536615.1 Bacteroidales bacterium | reverse complement strand
CGCCGGTCATGATTGTCAATACAAGAATATATATAGGATTTCGGATCATGGTATATTTTGATTATTTGTCTGCAAAGTTAATCATAATCCTATGAAAAAGTGTGCATTAGTCATTAAAAATAGTGCAATGCAACATTTATGATAGTCAATGCACAATTTTTTATAGTATCTGAGACCGGTTGTCATTATCTTTGTGCTGTCAAATAAAAAGGTACAAGGTTCTGAGGTAAAAAAGATAGGGTTTGTAAATAAAAATACTCTGACATATGGAAAGAATACTCACAACATTTTTAATATCCATGGCAGGCGCACTGATGACAGGTGCGCCCGACGCCGTAGCCGGCGGTGTTGAGGTCAGTCACCTGGGCGTCAACAACACCCTTGTACGCACCAACGGAGAGGGCCGCTATCTGATGCTGCCCGTACAGGAATCATCTGATGACGCCAAGATTAATGTGCTTGTTGACGGAAACATTGCAGAGACAATCTATGTGCGTCTTGCGAAATCAAAGATTGACTACACGGTGCCTTTCGATCTCTCGCCGTACAAAGGCCATGATGTGATTATGGACATCATCTCTCCACAGGGTCGCAGTTCCGTACGCGAGGCCAAGGAGGATGTCTGCTGGAAAGCTTTTGAATTAGCCGACACGTTTGATATCTCTAATAATGAGAAATACCGTCCGGCTTATCATCACACTCCTCTTTACGGCTGGATGAATGACCCGAACGGAATGTTCTACAAAGACGGCACATGGCATCTGTATTATCAGCATAATCCATATGGATCCAAATGGCAGAATATGAACTGGGGTCATTCCGTGTCAACTGACCTGATAAACTGGACACATCTTCCCATCGCAATAAAGCCCAACGGACTGGGTTCTGTTTTCAGCGGCAGCGCAGCCGTCGATTCGGCCAATACAGCCGGTTTCGGCAACAATGCTGTCATTGCCCTCTACACTTCAGCCGGCACAAGCCAGATGCAGAGTCTGGCATCAAGCACCGATGATGGAGTGTCATTCAGTATCTATCCCGGAAATCCGGTGATTGCCCTTGAAAGTGAGGCTCGTGATCCAAAGATTTTCCGGAACAATGATACAGATGAATGGAATATGGTGCTTGCGCATCCGCTTGAACATGAGATGCTAATCTTCACGTCACCTGACCTGAAAAACTGGAAATACCGGAGCAGCTTCGGCAAAGGACTAGGCGCACAGGGAGGCGTCTGGGAATGCCCGGATCTGTTTGAGTTGCCAATAGAGGGAACCAGCGATAAGAAATGGGTTCTTATCTGCAATATCAATCCGGACGGTCCGTTTGGTGGCAGCGGAACACAATATTTTATAGGTGACTTTGACGGCAGAACATTCAAGGCCGATACTGATAAGGACGGCAATATCCCGACAAAATGGCTTGACTATGGAAAAGACCATTACGCCACTGTAACGTGGAGCGATGCTCCTGCCAGACGCCGCACAGCCATTGGCTGGATGAGCAACTGGCAGTATGCCGCCGATGTTCCAACCACCCAGTTCAGAAGCGCCAACACCTTACCTCGCGAAATTGGACTTTTCCGTGCTCCGGACGGCGATATCTATGCATCTTCCGCCCCCGCTCCAGAAGTTGAACAGTTAAGAGGCTGTCTGACAAGCCGGATCAATAAGACAACTATCGGTAAAAAGCCCCGCACCGTCCAACTTCCTGCTTCAAATGACGGTATATGCGAGATTGTGATGGACATAGAGGCATACAAGGCTGACGCAATAGATCTGGTGCTCTCAAACAGCAGTGGAGACAAAGTGAAAATGCAATATGACACCCGAAAGCACACATTGTCTTTTGACAGAACCGAAAGCGGGATTGTGGACTTCAGTGAAAATTTCCCTGCCGTGACCGTAACACCGACTCATGAAGCCGAGGGCAGAATACAGTTGCGCATCTTCATTGACCGTTCAAGTATGGAGGTGTTCGGAAACGGCGGCCGGTTTGTGATGACGAATCTTGTGTTCCCCTCAGTACCCTACACCATCCTCGCCCTCTCCTCACAAGGCGGAAACGCCAAAATCAGCAATCTTAAAATATTCTCAATTAACACGAAATAAATAGTTATGGCTATCACGCAATCGCTCATCACCAACCGCAAGTCTTTCCTCTTGCAGATAATCCCTGTGATGCTCTGTTTCTTTGCCATGGGATTTGTTGATCTCGTGGGCACAGCATCGAACTATGTTCAGAAAGATCTGGGCCTGACCAACTCACAGGCCAATCTTTTCCCTTCACTCGTTTTCTTCTGGTTCCTGATTTTCTCTGTTCCAACCGGAATGCTGATGAATAAAATTGGCAGAAAGAACACGGTGATAATAAGCCTTATAATTACTGCCGCATCACTGTTCATACCGGTATTCGGAGACAGTTATGTCATAATGCTGATATCGTTTTCTCTCTTAGGTATCGGCAACGCGATAATGCAGACATCGCTCAACCCGCTTGTCACTAACCTAATAAGCAGCGACAAACTTGCTTCAACCCTCACTTTCGGACAGTTTGTCAAGGCCATAGCATCATTTCTGGCGCCGATAATCGCAGCATGGGGCGCAACGACAGCATTTCCCACTTTCGGACTTGGGTGGAGAGCATTGTTTGTCATATATGCCGTTGTCAGCTTCCTATCAATCTCACTTTTGGCCGCCACACCCATAGAGGAGGAAAAACCAGACAAGGCCTCCGGCATAGGCGAATGCCTCAGATTGCTGGGGCGCCCGTTTGTCCTGCTATGCTTTCTTGGCATAATGTGCCACGTGGGAATTGATGTGGGCACCAACACAACCGCGCCCAAAATCATCATGGACCGTCTTGCACTGCCTCTTGAAGAAGCCGGATTCGCCACAGGTGTATATTTCATATTCCGCACCATCGGCTGCTTTCTGGGAGCGTTTATCCTGCGCATGATGTCACCGAAACTGTTTTTTGCCATGAGCGTGATGATGATGCTTGCCGGAATGGTGATACTTTTCGCCGCTGAAACGCTTATGCCACTTTATGTGGGAATAGCATTGATAGGCTTCGGCAACTCTAACATATTCTCGATTGTGTTCTCACAGGCACTTGTTTCTTCTCCCAACGAAAAAAACGAAGTATCAGGCCTTATGATCATGGGCCTTTTCGGAGGAACGGTATTCCCGTTGGCAATGGGCTATGCCACAGATGCTGTGGGACAGGCCGGAGCTGTGGCGGTGATGACCGTCGGAGTGGCTTACCTGCTCTTCTACACACTTAAAATCAGAAAAATATAAATTAAACATAATCTTACTACAAATCAACATGAATGACATAGTTGTAGGAATGGGCGAGGCCCTGTGGGATGTACTCCCCGAAGGCAAGAAAATTGGCGGTGCGCCCGCCAACTTCGCCTATCATGTCTCACAGTTCGGACTGCCGAGCTGCGTGGTGAGCGCCGTGGGCGATGACACTCTCGGCAAAGAAATTGTGGAGAACTTCACGTCCAAAGGCCTTAATCAGCTTATGGCACAGGTACCCTATCCCACCGGCACCGTTCAGGTAGAGATAGATCAGGCCGGTGTACCGCAGTATGAAATCAAAGAAAATGTGGCTTGGGACAATATCCCTTACACCGCACCCCTTGAAAGCCTTGCCGAAAAAACCAAAGCGGTGTGCTTCGGATCACTGGCACAGCGCAATGTTGTGTCACGCAGTACAATCAACCGTTTTCTGGACGCGATGCCCGATGATGATGATAATCTAATTGTCTTTGATGTGAATCTCCGTCAGGGTTTCTACAACAAGGAAATACTCTGCAACTCCATGCGTCGCTGCAATATACTGAAAATAAATGATGAAGAGCTCGTTATAGTGAGCCGTATGTTCGGATATCCCGGCATTGATCTGCAGGACAAATGCTGGATTCTGCTGGGTAAATACAATCTGAAGATGCTTATTCTTACCTGTGGTATCAACGGGAGCTATGTCTTTACGCCCGGCAACGTATCGTTCCAGCCCACCCCGAAAGTGGAAGTGGCAGACACCGTAGGCGCAGGTGACAGTTTCACAGCCGCTTTCATCGCCTCTATTTTAAAAGGCAAGAGCGTTGCCGAGGCTCATTCGCTGGCGGTGCAGACTTCTGCCTATGTGTGCACCAAGAAAGGGGCAATGCCCACACTTCCGGCACAACTCACCGACTGAATCCGCGGCCGCGGATTGCTCAGGTACGGCGTATAAATCAGGTATTATATAAATGGCCGACAAAAGATCAGTCATTATGTCAGGCTGAAGCTATATAAAATGCCGATAACATTAATGTTATCGGCATTTTATATTAAAGTCCCCTCATGCGTTCAAACAGTTATTTCCACATAATTGCCTTCGGGGTCTTCCACTGCACTTTCATAATAGCCATCGCCGGTTGTGCGGGGTTCACTGAGGATTTTGAAGCCATCCGAGCGTAACTTCTCGGTCAATAGGTCAACCTGCTCTTTGCTACCTACTGAAATTGCAATATGAGCCAGTCCACGACACTTGTTTGGTGTGCCGCCTACTGGCAGATTTGGAAGGTTCATAAGTTCAAGACGTGCGCCTCCTTCTTTGGAACGGAGGAAATAAGAAGAAAAGTCCTTTGCCCTATTTTCATATCTGGAGCCGCATTCAAGTCCGAAGTATCCGGTATAAAAATCACGGAGTAAATCAAGATTCTCACAATAAATGGCCAAATGTTCAATTCTCATAAAAGACAATATTTTATGTAACTATCAAATGAAAAGAAACCCGGGTGGCATTTGAAAAAGAACCGCTCCAGATTTGACTACAATGATTTTGATTTTATCGGTTTTATTCAGTGTAACTATTCAGTCTTTGACCGTTAAAAGTTCTCAAATTCGTACCACTATACATGATTTATACCACCATTTGAGTGGTGCAATTTGCAATTCTTGCTACTCAAGCGCAAAGCGATAACGCGAATTGCAAATTTGTTAGTCGGTTGTGCTACGTGCATTGACTATCCAGCCGCGTTTTTTACCTTCTGGTCGGGAGATATAACCTTTGTCAGCAAGATTGTCAACCTGCTTTTGAATGGCGGAACGGCTTATGCCGAGAGCCGTTGAGATTGCGGAAAGAGAGGCATTAGGGTTGTCTTGCAGCACTCGCAGTATCTTTGCCGGTGTAGCCGTTGAAAAGCGTATAGTTTCACCCTCATACCACCACATCGTATCTCTATCACCGGATAGGAATTCCAACATTGAGGATATATCCGCAGTCAAGGTATTTTCCATATATTCCTCAAACGGAACGATAGATTTCAGAGTGGCGTGAGCACCATCGGCAGGAATAACTCCGACGGCAGCATCCGACAACGCAAGTGCATTGAGATAGGCTTTCTTATTTTTGCTACGGATAACCATCATAGGCCATTTATGGCGCCGTAGTATGAAGTTTACCATCAACCGAGCTATACGACCATTGCCATCCTCAAACGGGTGGATACGGATATAGCGATAATGGAATAATGCCGCAAGTTGGATGGGTGTCAACTCTCCTTCGGCAACAGCGTTATTATACCATTGCACCAGATCCGACATTAGTGCCGAAGTTTCTTCGGGCGAGGCGTACTCAAATCTTTCGCCAGTGGGGGTTATTACCGAATTTGGGCGTGTCTTATATCTACCGGCATGAACGGTATAACTTGTAGTTTTTCCACCCGGAAGTTTGCGATAGACCTTGTAGTCCTCACGTAGCATTACTTGGTGAACCTGCCTGATAAATGTTTCAGTCAATGGCTCATCGGTATCTGCCTCTTGTTTAATCATATTAAGGCAAATATTATGTGCTTTCATCTCTTCCAAATCTTTCATCTTGGCAGAGCCTACAATTTCGCCAAGCAGGAGCAAAACTTCGGTTTGGCCGTATGTAAGTGTGTTGCCCTCAATATGATTGCTGTTATAGTTAAAATCAAGCATGAACTTACGGTTCAACCGCTGTTCATCATCGGCAGATAAAGGTTGGGCATCCAACCATTGTGAATATAGTTTGTTTAGTTGCGTCATATCATTTTCTTTGACGCAAAGTTACAAAATATACCACCAACACCCAAATATACCACCTTAAAAGTGGTATAAATCCATCAAAACAACGTACCACAAACGGGTGAATATACCAACTTTAAAGTGGTACGTTATATTAATCCGTGCTTCTTTCTTTTCTCCCGAAGGGTGTGAATGGATATACCGGCTTCGGCTCGGTGAAAGCTGCCGAGGCGCGGGCATGAGGTAGATTCTCGACAGAACTAAAAATAAGCTGCTCCATAATCTTGTGGGATTTGCCACAAAATTATGGAGCAAGTATGTGGGACGAAAAGACGCTTATTCTATGTCTGTTTTGATATGGTCAAGTGGAATAGGATATTTTATGCAGATATTGTATGTCACCTTTACGGGTATACCATTTAATTTGCCGGGTTCAAACTTACCTAAACTTTTGATAGCTTCAATCGCGGCATTGATATATTCTTCCGGCACAGACCTGTTTCTCCACAGCTTTATACTATTAGGGTCGACACTTCCATCTTTCGTGATGGCAAAACTAAACATTGACTTGCCTTGTATGCTATCCTGAGTTAGCGGCGCGATTCTTGACAGTGCGGTATACAGGTCATTCAGTAAACCGTCCCCACCACCATTAAGATAATAGGGGTTTTGATGAGGATTGACTAATACTCTACGCTTGATTGAGTCGCAACGGATTGAACAACAATTATTCCCGCTGATTGAGTCATTGCCATATTCATTTACGCTTCCACGTAT
>JAUNPQ010000087.1 GCA_030536615.1 Bacteroidales bacterium | reverse complement strand
AGCACACGCTTTTTTCTAAAAAATCCAGCTAACCGTTATGAGACTATCTTACGCTTTGATTGTAACGTCCCTGCTGACTGCGATGACAACCGGGACAATGTATGCGGATGACAGCATTGCCGGAGGCGATGATCATTCCAATAAAATCGAGTTCAAACGTACCTCGCCCGAGGTTGCAAGCATCCTGAAGCACTCCCGTCCGGTGGAGGCTAAATCAGTTCCGGTGCCACGGTTTGTGGTCAAGTCGGCAAACAACAATTTCATCATGGCCATCGGAGGAACAATCACCCCTATACTTGGTTACGATATCGGCAACAATCTGTACAAGCAGGACAATGCCGGTATCAGTTTTGTGACGTCAGCCATACCGGTTCCGGCACAGAAAGGCAAAAAGGGCGATTTCTACATCAACCCCATCAACGGAAGTGTTGACCTGCAGATTGTTGGTCTGGCCAACACCAAGAATGAGATTACCGGATATATCAAGGTGGGAACAAATGGCATAAGCTCAGACATTGTGCTACAGCGCGCATATGTGACCTGGCGCAATTTCACGGCAGGTATGAAACTGACACTGATGCAGGACGCCTATGCATGCCAGCCGCCCACAATTGACCCTGAAGGCCCGAGCGGATGTGTCTCTAATGTGGCTTATGAGATAGGTTACACCTCTCCGTCATACAAGGGATTCAGATATGCGGTGGCTATTGACATGCCTACCTATTACTCGTCCAATGGCGTTTACCGTGGCAAAGACTTTCCGGTATATGATGGCCAGCAGGTGACTGATTATGGCGATGCCGAGCAGCTCATTCCTGATGTTCCGGCATGGGTGGAATACTCGTTCTCACAGTGGAACAGAATCCGTTTCACCGGCATTCTGCGCAACTTCGCCTATCGTGATCTGGTGGCCAACAAGACAAGGCACATGGCCGGATGGGGTGTGATGCTCAGCGGCAATGCCAGTCCCTCCAACAAATTGATTTTCTATTATCAGCTTGCCTACGGTCATGGCATTGGCAACTATCTGCAGGATATAGCCGGCAAACCTATCTCCTTTGTTCCCAAAGACGGGGATCCGGGCCGCATGAGCGCCTCACCGATGATGGGCGCAAACATAGGTGTCACATACAATGTCAACAGCCGTCTGCAGTTCAATGCAATGTTCTCCGAATCAAGGATCTGGAATGTAGGCGAATACTGCAACGCCCTTGATGAAAGCCAGAACTACAAATACGCGCTTTACGGAGCTGTGAACTGTTTCTACAACATCACTCCTTATCTGCAGTGGGGCATAGAATATCTCTGGGGACGCCGCCAGACCTGGAACATAGGCGGCGCCAATGACAGTCGTATCCAGACCCAAATAGCATTCAGTTTCTGAACGTATTGACTGCCACAAACGTTATATTTGAAAACTACTAACTTCTAATACTTACGCACATGTTACGAATCAAATCAGGTTACGGCACAAACACGTTGCCGCTCTGGGCCGTTTTCAATCTGTACGTCATTTTCATCTGTACATCCATTCCCGGCCTTGCCATCTCACCTATAATGGGCGACCTGACAAAAATCTTCCCCGGCACTACGCCTCTGGAATCACAGTTTCTGGAGATAGGGCCAAACTTCGCCGCCATACCGTTCGTATTTCTGGGCGGATGGATCGGCACGCGTTTCAACAACAGCAAGCTGACAACATGGACGTGTCTGTTCTATGGCATATGCGGTGTTCTGTTCTTCTTTGTCCCGAACATGATCTCTCTTATAATCCTGAGTTTTGTAATCGGCATCGCCGCCGGTATCCTCAGCCCGCTCTCAACAGCGTTCATCGCTGACATGTTCGGAGGTTCAAAACGTACCGCACAATATGGTTATACTTCTGCAACACTCAACCTCGTTCTGATGGGTTGTGTCATTGCAACCGGCTATCTTGCCAAGATCAGCTGGCGTCTGCCATTCCTGATCTATCTGTTGCCTTTCGTGCCCCTGATCTTTGCCAAGGGGTTCAAGAAATATATCAAGGAACCCACAGCCAACGCACAGAGCGGCGCGAAACAGAAAGTACACTACAAGTTCTCAAAGGAAGTGAACATGGGGATGCTGATCCGCTATTGCATCTATTACTTCTTCATCACTCTTGTGATTGCATGTATAAGCATGTACATCCCGTTCCGTTACACTGACTCCTCGACCGCCGGTGACCTGACTTCGATTCTTTTCTTCGGCATCATGGCTTCAGGATATACCCTTAATTTCTGTCTACGTGTGCTGAAAAGAACAGTTGCCATCTCAGTCATGGCTGCCATCGTGATCGGTTTCCTGCTCATGACTGTTACCAACGATGTGATCATTGTAGGTCTCGGAATCCTCATCGCCACATATTTCTATGGCGTTGCCCAGCCTTACTACTACGACCGTCTGTCTGTAGCCTCAAGCCGTATAGCATTGACACTCACATTGGCATGGTTCGCCTCTATGGACTCCATCGGCAACACAATCGCCCCGTTCGTTATTGACGGCATTGCAAAAGTGTTCCACGCCTCCACGGCAACAGACCCGCTGATCGCTTTCAAGATCTGTCTGTATCTCTGTGTCGCAGCCCTCGGTGTTGTGATCATCAGAAAGATTATTGTCAGCGCACGTTCACACAAAGAGCCGGTTGCGGCTACCGTACAGGTTGCACCCGCTGAAAAGACTGTGGCTGACACCGCCAAGACCGCCACTACTGCCGCTCAGAATGCATCAACAGCTGCTCAGAGCGCTGCCAAACCTGACAACAGCACCACAAAATAACCGTGCTGACGACAATGATATTGACCCCAATTTATAAATAATAATACTATGTACACTCCAAATCTAAAAAACACAGAGCCTCGCGAGTATGTTCTCAACGAGTTTACACGCGGCTTTGCACAATGCATCGACAACAACTGGAACTATGCGGTTTATGCACAGGACCCGTCGGTGAGCATCTACCAGAACGAATACAATGCCGGATATGTGCAGGGCAAGGTTCAAACCAACAAAATGATCAAAGCCACCCGCAATAACACCTGGCGCTGGTATGTTCTTGATGAAGGCCCGGGTGCCAATTCTGTCACTCCTCCCGCAGGAGCCAACCAGATTGCCGAGAACGCGCTGGTTGAGAACTACAACTACCTGACAGACTATGTTGCCAAGAATCAGGCTGACACCAAGGTACAGAACATAATGCGGCTCATGTACCGTATGCTGGGAATATATCACGGTGCCGCTGACAAAGAGCCGCTGGCTAATGTGACTTTTGACAATCTGAAGCTGTCATCGATGGACCCCGAGGATTCAAAACTGCATGATGGAGACCAGCCCCTTACGTTCATTGACATTTATTTCCTGAATGCCCAGATGGACCTGTGGGATGCCATCGCAAAGCCTTTAGGTGTTGCTTTCAATGATGTTGAGAAGAGCGATGCCGAAAAGACCCTCAAGGACAAAGAGGAGGACCGCCACATGAAACCGGGCAACTGTTCAGGCTTTGTCAAGAAACTTGAGAATGGAGAAATATATTGGGCACACACAAGCTGGTGCTGCTTCTTTGCCCAGACCTGCGCAATGACTTATGTCATCGGCGACGATTTCCTGACACAGAACTCATTCTGCCCCGGCCAGTTCGGATCAAACACTGACTTCGGATTCAACGGACATGGCATTGGCTTCAACGAGACCACCGAGACTTATTTCTACAATGAGTCAAAGACTGTGGGACTCTGGCTCACATGGCGTGGTGCCGCCGCTGAGATGTTCTCCAAGTCAATAGATGAATTCTATGATTATGTACGCATGGACAACACGGGCACATACCTGAACGCCTATATGGTTGTGGATGCCTACCGTGGTGAGTTCGGTATGATTGACATGAGCTATGCCCGCTTCGCGCTCTTCAAAGGCGACGGCTCGACACTGACCGTCAAGGATTCAACCGGCTATGAGCCTATGTTCCTGGACTATGACCATCATATGGTTTCAGAGAATTATGTGCTCGGTTGCAACATACCTGTCTACAAACGCATATGGCGTGAGCTTGAGACCATTGACGGAGCGCCCAAACGCCGTTATCAGCTATACCGCAACATAGCCAATGTGCACGACATTGAAAGTGCCAAGGACCTCATCACATACAATGAGAGCCTTGAACCGATTTCAATTGCCGGCCGCTGGGACAAGAACTATGGCACCTCTGAATTCCTGCGCTATCAGCCTCACGGATCAATTGACGCCAAGACGTTCGGGACCGAGGAGATAAAGCAGGTTCTGGCATCCCTCTCCATGAAACCCTCTCTGAACGGCACCAAGACATCATTCTGGATGAAATTCGGTTCGCCCTATATTGACGGGACTCCTTTCATCTGGTCAGATTCAATATGGGCCTCTTTCAAGCAGCCTGAAGATGTTGACTGCATTCCTGACGCCATTGATGGCCGCTGGAACCGCGTAAAGATGTTCATGGAATGATCTCCGGAAATGAGAACTGTATGTCTCAATGCGGAAAAGAAAATCATAAAATATAAAATTCACAACAATGGCTAAATACACACCTAAATTCAAAAATACTCCGGCCACACAGTATGTGCTTGACGAATATACCTGCGGTTTCGCACAGTGTGTGGACAACAACTGGAACTTCGCCATCTATGCGCAGAATCCCAATGTCAGCATCTATCAGAATGAGTACAATGCAGGATATGTGCAGGGCCGGGTGCAGACCGGAGAGATGATCCTTGCCACCCGCAACAATTCATGGAAAAACTTCCTGATCGGTTCAACGCCCCAGAATGCATTGTCAATCGAGGTGAAACCCCACTATCTGGAAGCAGCCGGTGAGACCATCATCCAGAACTACAACTATCTGTATGATTATGTCAGCTCCCGTGCCGACGATGTACGCATAGAAAAGATCATCCGGCTCATGTTCAGACAGCTCGGCATCTATGAGGGTGCGGCCGGTCTGACTCCGCGGAAAGAAGTGAAACTGTCAGACCTCGCCCTGAGCGCGTTTGACGGGGCACAGAGCAAACTGGGCTATGACAAAGATCCTCTGACATTCCTTGATGTGATCTTCATCAACTCTCAGTATGACCTGTTTGACGCCGTGGGTGACAAGATCGGACTGGTGATGGGATATGGCTCGGCCAAACCGACATCCAAGGACAAACCTGATCATTGCACGGCATTCACAAAAATCATGCCTGACGGAAATGTTTTCTGGACACACAACTCATGGTGCTGCTTCTGGGCACAGTCATGCGCCGTCACCTATTGCATAGGCGAGGACTTTGTGACCCAGAACGCCAACTGTCCCGGCCAGTTCGGCTCAAACACAGACTTCGGGTTCAACGGCAACGGCATAGGCTTCAACGAGACCACCCATGTTGACCTGTACAATGAGCCTAAGGTTCTGGGCATATGGCTTACATACCGCTCTGCCGCCGCAGAACAGTTTGCACGCAGCATCCAGGATTTCTATGACTACATCAGCCTTGACAACACCGGCACATATCTTAACGGATACCACATTGTTGATGCCAACACCGGTGAGATCGGTCTGGTTGACATGAGTTACAGACGTTTTGTTCTCTTCACCGCCAACGGCAAGGAGGTCAAACTGGTTGACTCAACCGGAGAAAAGACCGGCCCGCTTGACTATGACCACCACCTGATCACACCGACACACATCTTCGGTGTTAACCAGCCGGTATCATTCTGGGTTGGTTATGAACTTGAGAGCATGAACCTGCGTCCCATGCGCAGAAATCAACTGTGGGACCGTATAGACACCGTACAAGACATTGATAGCGCCAAAGACCTCATCACCTACACCGAGGACCGCGAGCCGCTGTCAGTCTATGGCCGCTGGGATCTGGGATACGGCACCACTGAGATGCCGCGCACACGTCCTGACGGCTCTGTAGATGCCAAGGCTTTCTCAACAGACCTTATCAAGGAGACCCTGAAAGACCTTAGCCGCAAACCTGACATCAACGGCACCAAGACATCATTCTGGATGAAATTCGGAACCGCGCATGTACGCCATCTGCCTTTCATATGGAGCCAGTCTCAGTTCGCCGACATGAAACAGGATGAGTCTGTGGATTATGTTCCTGATGCTCTTGACGGCAAATTCAACCGCGTCAAGATGTTCATGAAATAAACAATTACATGCATATTGATGAAAGCCCCGCAGAGCAATTCCGCGGGGTTTTCATCTTTAGAAGACGTACATCTCGGCCTCTTACTGGCGCACAGATCAATATTCAAACTCCGGAATATTGATCTTATTCCAATCCTTGAGCGAGATAGCGAATTTATAGAAATCCTCTTTCAGATAGGGCCTGAGGACTTGCCACGGAATGAACTGCGCATAGTTGCCGGCAGCGCCGCAGGCCACTTCATACTTCTGGAATACGAATTCAAGGCCACCCTTGCATATCCTCACATTGTCAGGCACACGGTCAGCCACGCCCTGCACGCCGCTTTCATCATTTTCCAGTTCTTTGAGCAGGCTGTTGTTGATCAACGGCAGGATGTCCTGCGAGGGTTTGCCGCCTTTGAAAATCACTGAATTGGTAATAACCCCGTCATGGCACCAGTCTGCCTCTGACCTTATGACAGACACATATTTCTCACTCGCCGATATTCCTGCGCCCATGCCGCTACCCGAATCAAAACCATTCACTATACAGAATGTTATAAGGTCATCGGCTGAATCAGTGGGATATATATAGACAAATCTGGTCTGTATACCCATAGAGTATTCAGCAGGCGCCGGAATGTGATGGACTTTAAAGGCATCGGAACGGTCAAAGGCATTCATAATCTCCGCCGGGTTTATGAACGAATTGATTTTTTCGCGGGCAGTGTCACCTTTATACTCGCGCAGCCCATTGTATACAAGCATCTCATGAATGGCCTTTGACCGGTCAAGCGTCATGTCGCGCAATTTGCCGGGAATCTTCAGAAAAAGTT
>JAUNPQ010000086.1 GCA_030536615.1 Bacteroidales bacterium | reverse complement strand
AGGGTTGTCTTGAGCCAGCGTTTGCGATATCTACCCCAAATCATGAAGGGATTGTTGAAGATGCCGCTGTACATACCAACGGCACCGTCGATGTTGAACTGCGCCAATGCCGATGTTCCGATTACCATGCTGTCTGTCAGATCGTGATTCTGGCAGGAGTCGGCAACTTGCCGCGTGAGCCGTAGATAATCGGCATTGAACTGTGTCAAATCATCTGAAAACGGAATGTCGCATGAACTTACCTCGCCTTGACTGTTAAGAACTATAGTATTGACAGCAATCGTATCATACTTAATCAGTTTGTCATCAACCGGGAGCATGAAGAATTCTTTGATCTGACTTGCTGCCTTACCGATGCACCAGCACATCAGCATATTGAATTTCAGTCCTTTTTTCTTACTGACTTTGATGAGCCGCGACACATTGAGAGTCTTGAAGAATGTCACCATCGGCATAGGCGCTTTCATCCACATCTCAAATGCGTAAGCGCGGGTAGTTTCTTGAGGATTAACGTCTATCATCTTGTAATAAATCCTTATATAGATAAATCATGTCTTTCAGAGTTACATTTTCCTCTACTATCGGATCAGGATAGTTGTCGGTAAAGAAATTCGGGATTCTATGTGAATACCGGTAGCTGCATGACTGGTAGAAGCGTAATGTTGAAGGTGTTTCGCCGGTACCTATGTATATTTTATGGTCTGGATGAAGTTTTTCGACAAAATCAAGCAAGTGTCGTCCCAATCCTCTTCTACGGTAATCCGGAACAACGGCCAGATTTTTTACTTCAATGGTTTCCGCGTCAATCCTTGTCGTGGCGATGCAGCCTACGGCAGCGCTTTCAACGAAACAGACATACAAACTGCAGATGTCGATATAGCGGCGCACCATGTCCTCTGATTCGTCACCGATAAGCATCAACTCCATATAGGTCGACTTATTAGCGACGATTCTGTTTACAACTAATTCCGGTGTCATAACGGAGAGATACTTTTTATGGCATTATCCAACAATTCCATCTCAATACAATCCCATATCTGTCCAAGACAATCATAGCTCTCGGTTTCATACCTGACAACACGATGGAATCCAACCGATTCATAGCATCGGATAGCTGCCGGATTGTTTTCAAAAACGCCCAATGAAACTTTTAGGGCACCTAATTTGGAGAAAGCATAATCGACCGCCATGCTGACAAGGGCTTTACCAAATCCTTTGCCACGTTGGGAGTCATCAACAATAACAAATCCCAAGCGTTGTTCAGAAGAATCATCTGCCGGAGTGCGTAGAGTGATATATCCGACAATCTCTTCACTGTCAACCATAGTCAGAGCAACCGAGTTATGTCCGTCAATGTATTGCTGATGATAAGAGTTCATATTTTCTGGGGTGACAGGAAACCGCTCATATCGGTCAGCGCACCATTGGCGCATAAGATATTCGCTTTTAAGCCAAGTAGTGATTACATTGGCATCCGTGGGCTGATATGGTCTGAGGGTAAGATTCATAACTAATAATTGCGTTTGATCTCTTTCATGTTCTGACAATCCGACAATAAAGTTAATAAAAAATGTCGAATTATCATGGGTTTTAGCTACTTTTGCAAAGATGGAAAAGATAACGGTTGATGAACCTCGCTTTCCGTTTATCACAAAGATAAAAGATGCATATTCATAATAATATGACAGACTCACGCGAAAAGGAAATTTATCGGGTGACACTTACAGGCAGTCTGGTAAACTTGTTATTGCTCGCCTTTAAGTTCTTTGCAGGTATAGTAGGGAAAAGTTCGGCAATGCTGGCAGATGCCGTACATTCTCTATCCGACTTCATTACAGACATCATAGTAATACTATTTGTAAAGGTTTCTGCAAAATCGCAAGACGAAGGGCACGATTATGGCCATGGCAAATATGAGACATTGGCAACAGCCATTGTCGGGGTTTTATTGCTATTGGTAGGTGTAGGTGTCTTCTGGAACGGGGCTTCTTTGGTCTTTCGTTTCCTGCATGGCGAGGCATTGCCGGAGCCGGGTATGCTTGCCCTTGTAGCGGCATTGGTTTCCATAGCTCTTAAAGAATTGCTTTACCGATATACCGTACGGATGGGGCGGAAGCTCGATTCTCCGGTGGTGGTAGCTAATGCATGGCATCATCGAAGCGACGCGCTGTCGTCAGTTGGTACAACTACCGGAATCGGTGGCGCCGTACTTTTAGGACATTCATGGCGTGTGCTCGATCCTATAGCCGCAATAATTGTGAGCTTTCTCATAATGAAAGTATCAATACAGATGCTCGTGCCGTGCGTTGAGGAACTTTTGGAGAAGTCCCTTCCCAAAGAGACGGAAGATGAAATCTTAGACATCATACGTTCATTGCCGGAAGTGAGCTCGCCACATAATCTTCGCACTCGGCGTATAGGAAGCTATTGTTCCATTGAGGTGCATGTGCGCATGGACGGTAACATTTCTCTGGAAGAAGCGCATCAGACAGCAACCAGACTCGAAAATAAACTGAAGAAGCGCTTTGGCCAGAAATCGTTTGTAAACATCCATCTTGAACCATTGAAAAAAGACAGTGATTACTGTGATATAAAAGGGTAATGCAGGATGGCGTTTGTCTGACAAACCCGGTTACAGAAGCGCGAAGACGGCAAGCCAAGAGGTGACCGGCAATTTTTGTTCCCGTAATCTATGAAGCCTCAATTTCCAACCGAAATGAAGATACCGGGATCATAATATATTTGCGAAGAACAGACGTCCGGCGGATAATTTAAGTTGCTCAACCTTGCTCATGGCTTGTAATCTACGTTTGATTTCGTCTATTGACTTGCCTCCTATGCCAAAGTTTTCACACGTAATTCCAATTTATAAAGGACATGAGGCTCCAATCTATGACCTATTGGCAATGACGGATGAGAGAAAAAGCCCACTAGATTCATTCCTATTTTCTGCATCACTCGTTCCGAGCGATGGTTGCATACCGTTGTGAACGAATAAATTTCATTGAACAAACGATGCTTACGGGCATAATCAATACAGGCTTTTGCGGCTTCTGTGGCGTAACCTTTATTCCAATGCTTCCTTGCAAGTCGCCAGCCAATCTCAACTCCGGGAGAAAACTCTGCTTCAAAATCAAAATTATGGAATCCGACATAACCGATAAAGCGGCCATCGCTTTTTGTTTCCACGGCATAAAGACCGTAGCCAAATGTATTATGTTCAGCGACTATCCGTTTATAGAACTGCACCGTTTCTTCCAAAGAAAGACATTTGGGCAGATACTCCATAACCTCCTTATCGCCGTTGATTTCAGAAAATGGAAGCACATCATCTTCCAGCCATGGACGCAGTATGAGCCTCTCCGATTCAATCATTGCAAAATTGTTTTCAGGTCATCGGCTATGAACATTGTCGGAGTAAACTCCACTATCTGATAATCGGCAATGCCGTTTAACATCACCGACACGCGGAATCTGCGGACCTGATGTGATAAAATCTCAGGCGGCATAGTGCTTGGCAAGATATGCACGATGAGCAACGAGGAATCGGTCAACCTCGCTCAACGGCTTTTTGTATGTGAGAATTGCGATAAACATAGTCAGTTATTATTTTTAACAACAAACAGATTTAACATTAGATATACAAATCCCACGGTAAAATAAAGGTAGGAGAAAAAGTGGTCATCGCAAACAAAGAAACCGATAATAGAAGTGACTATAATAATTACAGAAACCGACAATCCAATCCTGCGCAATACATTGTTATTCATAAGGCAGAAAATAGATTACAGAAGCCCAGCTTGTTGAACTGATAGTACATTTCGATGCGTTCCGGTGTGTCGTTTTCGAGCAATAAAAGCAGCTCTTTTGCAAACTCAAGAGTTGCTGAACCGTTTGCAGTCACTATGTTACCATCGCTTACGGCTTGAGCATGGATATACCCGTTGGGATTAGTGTAGCTCTCTCCACCCCAAAGTTTCAATTGCTCCAAACCGTTGCCGGTGTGTTTAACAGCGTTGAGGAATCTGTGCTTTGCCATAAATGATGCCGCATTGCAGATCGCCCCGACAATCTTTCCTTTCTCAACAGCCTTTCTGACAATCGGCACGACTTGGTCAGCGACAGGCGTATTCCACCCGAAACCGCCAATCAGCACCAATGCGGCATAATCGTCGGGCATAGTGTCAAAGGAATAATCCGGCATAGTGCGGAAGCCTCCAATTGATTTGACAGGCTCCATTGTCGGTGCGACAACCTTATTGATATACTTCGGGTTCTCCTTCATGGCATACTCATCGGAGGCGATAGCCTGCGCGAGATAGACTGCCTCATGCGCTGCATAGTCAGGCAGGAGAATATACAGAATTTCGTTGCTCATAATCGTCTTTTACTTTTTCCAGCGTTTTAGGTGAGGAAAGAATTGGCGCATCATTTCTTTTGCCTGATCCTTTGTCAAGTTCTGCCCCGACTGCTTGTTTATCTCATCGGTGAATTGGGCGCAGTGGTCAATCATCTGCTCCATTGTCATATCCTGAGTGAACCTGCCATCTTTATAGCAGTAGATGCAGTAATCACCGTTTTGTGTGCCATCGGCATTTGTGCCTTTGTTACCCTCAGTCAGCGGCATACCGCAACTCTGACAAAATTTCATTTCCATTGTTGTTTTCTTTTTGCTCCATAGTCCGATGGAGCGATTTATACAAGAGAGCATTCCGCTTCTTGATTCAAAATGTCATGGGCTAACTTGTACCATCTCAACCACAAAGGTACGAAATTTTTTTTCTCAATGCCCGATTATTCCAACACTTCCTTGAACTGCACCCCGGCATGAGCATTGAATTTATATCATATTGCGTTATTTTCCTCGTTTGGAATATAGCGAGTGCCGTTTTGTGTTGTTATGCTTTGGACTATAAGGTGTACCTCGCACCAAAAATCGTTCATGCGTATGAGATCCGGAATTGAATAACCCAAGTGGGAGGTGAAATTATGAATCGCATAGCAAATTATGATGTTATCAAACTCTTTTCGCCCCCTAAAAGGATATTCATCCCAACTTTGCCCGTCATCAAGGTTTGTAGAATGTAAACCTATGCATTCAAGTGGATGCAGATCTGTATTCCTGTGAATCAGGATATTTAATAGTTCTATCATTTGAATGAAATTGGAACCATAATAGCTGTCGTCATCAAGTTTCAGCACTGATTCTTCTCCGTTAAAAGAGAATCTTAAACTTCCTTCAATCTCATAGTCATCGTCAAATTCGGGACAATCCATTACCATATTGATTTTCTCATTGAGTACTCTGATACGATTCCTAAGCTGCCCGGAAAGAGTGAAAAGCCGGTTATTCACAACCTTGAAGTGTTCCATCGCCTCAGCTGTTGGAAGAAACATTTTATTGAGTAATTCTTGTCGTTGTGACAATAGCTGTTCAACCTTGCAGCGTTGCTTTTTGTCGTTCATCCAGTCTGCTCTGGTGAAGTTTTTACCGGCTGTAATCGCCAGAATTCGTGATTCTATATTTTGAATTTCTGCTTTCATCATTTTATTTCAATCACATTAAACCTGCTCGTTAAGGGGTTACGGCCACTAATCACAGAACCGTTAGAGAAGATTGTTTCATTAATCTTGATCATACCATGCTGATGATGAATGTGCCCGAAGAGGTGTATTGCAGGATAAATATTCGTTACTTTCTCAAAAAGATTGTCAGATCCATAGTGAATACCATCATCGATATCAAGAATACCTAAAGGAGGGATATGGGTTATCAATACGTCTGTGCCGCCCGGAATCTTGGCGAAGTTGTGTTCTTGTCGGCCAATTAAGCTGTCAGCGATAAACATCGGTACACCATAAAACTTGATACCTTCTATTGTGACTCCGGAATTGCAGAGATAATGCACATTTTCATCGAGCCCCTCGATATTTGCTCCATAGAGACATTCGTCATGATTCCCACAGATAAATATCTTATGTTTATACGGCAAATCACAAAACCAATGTAGAAAGTCAAGAGCTTCAGTTTCGCTGCCGGTCATACAAAAATCGCCTGAATGTACCAGAACTTCTGCTTCAGGAAGATTCTTAAGCTGCCAATGGTATCCGTGAGTGTCAGAGAGATGGAGTAACCTCATATAAATTGCTATCGATTTTTAGTTCATAAAATGCTGACCTCTATTGACTATAGCGAATAGGGCATGCGTTACTGCAATTCAATGACTGCCCGTTCTATATCGTAGTAGTCTAATTTTATATGTTTGTTTCCTTTGACAAAACAGAACGCCCAGTCTTCATGAATTGGTTTTATGAAATCAAAAACAGCTGGAGTATATGCAAATTCGGTCATGATACCGATTTTGTCATCTTTATGAAGAATCCAATATGTAATCGGAGCGCAGGTGTCTTCCAATTCGGCTTCGCTGATGGCGTCATATTCCAAAGGCACGAATGGTTCAATTGACAGGATGTTTATGACCGACTCAAAGGAGACATTGTCAAAATTATTGAGAATCCGATATGCGCCCCACTTTTCATCCCGGCCCTGCACAAAAAACAGTTTCTTATTCCAACGTTCAGTTATGATATTCTGAAACTTAAACGGCAATACGCAAACTGTGTTGTCGCCAGTAGTGACAATGCCCAGTCGTTGGGATTTGGATATCTCCTTGAATCGTACAATCTTCCAATCAAGGCAAACATTGGATAAGTTGTCGAGATATCTCTCAACTTCAAAGAAATACCATTTCAGACCGACTTCGAGCATACAATATAAGGTAGTCGCAACATACTCATTAACCCACGTCCAATGACGGCCAATCCACTTTTGGGTACGAATTTCTTTCTTCGGGGTATCTTTCTCTGATGCGGTTTTGTTGAAGAAAGGTGTGTCGAGTCTTGCTAATACTGTAAACTGACGGCGGTCATAGACCACCATAGGATCCATGTCATAAATGCCGGTCAGATAGTCATAGTAATCCTTCCGGTCAGATAGTCATAGTAA
>JAUNPQ010000085.1 GCA_030536615.1 Bacteroidales bacterium | reverse complement strand
TATGCATTCAACATACAAAATTAATAATATTTGCAGGGCCGAGTCCATGTTTTTTGCACAAAATTTCTTAAATTTGCACCCGCAATTGGAAAAAGTGAACCACTGTCAGGCCGCATTGCTTACTTTTGTTCCGGCCATGGAGATGACAGACGGTGTGGTTTTCCATTACATATTTTCCCTTAAAAACACATCAATGATAAAATATATTTTTTTGTCGGCATGCCTATGCTTGTCGGCATGGCAGACTCAGGCAGAAGGGCCTGTACGTTCAGACGCCAATCTGGGAGGTCATGTCATAGATGCCGAAACGGGAGAGCATCTCCCCTATTATGCGATAATCCTGAAAGGCACTCCTTATGCGACGCTGACAGACGCATCGGGCCACTATGTTTTCCGGGACCTCAAACCGGGACCTTATACCGTTGAGGCGCAATTTACGGGTTATGCGTCGGAGAGCAAGAATATAGAGCTTGTGGCCGACTCAACCATAGAACTGAATTTCACGGTGCGGCCGGATGCTTTTCTCCTTGACCAGATTGTTGTGACGTCATCCAAGAGCGAGCTTAAACGGCGAAATAGCCCATCGCTGGTGAATGTGCTGAATGACAAGACGTTCCGTCTTGTCAGCGCATGCTCATTGGCCGACGGTCTGAATTTCCAGCCGGGTGTACGCGTTGAAAATGACTGTCAGAACTGTGGATTCACTCAGGTGCGCATAAATGGCCTTGACGGTCATTATTCACAGATCCTGCTCAATTCTCGTCCTGTTTTCTCGGCTTTGACGGGGGTGTATGGGCTGGAGCAGATTCCGGCCAATATGATTGACCGTGTGGAGGTGATGCGCGGAGGCGGCTCGGCTCTGTTCGGGTCAAGCGCGGTTGGGGGTACAATAAATATCATCACCAAGGATCCGACGGTCAATTCCGCCAAGGTCAGCCATTCGCTGACGTCAATAGGCATAAGCGGTTCTTTTGACAACAATACTACCGTCAATGCATCAGTGGTCACTGACAACAACAAGGCCGGAATATTCATATATGGCCAAAGCCGCTATCGTGACGGGTATGACGCGGGCACTGACGGATTCACGGAAATAGCCCAGCTGAAGACGCAGACAATAGGTGCGCGCTCGTTTCTGCGGACTTCAGATGACACGCGTCTGACAATTGAATATCACAACACGCATGAGTATCGCCGCGGTGGTGATCAGCTTGACAAGCCTGCCCATGAGGCTATGGTCGCAGAGTAGGTTGATCACAATATTCATGGCGGCGAGGCAACTTTTGACATCTGGAACCGGTCACGCACTGATCACATTGCCATATATGGTGCGGCACAGTCCACACGCCGGCAGAGCTACTATGGCAGTGAGATGGATCCCAACGCGTATGGACGGACTTCAGACATTGTTGTTGCCTCAGGCGCCCAATGGACTCACTCCATGAACCGTTTTCTGTTTATGCCGGCTGAACTGATTGCCGGACTGGAGTATAATTATAACCGTCTGCATGATGTGACCATAGGATATAATCATGATATCAAGCAGGCTATAAACATATACAGCGGATATGTGCAGAACGAGTGGCGCGATGACCGTTGGGGATTTCTTCTGGGATGCCGCGTGGACAACCACACGCTCATAGACAATCCGATTTTCTCACCGCGCGCCAACATCCGTTTCAATCCCCGCAAGAATCTCAATCTGCGTCTGAGTTTCAGCACCGGATTCCGTTCGCCCCAGGCCTATGACGAGGATTTTCATGTGGCGGTTGTCGGTGGTGAACGCGTTGTGACTGTCCTTGCCAAGGGCCTCAAACAGGAGAACAGCCGCAGTCTGAGCGCATCGGCAGACTGGTATACGCGCATAGGCAACACTCAGGCCAATGTGTGCGTTGAGGGATTCTATACTGATCTGAGCGAGGTCTTTGCACTGCGGGAGCTGCCTGACACCGATGAGTTTGGCAATGCCGTGCTGGAACGCTACAATGGCAGCGGGGCACGTGTTGTCGGGGCTTCGCTTGAGGGCAAGCTTGCTTTTCCGTTCCACATGCAGATGCAGGCGGGTGTGACCTGGCAGCGGTCAAGGTACAAGGAGCCGGAGGTGTGGTCAAGTAACCCGGATGTGCCTGCCGTAAAAAAGATGTTCCGCACTCCTGATATATATGGTTATCTGACTCTTGACTATGACATCACGCGGAGGCTTTGTGCCATAGTAACGGGCACGCTGACCGGATCGATGACGGTGCAGCATCTGGAGGGCTCAGGAACGCCGATAGACAAGGCGGTGAAAACACCGACATATTTCGATGCATCCATAAAACTTTCATACAGCTGGACTCTTTTTGACCGTCTGAAACTGGAGGCCTCAGCAGGTGTCTCGAATGTGTTCAACGCCTATCAGAAAGATTTTGACACGGGATATCTGCGTGACTCGGGATATATCTACGGCCCGGCGCTTCCGCGGTCACTGACAGCATCTGTCTCTCTGTCAATCTGACAGTTGTCACCATCCATGTCCGGAGACGTCCACAAGACGCACATCGGCCACTCCGAGACGTGCCTGAAGGTATTCACGGAGCTTGGTTGAGGTGGGCCGGTCAACGGGATGTGAATATCTGACAAGGGCTACTTCGAGGGTGTCAAGGCCGCCGTTGCCGACATCGCAGAAAACGTTGCGGCTGATGGCTATATCCGCCACCTGCGGGAATATCACTTTCAGCTCCGGAGCCATGGCGGCGCCAATTGTGTCGCGCATGTTGGCAGCGGCGATGACTGTTGTGAGCGAGTCAATTGTGGCCTGCCGCTGCGCGATGACTTTCTGGGAGAGATTGTAGATGTCGGAGGTCGACGTTCCGGGGTTCATCGTATTGTCATTCAATGCCATGTCACCCTGAATGATGTTGAGGCTCACACCCTCAAGTCCATAGGCGGCAAGTTTCGGTGACAGGGCGAGTTTGAGGGAATCGGCAGGAAGTATTTTCCCGAGAAGTGTTATGTCTATATATTTTTGGCCGTTTTTCATATAGGCGTGTTCGCTGACCACTCGTGTCTCTGGAAACTGCATCTGTGCCGTTACAAAACGCTGTGCGTTGATGGAAAAACGGCTCTCACGAAGCATGTTATAGGTGAGATAGATGCTTGGCAGCAGTGTGAGCACGGCGATGATATAGACAACTCTGCGTACTCTTTTGGCCCGGATGGGGTCATTTACTTTCACGGCATTGAATTTCAGCAGTTTCACGCCTATGAATGTGGCCAAAGCGATGAATATGCTGTTTATCAGGAAGAGATAGAGGGCGCCGATGAAATAGTGCGGCTGCCATGTTGCCAGGCCGTACCCCACGGTGCACAACGGCGGCATAAGGGCTGTGGCTATGGCCACGCCGGGTATGACATTGCCTTTTGAGGTGGAGGCAATCCCGATTATTCCCGCGCCTCCGCCGAAAAATGCTATGAGAACATCATAGATAGTTGGCGATGTACGGGCAAGAAGTTCGCTGTGCCCTTCGCTGACGGGTGAGATGAGGAAATAAATAGTTGATGCGATGATGCTGAATCCGGCAGCCATGGCAAGGTTGCGCAATGCTCTGCGCAGCAGCGGATAGTCCATGACCCCGATGCCGAGCCCGATACCGATGATGGGTCCCATGAGCGGTGAGATGAGCATGGCGCCGATGATGACTGCGGTTGAATTTGTGTTGAGGCCAAGTGAGGCAATGAGGATGGCCATGATCAGGATAACGATGTTTGTGCCTCTGAATGACACGCCCTGACGTATGTCCGTCTCTATGTCTGACTGGTTTTCAATGAACCCGTGCAGGGAAAAATAGTCCACAAAGGTGGTCTTGAACGCTTGCATAATGCGGTTTGCCATGGGAGTACGGATGAATGTTAATGGCCTTAAGGGGGCCTTATATGTCTTATTTGTTAATAACGCCTGAGAGATGACTGTTGTTTGCTTTAAGGATATTTAACTGTGTTTGCATCTCTTAACTGTTTTAAATGCGTATATTTGCATTTTAACTAAACAAATACCGTTATGGAAGAAAAGAAATTGCTGAGACCGAATCCGATTTCAAACATTGCACTTGCCGCGATGATTGTAGGTATAGCCGGAATAGGACTTGATGCGCTGTCAACCATTTATGCAGTGTCAAGCCCATGGGATTATTTGCGCAACCATACGTTCTGGGGATTTGTAAATGTGCTTAATTCAATAGCCGTATGGGGCGCTCTTGCAGTGTTTGCCTTTGGTATGGCCGGGTCGGCACTCAAGACTCTGGTCGGAGAGGGTATATTAAAGACAATGTTTATCCTTGCGTGTGTCACCGGCGGTCTGTCATTTCTGATGTCGTTTCTGCCTCCCCAGGGGAACTATATGTTTTCAATATTCCGTGCCATGGCTGCCATTGGTTATGGCGTGATGCAGATTCTTGTTTATATCAAGATAGCAAGAGTTGCCGAACTGCGCACACTGGCAGTGATGACTCTGGTGTTTTTCATAACCCTGATGGTGCAGTTCACATTTGGTTTTATTGCGGTGTTGAACATTCTGACCTCACTGGCTTTTGCTGCCGGAACAGTTCTGTATCTGTTGCAGTGCAAAAAGGAAATGTAATAACAGGTTACTTGAAGATATAGCACTGAGGCCGGGTCACCTCCCAATGCAGGGACCCGGCCTCAGTGTTTCCATTTCATTATATCAGCCGAAAATGGCACGGAAAGCTTCGTCAACCTTGCCGACTTCATGAATCCTGATTGTCAGACGGTCAGTATCAATGCCTTTGAGTGAGGCATGTGGCACAAGAATATCGGTCATTCCCAGTTTCTGGGCTTCCATGACACGCTGTTCCAGACGTGTCACGGCGCGGATTTCTCCGGATAGGCCAACCTCGCCGGCCATGCACCATCCTTTTGGGACGGCCATATCCACGTTGCTGGCCAAGATGGCGCAGATCACACTGAGATCAAGCGCGGGGTCATTGACGCGAAGGCCGCCGGCAATATTCAGGAACACGTCTTTTGCCCCAAGCTTGAAGCCAACACGTTTCTCAAGGACAGCCAGAAGCATGTTCATCCGTTTGGCGTCGAATCCGGTAACTGACCGTTGGGGTGTTCCATAAACCGCGGAGCTGACCAGGGCCTGAGCTTCGACAAGGATGGGACGTATGCCTTCAATTGTCACTCCTACGGCTACTCCTGACAGTTCTTCGGCACTGTGTGAGAGCAGCATCTCAGACGGGTTGACAACTTCACGCAGACCATGCTGACACATTTCATAGATTCCAAGCTCGCTTGTGTTCCCGAAGCGGTTTTTAATGGCGCGCAGAATGCGGTACATGTAGCGGCTGTCTCCCTCAAACTGCAGCACGGCGTCAACGATATGCTCAAGCACTTTCGGACCGGCGAGTGTGCCTTCCTTGTTGATGTGCCCGATGAGCACCATGGGTGTGGATGTTGTTTTTGCATAGCGCAGAAGCTGTGCGGCGCACTCACGCACCTGACTGACGCTGCCTGCCGATGATTCAAGAGCGTCGGACGCTATGGTCTGTATGGAGTCTATGACAACTATGCCCGGAGTAATGGCGTCTATGTGCTCAAAGATGCGTTCAAGGCTTGTCTCACAGACAATAAAGACATTCTCGCTGCCGCGACCAATGCGGTCGGCGCGCAGTTTGATCTGTGTGGCGCTTTCCTCGCCGGAGACATATAATATGGTCTTGCTTTTTATAGCAAGGATGTTCTGGAGGACGAGTGTGGATTTACCGATACCGGGTTCGCCGCCCACCAGTACCATAGATCCTGCAACAAGTCCGCCGCCGAGCACACGGTTGAGTTCAGCGCTCGGCATGCGGATGCGCTGCTCTTCAGCGGCCTCAATCTGTGAGACGGCCACGGGGACACTGCGGTTCACCAGGGCCGCATTGTCTGTCTGCCGTGTGGTTTTACCGGTGGCAACACGTTCTTCTGTCATGGTGTTCCACTCCCCGCATTCGGGGCACCGGCCTGTCCATTTTGTAGATGTGGCGCCACATGCGGTGCATCCCCAGAATGATTTGTATTTTGTCTTTGCCATTGTATTTTCAGATATAAGTATGCTGTCTTATCTGTGCCAGGGCGATTGATGTTGCCACGGCCACATTTAGGCTCTCGGCTGTCTGAGCATCGGCAGGATAAGGCGGTATATATATTTTCTGGGTGACGCATGCCGACACTTCAGGGGAGAGTCCGCGGCCTTCATTACCCATGACCAGCACAGCGTTCTGCTGCGGTGTGAAGGTGTAGATGTTGCGTGCCGTCCTGTCAAGCATCGTGCCATAGACGGGGACAGCGCTACGGGCCAGAGCGCGGAGTATGTCAGGCAACGGAAGATAGTGCACCCGCACACGTGCTATGGAGCCCATTGTGGCTTGCACGGTTTTGGGGTTGTAGACATCGGCGGTGTCAGGGGAGGCAAGGATTGTATGCACTCCCATCCAGTCAGCGACGCGCATTATGGTTCCGAGGTTTCCGGGATCCTGGATGCAATCAAGGGCTAATGTCAGCTGAGAGGAAAGGGCCGTGATGTCAACCGGCGCAGAGGAAGGGATATGGTATACGGCGAGAACGGACGGCGGCTCGGACATGTGTGACATGCGCTCCATATCGGCACGGGTGGCAACTGCAACGTCCACACCGGCGGTTCTGTCAGCATACTTTTCCAGCCACTGTGACGTGGCGGCGAGCATGTAGCACCTGAAATAAGGAAGTGTATCAAGGACACATTTTGTGCCTTCGGCGATAAAAAGTCCGTATTCCCGTCTTTTTTTTGCAGAGGAAAGGCTTTTTACCTTTTTGCGGATGGCGGCAGTGATTTCCATGTGATCAGAATTTGTATCCGGCTTCGGCAACAAGTTTGCGGTCAGAGTCTATTGTGCTTCCGGAAGTGGTGAGCAGATCACCGGTTATTCCGCCGTTTATGCCTGCCCGCATGGCCTGTGCCTGCTCAGCGGGTGTAAGCCGCATGCGGCCGCCGGCAAAGCGCAGCTGTGTGCGCGGATGTATGAACCGGAATATGGCTACGGTGTCAATTATCTCGTCAGGGC
>JAUNPQ010000019.1 GCA_030536615.1 Bacteroidales bacterium | reverse complement strand
AAGTGAAATATATGACGGTCTGGCTGCAGTATATGACTATGGCCAGAACGGTGTTGAACTCAAGAACAACATAAAAAGATACTGGTGGGATGCGATGACACTTCTCCACGAGAACATTGTCGGCATTGACTCGGCAATATTCATGCACCCCACAATCTGGAAAGCCTCCGGACACGTGGATGCGTTCAATGACCCGCTTATTGACAACCGCGACTCCAAGAAACGCTATCGCGCCGATGTCCTCATAGAAGATCAGATTGCAAAATATGATGATAAGATAAACAAGGAGGTTGCCAAGGCCGCCAAACGTTTCGGCGCCGACTTCGACGAAGCCATGTTCCGGCAGACAAACCCGCGTGTGCTGGAGCATCAGGGCAAACGCGACGCTCTGCACCAGCGCTTTGCGGATGCGATGAACGCCAACAACCTTGACGAATTGAAGCAGATCATCATAGACGAGCAGATTGTATGCCCGATTTCCGGCACTAAGAACTGGACAGATGTGCGCCAGTTCAACCTCATGTTCAAAACCGAAATGGGTTCAACGGCCGATGGAGCCATGACAGTCTATCTGCGTCCGGAAACAGCCCAGGGAATTTTTGTGAACTATCTGAACGTGCAGAAGACCGGCCGCATGCGTCTGCCCTTCGGAATAGCCCAGATAGGCAAGGCTTTCCGCAATGAGATTGTGGCCCGCCAGTTCATATTCCGCATGCGTGAGTTCGAGCAGATGGAGATGCAGTTCTTTGTGCGTCCCGGCGAGGAACTCAAATGGTTTGCGCAGTGGAAGGAATGGCGCCTGAAGTGGCACAAGGCACTTGGTCTGGGAGACAGCAAATACCGCTATCACGACCATGAGAAACTTGCCCACTATGCCAACGCGGCCACAGACATTGAATTCGAGATGCCTTTCGGTTTCAAAGAAGTGGAGGGCATACACTCACGCACAAACTTTGACCTTTCGCAACACGAGAAATTCTCAGGCAAAAACATAAAATACTTTGATCCGGAGCTCAATGAGAGCTATGTACCTTATGTCATAGAAACATCTATAGGCGTTGACCGCATGTTCCTGTCCGTGCTCTGCTCAAGTTATGAGGAACAGGCACTTGAAGGCGGTGACAAGCGCGTTGTGCTTCATCTGCCGGAGGCTCTGGCGCCTGTGAAATGTGCCGTAATGCCTCTGGTGCGCAAAGACGGTCTGCCCGAAAAAGCCCGTGAGATAGTGAATGATCTCAAATTTGACTTTGCCACCCACTATGACGAGAAGGACTCAATAGGCAAGCGCTACCGCCGTCAGGACGCCATAGGCACTCCTTTCTGCATCACCGTAGACCACCAGAGCCTTGAGGACAACACCGTGACGCTGCGTGAACGTGACTCAATGCAACAGACACGCGTGGCCATCTCCGACCTCCACAAACTCATACATGAGCGCGTCAGTCTCAATGCACTGCTGCGTAAATTAGGATAATACCTGATGGCATATAAATCATAAAGATAATACGAAAATGACAAAGAAACCAAAATTGACCGGCGGCCTGATATGGGCCATAATCGGCACAATACTGGTGCTTCTCTTCATTGGAGGATGCACCACATACAACGGCATGATAACAGCCGAAGAAACCGTTGACCAGAGCTGGGCCAACGTCCAGTCATCCTACCAACGTCGTCTTGACCTCATCCCCAACCTTGTCCAGACCGTCAAAGGATATGCAAAGCATGAGTCAGGCACACTTGAAGGCGTCACAGCACAACGCACCGGCAATGCTGTTGCCGACGTTGAAAAAGCTCAGCAGAATCTTGAGAACGCCACTGATGCTGTAAAATCATTCAACGGACCGGACAGCCAGGCACCCACCGCTTCACAATACAGCAATCTGGACAATGCTTACCGCATATACATCAACGCCGTTCATGAAGCCTATCCCGACCTGAAAGCGAACCAGAACTTTCTGGATCTGCAAGTGCAGCTTGAAGGCACGGAAAACCGCATAAACACCGAGCGCAACCGCTACAACAGCGCTGTCAAGGAATACAACGTCAAAATCCGCCGCTTCCCCAACAACATCTTTGCGGGCATATTCGGATTTGACACCAAACAGCCTTTTGCCGCCGACCAGGGCGCGCAGAATGCTCCGGTAGTTGATTTCAATGATTAATCCACATTCCTGATGAAGATAAAAAAAATATTTTCACTGCTTGTCCCCGCCGTTCTTGCAGCAACCATGGCATTGCCCGCATGCGAAGACGGGGATGACGGAAAAACAAACTGGGAACGCTATGCAGACTGGCGCAACCAGAACGAGACATGGATACAGCAACAGATTGACAAAAAAGATGCTTCAGGCAAAGCTCTGTTCACAAAATACTCTCCCATATACAACTCACAGGTTCAGTTCCTGATGCGTTTCATCGGAGATCCGGCAGCCAACACCGGGAATCTGCAGCCCATGTACACCTCGACAGCGACAGTGAACTACACCGTACATCTTTGTGATGGCACGCGCATTGACTCCAGCTACCACTATACAAGTCAATTGTCATCACAATATCTGATAAACGGATGGTCTGAGATAATCACCCGCATGCATGTTGGTGATTCAGTTGAGGCCATACTTCCCTACACTCTCGGATACGGCCAGTCAGGCACAGCAGGGGTGCCGCCATACAGCGCCTTGCGTTTCAACGTGAAACTGGTGGATGTCCCGAATTACGAGACACGTCCCTGACAGGGATCACAGTTACTTTATAAAGCGGAGGCGCTTTCCGATTTGGAAAGCGCCTCCGCTTTATGATACCTCTTGGTTTATTCCTTACTTTTTGTGACGGTTGCCATAACGGCTCATGAACTTGTCCACGCGACCGGCAGTGTCCACAAGTTTCTGCTTGCCGGTGAAGAAAGGGTGCGATGAGCTGGTGATTTCAAGCTTGACAAGAGGATAAGTCACTCCGTCAACCTCAATGGTCTCACGCGAAGCCACTGTTGAACGGGTGATGAAAATCTCCTCGTTTGACATGTCTTTGAAAACCACTTCGCGGTAGTTGGAGGGATGAATGTCTTTTTTCATTTTTATGATGGATTTCTTTATATTATCATTTACATATATAGCACGTTGGTAAGACGGCATAATTTGTAATGGCCTGCAAATTTACGGATAATATGCCAATCCACAAAGTTTTTTTACCCTTATTTCATTCGCTCTTAAAAAAAGCATATAAATTGGTCTCATATATGCATGATGCAGAGGGAATTCCGCCTCGAAATGAGCCTCGCGGACTCAATAACAAGATTCTCAAAAACGGGGTGCAAAATTCTTCTAAGAAAAAATGTTATATTTGCGGCATGGAAATGAGACGTGCTACTGAAGCGGATATCCAGAAAATCATGGTCATAATGGACTCTGCAAGAGCATTTCAGCGCTCTTTGGGATTCAACCAATGGGAGGATGGCTATCCTGACACTGATGTAATAAAACATGACATCTCCACTCGTGACGCATATGTGTTTTGCGATGATAGGACAATTGTTGGCTACGCATTCCTGCCTGTCGGTGACGATTCTTATGACCGGCTGACCGGCGTCTGGAAGTATCCGGGAGAATATGGCGTGATTCATCGCCTTGCCATATCTCCCGCCATGCGCGGTCAGGGACTGAGCGCTAAGATTTTCTCCCTGATTGAGACCAAATTCATGGGCCGTGGCATCAATGTTATACGTGTTGACACCGGAACTGAAAACACAATCATGCAGCGGATAATGGCCTCAAACAACTATGAATGCCGCGGCATCCGGAACTTCAGCTGGGGCGAACGTCTGGCGTATGAAAAACTTCTGCCGGCACAGAGCAAATAAACACATCCGTTCGGCGCACAACGGATTGTACGGGACGATTACCAAGCTGCGGGGGACAAACCTCCCTGCATAAACAGAGATCAGCGACGCCCAGGAGTAATGATTCTTTCTCCTAAATAACGGGCAAAGTCGCTCTTCATCCTGTTGAGATCCATCAGATCATTCATAAGGCTTTCCAACTGAGCGTTGTCACCCTCCAGAGTGGCCACTCTGATCTTCTGCTTGACATCAGCAATGCGGTTTATCAGTATGGCATTCTTAAGTTCATGGACAGCACGGGGCACAAGGTCAGTAAGCCGTTCTTCCTCAGTCTCCACATGAGCATATTTGCTGTATACTTTGCTCAGCGTATAACGGTCACTGACAAGATCTGTGACAAGATGACGCACGGCATTGTCGGGATCAGAGCATAAGATATGTTCCATGTAGCGCCGGTTGTATTCATGCCTGCGGCTGTTCAGTTCAGCTTCAACCTCAGCCTCAAGCATCTTTTCCCGCCTTTGGATATCGGCAACATCAGCAGCCTCATTCCTGATTTTTTCAATACCCTCAGCGGCAAGCTGTTTGTTCAATTCATCCAAAGATTTCTCAAATTCACGCAGACTGTCTCCATAATTCCGGCTAAGGTCAATGACCTTTTTCCATACCTCCGCATGCACACTGTCTGAAAAGGTTATACCATCATCCTGAAGCTCCCCTTCTATATAATCTATTATGCTGAGAGGTACAGTTGAATTGTCATCCAGATATGCATCGCACAAAGTCATCACCCCATATCGCAAGGCATATCTGAGCACTTCACGCTCAAATGGTCGCAGATAGACAACCGCTTTATCTTCGGAAGACATGCCGGCTTGTACATGCTCAACAACATCTGAGCCGGATAGCGATGCGGACAGTGCAGCGTTCTCCCCGGATTTTTCTGATGCCGACACCGTTGACTCGCGTGCCTCAAGACGGTCAATGTCCTCATTACCGGCACACCGCTGCCGCGATTGCCGGGCATTTTCCTCAAGATCATTGACAAGTTTGTCGACACGTAGACTGAGAACCTCTTCTTTTATATTGAAACGCCGCGAGCACTCGTCAATGTATACACTTCGGGTTATGGGATCAGGAATAACTGAGATGGAGACCACTATGTCATTGATGGCATTGGCACGTCTGATAGGGTCTGCGCCTGCATCGCCGAGAAGGATGTCCGTTTTAAAACGTATGAAATCCGTTTCATTCTCCTCCAGATATTTCTCAACCTCCGTATCCGTATGACTCTGCGCAAAGGAGTCAGGATCATCACCATCAGGCAATGACAGCACCTTGACATTCATGCCCTGTGCCAACAACATGTCTATTCCACGCAATGAGGCTTTTATGCCTGCCGCATCCGAGTCATATATGACCGTCACATTTCTGGTAAAGCGATGTATCAGCCTGATCTGGCCGTCTGTGAGCGATGTCCCCGATGAGGCTACAACATTCTCTATCCCGGCCTGATGCATCGAAATCACATCCATATATCCCTCAACGAGAATGCACTTGTCTTTACGGGCTATCGCCTGACGTGCCTGGTATAGTCCATACAGTTCACGACTTTTACTGTATATGATGCTCTCGGGTGAATTGACGTACTTGGCAACGGATTTATCTTTGCGCAATGTGCGCCCTCCGAATGCCACTACACGACCTGAGAGAGAAAACACGGGATAGATGACACGCCCGCGGAAACGGTCATAGACACCTCTGTCACTGCGTGCGCAAAGGCCTGTGGACAATAGAAATTTCTCGCTGTATCCTTTAGCAATCGCTTTGCGATAAAGCGAATCACTCCGTTCCGGGCTATATCCAAGATGGAATTTACGGCACGACTGCTCGTTTATACCGCGCTCGCGGAAATAAGCCATGCCGATGTCCCGGCCATCGTCAGTATCAGTCATGACCTCCTCAAAGTATTTCATGGCGAAATCATTGACCGCAAGCATTGACTCGCGTTCCATCTCCGCGGCCCGTTCCTCGTCGGTTTCCTCACGTTCCTTGATCTCTATGCCATATTTCTTGGCAAGCCATCTCAGAGCCTCCTGAAAAGACATGGATTCCAGTTCCATGAGGAAATTGACCGGAGAACCGCCCTTGCCGCAGCTAAAGCACTTGCATATGCCGCGGCTTTTCGAAACAGAGAAAGACGGTGTCCGCTCATTATGGAACGGACACAAGCCTATATAATTGGCGCCCCGACGTTTAAGAGTCACAAAATCACTGACAACCTCCACAATGTCAGCAGCGTCAAGGATACGCCGGGTAGTCTCACGGTCAATCTTTTTCATTGCGATTACAAATGTACACAAAAAATTTCGTAACTTTACACATCTAAAACCCAAAGTATCATAATATGTCAGCCATTCACGGCCTGATGCATCCCTAAACAAAGAACCATGAAAAAAATTCTTACAGCAATCGCGATGTTGTTCGTCTTTGCCGCTGCAAGCATCCATGCACAACGCATAGCCGTTCTCAGTGACATACATGTCACCCCCGGAAATCCCAACGAAACAGCACTGCGCAAGGCCGTGGATGAAATCAACAGCCAGCCGTTCAACCTTGTCATCGTAAACGGGGATCTCACCAATGAGGGCAGCGACGCCGAACTGACAAACGTGAAATCAATCATTGACGGCATCACCCATCCTCTGTTCATACTTCCCGGCAACCACGAGAACAACTGGAGTCAGAGTGCCACAAAAACATTCATAGACCTGTTTGGCAATGACCGTTTTGTCACAGAATGCGACTCACTTGTCATTGTGGGCATAAACTGCGGCCCGTTCATGAAAATGGGTGACGGACATATAAAACAGGAAGATCTCCATTGGCTTCGCACCACCCTTGGTGAGCGTGTCACACCCGGAAAACGAGTGCTGTCATTCAACCATTACCCGATTCGCAAGGATGACCTTGACAACTGGCGCGATTATGCCGATCTGTTGCTTGAATTCCCGGTGATAGGGCATGTAAACGGCCACTACCACTCATTCCAGCAATACACCATAGGAGATATTCCGGCAGTGATGATACGCGCCCTTGATATGCGCGACGGCCGGCCCGGCTACTCCATAATAGACGTCACACCTGACTGGACGCATGTCTATAACAAGGTGATCGGTGAACCTGCTCAGCCACGCATGGCTTTCGCCAACAACACAGCCCACAAGAAACTGAAAGCGGACGATTCAGGAAAATGGGAACAACCTCAAGGATTTGAAATTGCAAAAATATGGACTGACAGCGCATCGGTGTTCACACGCCTTGCCATGGACAATGACAACGTTTACTTCGGCACCTCGACCGGACAAATCAGAGCCGTTGGCAAAAACGACGGACAGCTGAAATGGAGCGTACCTGTCGGCTCATCGCTTTTCTCAAGACCTGTAGTCACTGCATCCGGGCGGCTCGCTGTTCCCTACACCGGCGGTATACTGATGCTTGACACCCGCAACAACGGTCGTGTGATCCGTGACTGGAAATCCTCTGAAGGCCCATACGTAGCCGATGGCGTCCTTACCGCCGACGGCAAGGCATACATCCAGGGCGGTTACAAACGCATTGAGCGCCGCGATCCGCGTTCCGGAAAGACTGTCTGGGTCTATGACAGTCTGATGAATTATGCCCAGGCAGCCCCTGCTATTGACGGTGATGACATCATCTTCGGTGCTTGGGACACCAATCTGCGTTCACTGTCTCTGAAAACGGGACGTCTCAACTGGGTGTGGAACAACGGCAAGACAGCCAATATGCTCGGCCCGGGCAACGTTGTGCCCGTTATCTCCGGCCAGAAAGTGATAATCGTAGCCCCTGACCGTTACATGACAGCCATTGACCGGAAGACCGGCAAACAACTGTGGCGCGACAACAGCCACCGCTACCGCGAGAGCCTTGGAGTCAGTGCCGACGGCACCCGGGCATATGCCAAGACCATGGATGGCGAATTGGTGGCTGTTGATACGCAAAGCCCTGAATTCAAGGAACTATGGACCGTTGACATGGGCCTGGGATACGACCACGCGCCCTGCGTGATTGTTGAAAAAGACGGAGTTGTATACGCCGGCTCAAGGCGCGGCATAGTCACTGCCGTGGACCCCGAGAATCAAAAAGTGCTCTGGAGCATCCCCGTAGGAGTCAGCGAGATAAACGGAATAGACGTGGATCCCACCACGGGCGACATATATGTGTCACTTATCGAAGGCACAATACACCGCATAAAGCATAAATGAAGTACCGGCGCCGGCTTATACAAAAAGTTGCACGACAGCAAAAAAATTGCTAACTTCGCGGTCGCAAACGGCTTAGCGCCGCATATGCCAGACACAATAAAATAACAAATACATATTTTTCAGACTTTATGATTAACGCTCAGGACATCAAAAACGGCACATGCATCCGCATGGACGGCCGCCTGTACTTCTGCGTGGAGTTCCTTCACGTAAAACCCGGTAAAGGTAACACTTTCATGCGCACAAAACTCAAGGATGTGGTTGACGGACGCGTACTTGAACGTCGCTTCAACATCGGTGAGAAACTTGAGGACGTCCGCGTGGAGCGCCGACCCTACCAGTATCTGTATGCCGAAGGCGGTGATGACATCTTCATGAACAACGAAACATTTGAGCAGATTCCCATCAACAAGGAGCTTGTGACCGGTGCCGCTTTCATGAAAGAAGGTGACACTGTGGAAGTTGTCAGCGATGCATCGACAGACACTGTCCTCTACGCCGAAATGCCCACCAAAGCAGTCCTCAAAATCACATATACAGAACCCGGCATCAAAGGAGACACAGCCACCAACACACTCAAACCCGCAACCGTTGAGACCGGCGCGACTGTCCGTGTGCCTCTGTTTGTCAATGAAGGTGACATGATTGAGGTTGACACACGTGACGGCAGCTATGTGAAACGTGTACAGTAACAATCATCGCAGAAAAAAAACGCGGCCCGAATGGGCCGCGTTTTTTTTCTGCATCGTTCTTTTTTATTGTCTCGGAAAATAGGGTGTTTAATAAATGCTCTGAGTCTCCGGCTTTTCCGATATGAACGGCGTCAGCCGGCCACAATGATAAACGTACCGTCGACATCAAAAATCATCTGTGGCGGAACATTGTTCAGCAATGCCACCCCAAAGCCTTTCTCGCCGGCATCTTTCACTGCCGACACATCATTGAGCGCACCGGCCTGCCCAAGGTGCTTCACTGTCTTAGCAGGGAGAATGGCCTTCAGCAGATCAGGTGACAACGCAATGTTTCCACCGTTTTTTATATCACGGACCTTGCCCTGCTTGTTGAATGTTATATCAGTGCCATCTTCCAGAATCACATGATAGGTCTGTTTGATGAAATCCTCATGACACTGCGCAACGGGATCATCGGCATAAAACTTATTCAAAAAAGTTTTGGCGCTGTCAGGCATATTCTCCGGCGCCTGCGAACCGCTTATGGCAATTCCCGGTCCTCCCTGAAGATAAAATGTCAGCGGAACAGAGTCCTGGACCGCCGTTGGAGTGACAGCCTCTGAGGCCACCGGAGGCATTGCAGCCATACTCATAACAGATACCGCGATGCCCATTATAGATAAAAACAGTTTCTTCATTGCTTATCTCTTAAATAATTTATGAAGAAAACGCCTGTACGGCAACTTATGTTCGGAGAAAAACAAGTAATTTTGCATATGGACTTAAAAAACGAAGACCCGGGCTTTTCAGCCATGCAAAACATAAAACGCCGTTTCTTCGCGTTGCGCAACGGCATAGTCGCCGATACTCTGCGCCGTGCCGGAGATCCACACCGCATCATCTTTGGACTGACATTGCCACAGCTGACGGAGATAGCATCAAGCCTCACCGGTAACACCAACGCGCTTGCCGATGATCTGTGGGACAACCGTTCCACTCGTGAGAGCCGCCTTCTTGCGCCGATGCTGATGGCCCATAGTCAGGTCAATGTGGACAAAGCCACCGAAATGTTTCTTGATGTGATGTGTATTGAAGAGGCCGACATTCTCTGCCACCGGTTATTACGGCATCTACCGTTTGCGATGGATCTGGTGGAACTAAACCGCAACTCGGACATCCCGCTGACACGCTACACAGCACTGAGGCTTATGCTCAACATTGTCACCACCAATCCTCACCGTGCCATGCAGATAGCGCAGGATGAACTTAAACGGAACGACAGATACACACACCGCATAGCGATGCAGCTTGCCAATGAGACGGATTTCCTGATCAACGGCTGTTGACACGCATGTTGTGCCTGCGTGTAAGCCAGTCACCAAACCACAACCCGGCTATTATCAGCGCACAGCCAAGCACACCAAGAAACGTGATTTGGTCACCAAGTATGAAGTAAGAAGCAATCATGGTAACCGGTGCCTGAAAGTACATATAATTTCCTGCTTTCACCGCCCCGAGATGTTTTACTGAATATGCCCATAGCAGATAAGCGACCATCGAGGCTCCAAGACCCAGAAACAGGAGGTTCAGAATGACATCAAATGATTCAAGATAGGGCAATGGATTGTGTAGATTGTCAGGCAACAGGAACATGAAAGGCAATGCCGTGACAACACCATAGAAGAATGTCTTGCGAGTCACGTACCAGACATCATAGTTCGCATTCAATCGTTTGAGAATCAAACTGTATATGGCCCATGATACAGCCGCTCCAATTGACAATATATCGCCCAACGGATTGATTTCCAACTGCGATGCCGAATTGAATATCACGCAAGCCACACCTGAGAACGCTATCAGTGACCCGAGGTAGACGCGCCAATCAGCGCGCTCATTCCTATAAAGCAGCCCGGCCAGAAAGACAGTGAACAGCGGCGAAAGGGAGGTCAGCAGGGATACATTTGTTGTCAGAGTGTACTGCAATGCCGTGTTCTCCACAATAAAGTAAATTGAGCCGGCACATATGCCGCACATTGCAAACATCCCCTCATCGCGCCATGAATGTGATCTGAAACGCTTGTGACTTATGGCAAGAATGAGAAGCCATGCCAACAGAAAACGGTAGATATATATCTCGACCGTGCCCATGCCGGCGTCAAGAAGCACCTTTGATGACACAAACGACATTCCCCACATGCTCACACACACCAATGCCGCGAGATGCACTATAAAGATTGCCGGTTTACGTTTGCGGTATGATATGGAATGAGACGATGACGAGGCGGGTGTCATAAACAATATATTTAGTTTTTCATTGCACGGCCGGCAAGACCTACAGGCTTGTTCCATGAATCCGGTATACGGACATTGGACGGCGGCCGTTATATCTGCAAAATTAGCATAATTTATTAGCCTGACAAAACTACAACAATCATTTTTTTGTTAACTTTGCAAGCGCCCGGATATTCTTAAGCGCCGGGCACAGACAATTACAGAATTACAAACATCAAAACACATACAGTCATGAAACTTATACGTTACGCAGTTATAGCAGTCTTAGCCGCCGGTATGCTGGTTGGCGAGACATCATGTTCCTCAATGACCAACACCGGCAAAGGCGCTTTGATTGGCGGCGGTGGCGGCACAGCCCTCGGAGCGGGACTCGGCGCCCTGATCGGCGGTGGTAAAGGTGCCGGAATAGGAGCTGCTATCGGAGCTGCCGTAGGCACCGGTGCCGGCGTCCTTATCGGCAAGAAAATGGACAAACAGCAGAAAGAGCTTGAGGAACAGTTGGCCCAGCAGGCAAAGGTAGAGCAGACAACAGACCGCAACGGACTCCAGGCCATCAAAGTCACCTTTGACGGCGGCATATTGTTCGCAACCGGAAAATATGACCTTACATCCCAGGCTCAGGCTGATCTCACCAAATTTGCCGTGAACCTGCTTCAGAATCCTGATACCGATGTCCAGATCTTCGGATATACCGACAACACCGGCTCAATGGAGGTCAATACACGCCTCTCCGGACAACGCGCCAACGCCGTGCGCAACTATCTGATGAAATGCGGCGTTCCCGGTGACCGACTCTCAGCACAGGGAATCCCTATGGCTGACTATGTTGCCAGCAATGACACTCCTGAGGGACGTGCTCTGAACCGCCGCGTGGAAATCTACATCACTGCCAACCAGACAATGATCCAGAAAGCTCAGGACGGCACACTCAAATAAACGGAATAACAGACAGACATATATGCGGCACGCGGCAGAAAAATTCTGCCGCGTGCCGCATATTCAAGATGATACTACATCAATCTTCACTTAAGAGACTCTCTACTTCCCGCTTAAGTAAAGGCATATGATTGATTACTCCAAAGAATATCAGGCTTCAAAGAGTCATAGGCATGGATTACAAAGTTCCTTGTATCCACATCTTTTCTGGCCGCTGTGACTGGAATATCGGGATTGATTTTCAAGACTTGATCATAGCCTCGCCCATTATCTCAATATTCCGTTCAACACCTCTTCTGAACAATGTATCATCGCAGAAAGTGGCATATTCTCTTGACCTTTCCTCCAAGAAAGATTCTATCTCAAGGATTGAAGAAAGAATATCTGACAAATATTTTCTTAGTTTTCTATCCATAAATCAAATATTTGGTTTCATCAAGTTCCTCCTTGAAATAAGGATTTCTGACAGCTGACTCATCAACTAAATCCACATCTCTTCCAAATAAGGCTTTTAATGCATGGTATAAGTCAAAATAATTGTCAGCATAGGTGGTATGATCTATTTCGGAATTGAAGTCAACAAGAATGTCAACATCACTCTTTTCATTAAACTTTGATGTCAGTATAGAACCAAAAGCATACAACTTTCTCACCTTATGTTTCTGACATAAGACAAAGAGTTTCTGTATATTGTCATTGATAAGATGCATGCAAATACTTTCTATCTGATTACAAAGGTAATGATTTCAGCCGGATAAATGTTCATACCGAGTTCAAAATCTGCGGTTATCCATCTATTACTGCCAGACATAGCGCCGTTTTATCATGAAAAACACACCGGAGTATTGGCGATGTTCATAAAAAGCATTATCTTTGCAGTGTGAATGAATCATTTTTGCGGTAATAGCTCAGTTGGCAGAGCGGCGGCTTCCCAAGCCGCAGGTCGCGGGTTCGACCCCCGTTTACCGCTCAGCGTAAAGAGGTTGCATCAGTATGTGATGTGCAACCTCTTTTAAATTAATAGGGACATATATTTCCACAAAACCATGTACGAGCAGATAGAGAAATGCAATGATTACACAACGCTGACCCGGATATGGCTGGCGTCAGTAAAAGCCACGCATCATTTCCTGACCGATGAGGATGTTGAGTATTACCATCATAAACTGCCCGTCTGCTATATGCCTCACGTCAGCCTTTATGCCGTCAGAAATGATGAAAACGCCATATGTGGGTTCATCGGGATTGCCGAGGGCATGATACAGATGCTTTTTGTACATCCTGACTACATGGGAAAAGGTTATGGATCGCAGTTGCTGAGGTTTGCTGTTGAAACGAAGGGCATAGGTCTGGTTGACGTAAATGAGCAGAACACACGGGCATTGGAATTCTACCGGCGTCACGGCTTTGTTGTTGTGAGCCGTGATCCTGTTGACGGCGAAGGCAAACCCTATCCCATCCTTCACATGGAATTGAGGTGCAAATGACGCACACCGACACTGTCAGCCCAGAATGACATCGAGCACCATCATAAGGGCAAAACCTACTGAGAATCCGATTGTTCCCATATTGGAATGACGTCTTTCAGCGGTCTCGGGAATAAGCTCCTCCACAACAACATAAATCATGGCGCCGGCGCCAAAAGCCAGAAGATATGGGAATACCGGCAATATAAGGGAGGCGATGAAAATTGTCACCACTGCGGCCACCGGTTCTACCGCGCCGCTCAGCACTCCCATGCCGAATGCCTTGCGCCTGCTGTTGCCCAACTCCCGCAAAGGCATTGAGACGATTGCTCCTTCCGGAAAATTCTGCACAGCAATGCCTATAGCCAACGCCAGGGCACCGGCCATGGTCATATAGGAGCTTTCCTCATAGGCACCGGCAAGCGTGATTCCACATGCTATTCCCTCAGGAATATTATGTATGGTGACAGCCAGCACAAGTTTTTGCGTACGTGAAAGATGTGACGGAGGCCCCTCGCTCTCGGAGGTATACACATGCTGATGCGGTGTTATACGGTCAAGCAGCAACAGAAAAAGTATGCCCAGCATGAAACCCACAACAGCAGGAATCACACGTGTCGCATCAGCGGAATCCCCGATTTCCATTGCAGGAATAAGCAACGACCATACGGACGCCGCCACCATCACACCGGCAGCAAAGCCCATCAAGGACTTGCGCAACAGCAGCGGCATCTCATGTTTCATGAAAAGCACACACGCCGCTCCTGCTGCGGTGCCGGCAAACGGAATGGCAAGCACCAGCAGCGTATCAGTCATTCCAAGCTGCATATCAGCGCACGGTCATCAGGATTTCACATCAAAGCCGGCGTTGCGCACTGCCGCCACAATCTCGTCAGGATTGTGCTCGCCCACAACAACGGTCTTGCCCGTGGAAAGATTCACATCCACCTGCTCCACACCTTTTACCGCGCCAATGCTTTTTGCTACCGTGGCCTGACAATGAGGACAGTTCATGCCGGTCACAATGTATTCTTTAGTCATATTGTCTACTGTTATTTTATGTTTGATATTTCTCTTTATAAATGCCGCAATCAGCAGCGTGACAAGAATTGCGGAACATGTCAGCGGAAACCATCCTATACCTTCAAGATTGTGGCATGACCCGGCCGATGCAGGCAGCACAAACCATCCTGCAGGCATAAAATAGTCCATTGCCAGACCAAAAGCCATAGCTCCGACAACAATCGCCGCCAGATATATCAAAGCTGATTTGCGTCCCATTTCCTTTGATATAAGAGCAAATGAGGCAAAATTAGCGGCCGGACCGGCCATCAGAAGCACAAGCGCCGTGCCCGGAGAGAGTCCTTTGAGCATAAGCGACAGGGCGATGGGGATGGAGCCGGTGGCACAGACATACATAGGTACAGCTATTATGAGAACCACAATCATGGAAAGCAGCGGATTGCGGCCAAGAACCGTGAAAAAATCCGCCGGCACATAAACCGTTATCAGCGCGGCTATGACAAGGCCGGCGACAAGCCATCCGCCAATGCTGCCCACAAGGTCCACAAATCCGTATCTTAGCGCCTGTATGAATTTTGCAAGAACACCTGTCTTTTTTCTATTCTCAGCCATTTCATCACTTACAGCACATGCAACCGCAACCCGCGGTTCGGCTTTCCCTACGGCTATTCCGCCGAAAAGCGCTGTCACCAACGCCGCAACAGGCCTTACTATCGCAAAAACAGGCCCGAGCAATGACCATGTGGCAGCGATACTGTCTACTCCGGTCTGCGGTGTGGCTATAAGAAATGATGTGGCAGCCGCACGCGATGCACCGTTACGGCGCATCGCTATAGCCGTGGGCAGTACGCCGCATGAACACAACGGCAAAGGTATACCTATAAGGGCCGACTTCACAACCGGACGCCAGCCCGTGCCTGAAAGATGCCGTGCAAAGGTATTCTGGGGGATGAAAGCATGCATCAACCCCGCTATAAGAAAACCGAGAAGTATATATGGCGACATCTCGTTGAGCATCATCAATAATGAATAAAACAATTCCATGTCTTTTTGACTCCTTTTTTACTAAAAAGTTTACTCCTGACAGCCGGGCAGCGGACGCCGCCTGAACGCGTCGATGAAACTTTCCGGCGTGGTGTTGTATATGTTCACACCCTTTTTCACTGCCCATTCCTCTATACGGTGGTAGCTTCTGAAAGCAATGTAGAAACTCATGATGATGTCATGAAGATGATAACCGGCATACTCAGTGTCAACACGCTTCTGCTCGGTGCTGCTGTCCTTGTAGAAATGAGGCTGCACACTGATCACATGGTTGTCACCATCAACAGCAATGGTCTTCATCCAGCTGTGATCGGCGCCGGTCACGTAGATTTCAGTATAGCCCATCCATATGGCGGCGGTGAGGGCCGTTATGAGTACATTGCGGGGACGCGGCATGGCCATGCGGGCCGAATAGACCAGTCTCTCAAACGCGCCGAACCCTTCCACCCCCACATCATTGAATGTAGCAATGCGGATATTACAGTTATCAGTGACAGCAGAAGGCAGACGCTTGCGGTATCTCACCGGCACAATCAATGTCATAGACCAGTCAATTTCAGAAAAAACATTGTAAAGATGTTCCAGATTCTCATGTCCATGCACATCCGAGAAAAAGAATCCATCGGCAATCACATAGTATTCAGGTTTCAACCATGTGAATTCCGGAGCATTTGCCGCAAAGTTGACTGCCATCAAGGCGGCCTCTTTCAGAAATGACGGACGTGTGTCCAGAACCTTGCGTAACGACGGTCCGTTGCCCATCACAAGCAGCGGACGTGAATCGTGCACCGGACGCAAAGTGGTATGCTTTGCAAGCAACGCTATTTTCGCACATCCCTTGAGAGTGCTACCAAGCCGGGTCATAAAAGATGAATCATTCATTGGTGTTTTTTATAGCGAATTCTCATCATATACATGTGTGCGCAGATATTCCGTCACAATGTTTGGTGCGGTTATATCCTGCCCTGCCAACGTTCTGAACAATTCATTGGAGAAAGTCAGCTGACGCGTCATCTGTCCGAAATAGTCAGATCCATACAACAACCGTGCCACCGTCATGGATTTGAGCGTGTACAGGTGCTTGTCCTTGATGCGGAAAGCCAGCGCGTCAAGTAAATCATCCACCTTTGTCTCCTGACCATCCGTGAGGTTGAACGTATGCCCTTGAACAGCCGGCATCACGCTGAGTCGGGCCACGTCGACACCGTGTACAAGGCTCAGACATCCCTGATTGCCACGTATATGCATCAGCATTCCACGCGCTATTCCGCGGGCCATTCGCATAGGCAGTCCGTTCATGGCCGTTGCCACAATCTCCGGACAGCGCACAACCGTGCACGGAAGTCCGGAAGCTTCACAGAAAACACGCCATTTCTCCTCGCGGTCTCTCCACGGCGAGGAAGCGCGCAGAGGCGTCTCTTCTGTCAGCATATGACCTGAGGCGGCATCATATACGTCTGTGGAGGATATCATCACAGCAAGACTCACATCGGTACCATCTGACGGAATTTCAGTCTCTATGCTGTAGTCGGGTAGCTGCCGGCGGAAGTATGGCAACAGGAATTCCCGGTCCGGAATGTATATGACGGCTCGTGATGTCGGGGTGTCTGATGTTTGAGTTGTTGTCATTGTCTGAATAAGTAAATATAACGCTTTAGCAAGGCCAGCGGCGAGGCTTTGAGCCCATTTCCGCGCAGAGCCGCAAGCCTCTCACGATTGTTAACGAAAATACGGTTCATCCATTTTCCGGATATACCGTGTGAATCCATGCATACCATATCACGGTTCAGATATTTACCACGCAGTCTGTCATCAAAGAACAGTCGTACAAACATCTCGAAGTCTGCCGCCGTGACCATATCCGTACGGTAATTGCCGACAGTGCGCTGCACATGTGAGGCCACGAACAATGACGGATGCGGGGGCGCATAGCCATGCAGCAGACTTATGCGCGATGCATGCCTGCCGCTATAACGGCGTCCCGACGGTGCGGCATAGTGGATATCCCCGTATATGTAGTGCGGAGCCGGCTCTGTCCTGAAAGCCTGCAGGACATCTGCCAGCACATATGGATCAGAGAACTCGTCGCCGGCATGAAGTACGCCGGTTATGAAACCACGCACCTGCGCCAGCCCGGCATTCAGGGCATCATACACCCCCGCCGGATTTCTGCGGACTATGACAGCCCTTGGAGCTTCTGCCCGGAGAATCAGTTCTGTGCTATCAGTGCTGTTGCCATCAACAATGATGTGCTCTATATCCACACCTTTCTGTGACCGAACACTCCCTATTGTTCGCAGGAGACCGGCGGCATTGTTGCGTGTTATGGTGACAATACTGACTATCATTGTGCTGCGGCGGTTTGGAGATTATACACTGTCAGCAGCGTGACGGCAAGGATGATTGCGAATGCAGCCAGCCATGTCAGAAACCGACGTTTCCTGTAACAGACAAGCGCGGTAGCGCCCACTGCCGGAGCCATCAGCGGCACAGCCGGCAATGCATAGCGGGACACCGTTCCCATTGCTGTGAAGCATGGAATGAGCCATACAAAAACGCCCCACAACGTGAAAACAAACATCCTGCGTTGGCACACGCGTCTTGTACGCCCAAAAAGATAGAACAACAACACGGCTCCGAAAAAATACCATGGGTAGGCAAAATGGGCATATGCCTGTGTGGGTCCGAAAACCGTATCGCGCAAAAAATTCCAGGGGAGCGGTATCAGGAACTGGGTTATGATCAGCACCGGAGCCAACAGCAGCTTTCTTGTCCAGGATTCATTCAGCCCGTCACCGACAATTCGGTAGAAAGCCTCCTGATTTGGTGCTCTATATTCCTCGAAATCAGATGCTCCGGCAATCTGTGCGGCAGCATCAGGCGTAAATTCTGTCTGCGACATCAACGTCCATATCCCCGTTGCAAGAACCAGAGCCAGCACACGCCAGAGCAACTGGCGGCGCATCTCAGCACGGGGCACACTTAATGCGGTTATAATCACACCAACCGCCACAGCAAATATGAAATTGTTCCGTGCCAGGGCAAGCATAATGCAACCCACAGTCACAAACGCCACAGACGTTCTGCGCCATTGGCACAGTCCATAGCCGGCAACAGCCGTAGCGGTGACAACCCATATGTCTTTCACAAGAACTGTTGCCGAGGCCATCAGGTAGCACACACAGGCTGTAGCTATCATGGCTGCTGTTGCCATGACGGCGTTTGAGGTTAGGCGTTTTGCCATTGCCGCTGTGAGCAGCAGGGTGACCGTTCCACATGCATAACCCAATGACAGGGCTATGGTTATTGATGGTCCGAAAGGCTTCATTACCGCCGCCAGAATCCAACCGTAAAGTGTATGGGTCCCGGATATGTCCGCATCCGAGACTCCCATGAAATACATGGCATCGCGCCAGTTACGGGCCGCATCCGGATTCAGAAGAAGAGGATTTGCATCCGTATGCCCGCAGGCCACGGTGAAATAATGCACGTTGGCCACAATGCCAACGGCCATAAGGGTCATCGCAACAGTCAGCACAATCTGTCCGGAAGCGGTATATGACCCTGAGCGCCGGTATAGAGCCACGGCTATGCATCCTATCGTCACTGTCACACCTGTGGTCATGACAGCCGGCGCGCCCGGTATCAGGATGAGCGCGGCAACATATACGGCCACGCACAGAATGCCCGTGCATATCTGCATACCCGGACGGCCTGATGACGTGTTACCGCATGTGTCCATATCGTCAGAAACTTACAACAAGTTCGGCAACAATGCGATCTGAATTGTCAACAGAAGGCTTATAGCCGTCATCATAGAAATTCTTCTCATAATTCAGCCGCAAAGCCGCAAAAACCTTGTTTCCATAGTCGCCGGTCAGCGTTGTTCCTAACGTGAGGCGGCGCCGTGCCGGATTGTCATCCGCCAACAGTTTGTTCACGTCGCGGACACCGCTTGAATGCCGTGTCATGCCCTCGAAACGCCCCTGGAATGAAAGGGCATTGAATGTCCGTGACTTTTTCAGAGGAAGAGAATAGTCGGCTGTCACAAGATAACCATGCGCGGCTTTGTGACGTCCACATGTATAGTGTTTATACAGATATTCTGCCTCAAACGTGAGGGAATATATGGAATACGATGCCCCGATGTCCCACAAGTTTATGCGTATGCTGTCAGGGATAATGGACTGGAAACCGCCTATGATCTTTGGCCCGGAAGCAATTTTCCAGATTGCTCTGGCCGCATAATCATAGTGGCGGGTCCACTTCTTCTGTTCGGTAATGGAATATGGGCTGAACACACCGGCTTCTATAACAAGCGGAAGTGTCGGCACATCGAAAGCGGCCCGCACGCCTACAGAACGCGTATTAGCCATATACCTGCCGATGAATGAACGATTGGCAAATATCTGACTGGCCGGCCCTCTGAAACTGTCCATACCGAAAGGCTGCCGGAACTGACCCACACGGAAAGAAAGCCATGGCAACGCCTGCGCTCCGATGTATGCATCCTTGACCTCCACCTTGCCGCGGTCACAGAAATCAGTGTTGATATAATACGAGAAAACAGGGCCTACATTTCCAAGCACCTGAACACGGGCATTGCGGATCTGAAAACGGCTGTAGCCATCCTCAGTGTCAAATTCCCAACGTCCGCGCACCACTCCATGCACCTGCGGAATGTAGGAAGATACAGAATCGCAGGCGATGGAACACAGGGCGGTGCACATAAACACCAGAAATGTCAGAATATGGCGTATAGAGGTTTTCAGAAATATCATAATCATCTGTATATTGTATCGCAAAGTTACCATTTTTAAACGAGGGAATTGTCTGTTATTGGTAATTTTTAGTACAAAAAGCGAAGTTGTAGCTGCAAGCCTCCGTAATTTTATAAATAATTATTAATTTTGCACCTTGCAAAGAAAGTTTTTCACAAAGGCACAAAATGGCATAATCTGTATGGATGCTGACAAGACAACAACGGCAAATCCCAATGCGGCGGTAAAGAGCACCGGCGCTCAGCCGATGCGTGTCGATGTGGGGAGCGTGCTCAGGCAGAAACTCGGGCGCAAAAGCCGCTATCTGCCGCACTTTGCCGTCAGAATACTGGAGCGCATCATATGTCAGGACCGTCTTAACGAGATCCTTGCCCACCACGGGCATCTCAGAGGTGCGGACTTCTGCAAGGCAGCCCTCAGGGAGTTGAACATCACTGTGCAGGTTACAGGCCTCGACAGACTTCCGCCGCGCACACACCGCCGTGTGATGTTTGCATGCAACCATCCGCTTGGGGGCCCTGACGGGCTGGCGCTTATCCAGTTCATGCATGATTATTACGGGGGCGAGGTGTTTGTTGTTGTCAATGACATCCTCATGGCTGTTGACCCACTGAAAGATGCCTTTGTCCCCGTCAACAAGCATGGTGCACAGCGCCACGACGGCGCACGCATCTTTGACAGTGTTCTTGACTCAGACAATCCTGTGCTTTTTTTCCCGGCCGGCCTTGTGTCCAGAAAACGTGGTGGCATCATTGCGGATCTGCCATGGAAACGCACCTTTGTGAACAAGGCAATATTAAGTCACCGGGACATAATACCCCTCTATTTCAGCGGCACCAACAGCCGGACATTTTATCGGCTCGCAAGACTGCGCGAGCGCCTCGGGATAAAATTCAACATTGAGATGATACGTCTGCCGCGGGAACTTGTACGGCTGACTGACAAAACCTTGACTATAAATTGCGGAGAAATGATTCCCTGGGCTGAACTACACGGCGGCAAAGACGTGGAAAAAACAGTCAGCAGAATCCGTGAAGCCGTCTACGCCATGGCCCCGCAGACGCAGAACAAAAAGAATATATGAATATGGAAACTGATTCAGTGATAGTCCATGACAGCATAATACCTCCCATTGATGTGAGGCTTATTGAAAGCGAACTCACAAAAGAGCGTTTTCTGCGCAAAACAAACAAAGGAGGCAACGAGATTTATGTCCTTGAGGCAGCCACAGCACCCAACACAATGCGCGAGATAGGGCGACTCCGCGAAATAGCCTTCAGAGGCGCCGGGGGCGGAACAGGCACCGAATGTGATATCGATGCCTTTGATCTTATGGACCCTCCCTGCCGCCAGCTTATTGTATGGGACCCCGAGGAACGTATCATTCTTGGCGGCTACCGTTTCATATTCGGCCGTGACATACGCATGGAGAAACCCGGAGTGCCACGCATAGCCACAAGTCACATGTTCACCTTCTCCCCTGAATTCATAGACAATTATCTCCCCTATACCGTAGAGTTGGGACGATCATTTGTGCGCACCGAGTACCAGTCATCCAAGTCCGGCGCCAAAGCCATATACACGCTTGACAATCTCTGGGACGGTCTGGGAGCATTGACCGTGATACACCCCGAAATAAAATATCTCTTCGGAAAAGTGACCATGTACCCGGGCTACCTGCCCCAGTGCCGCAACATGATTCTGTATTTTCTCCACAAACATTTCCCGGACCCCGACAATCTGGTGCGTCCCATCAGAAAACTCAACACCAACATGGATATCGATGCCATGGGACGCCTTTTCTGCGGACAGGATTTCAAAAGCGACTACCGCATACTCAACGCCGAGATACGCCGTTACGGATTCAATATTCCCCCTCTGGTAAATGCCTACATGAGCCTTTCACCGGGTATGCGCATGTTCGGAACGGCCATAAACACCGAGTTTGGCGATGTGGAGGAAAGCGCCATTTTCATGGCTATCGATGACATTTACGATGTCAAGAAACACAGGCATATATCGTCATTCAACCCCAACGAGCCTGCTCCCGAACACTGAGCGAATCCTCTCTATACTACAACTTCTACCGTCCAAGCGCCTTAAGCCTCAGTCCGGTCACTTCATGCAGTCCGAACAGAAGATTCATGCAGTGCACGGCATTGCCGGCGCACCCTTTTATGTACGGGTCCATAAGGGCCTTAACTGTCACGACATTGTTGCCGCCATCAATTGACAACAGGCACTTGTTGGTGTTCAATACATCAGGCATCTCCGGATCACGGTCTATCACAAATGTGAAATTATGATCACTGAACGCCTCGCTGTATAACGTCCGCATGTCCCCCACCCCACGGTCTGTCCGCACGGTTACCTGCGAGGTGAAACCATGATTTTTGCCGCGACCTGCCACTATCTCACCGTCAAAATCAGGCTGCAATGAGATGACTGCTTCCTTTATCTGCTCCAGTCCACAGCTTGACAGCTGTGCGTCTACCTCTATACGGCCATGCAATTCTCCCTGACGCGCCAACGGCAACAATGCGATCACTGAAGCCTGCACGGCCGGTGACACTACCGACGCACGCTGTGCTCCACGCACCATGGCCTTCCGGTTAAGTTCGCAGATGCCCATAACAAACCCTTGTGTTCCGACTAATGTGCCCGTAAGATCCACAATGCGTGTCTCCGGCCCAAACTGCGCAAGATCTGCTGTTTCCTTACACAGAAATACCACATCCGCATCTTCAGAAACAAGCCCTGACTGATAGCACAAGTCTGTGTCACCTATCAGGCCGTAATGATGGTTGCTCACCCGTTCCCCATCACGGTCCTCGCTCTGCACACTTATTATCTCAACGTCTGGATGGTGCATGAGTATACGGATCAGTTCACCGCCATTTCGGGTATCAGCATCAAGGATTGCAGCTTTTATCATATTATAATCAGATTGGTTACCGCAAATTTACAAATAAGTGAGCGCAATGCCAAAAAAAGTCTTCACGTGCCCTCATGGCACTTGTGAAGACTTTTTTATCTGCTTGCAGTCATCATCCCGACTTCTGTTCGGGATAATGGAACTATTTTATTCAGGCTTTTCCGGCGCTGCCAAGCACGTTCACAATCTTGTGCTTGTAGAGTTTCTCCATGTTGTCGCGAGCCGGACCGAGGTATTTACGGGGATCGAATTCAGAGGGTTTCTCAAAGAATACGCGGCGCACGGCAGCGGTCATGGCCAGACGGCTGTCTGAGTCAATATTGATCTTGCAGACCGCACTTTTGGCTGCTTTGCGGAGCTGCTCTTCAGGAATGCCAATGGCATCGGGAAGTTTACCGCCAAACATGTTGATGGTGTCAACCTCGTCCTGAGGAACGGATGATGAACCGTGGAGCACAATGGGGAAACCGGGGAGTTTCTCCATCACAGCGTCAAGGACATCAAATGCCAATGGGGGCGGAACAAGTTTGCCGTCCTCGTTGCGTGTGCACTGCTCGGGGGTGAATTTGTATGCGCCGTGGCTTGTGCCTATTGAGATAGCCAGTGAATCGCAACCGGTGCGGGTGGCGAAGTCTATGACCTCCTCAGGATCAGTATAGGTGTGGTGGTCTGATGAAACTTCATCCTCAACACCGGCAAGCACACCGAGTTCACCTTCTACAGTCACATCAAACTGATGGGCATAGTCAACAACCTGCTTGGTGAGAGCCACATTCTCCTCATAGGGGAGGTGTGAACCGTCAATCATAACTGATGAGAAGCCGAAATCTATGCAGCTTTTGCACAGTTCGAAGCTGTCACCATGGTCAAGATGAAGAACAATCTGGGGATTTTCCCAACCCAGTTCTTTGGCATACTCCACAGCGCCCTGGGCCATGTAGCGCAGAAGGGTAGCGTTGGCGTAGTTACGTGCGCCTTTGGAAACCTGAAGAATCACAGGTGATTTCTCTTCAGCAGCAGCTTTGATGATTGCCTGGAGCTGCTCCATGTTGTTGAAGTTGAAGGCAGGGATTGCATAGCCTCCTTTGATGGCTTTTGCGAACATCTCACGGGTGTTCACAAGACCTAAGTCTTTGTAATTTACCATTAGATATTTTATTTAGTTAATCTGATGCAAAGGTACAAAAAAACAGAAAATCCGCAAAATGCATTTTCTGTTTTACTGTAAATCAATGGTATGCCAGAATCGCAAGGGGCATATGGTATCGGCAATCAGAGCATTTTACGCATCTCCTTGGCCCGGGATATGCATTCTGCGGGATCAGGAGCCTGTACCTGAGCTATGTTATAGAAATGGCAGAGAGTGGCCGATGAAAAAATCTCCCCTGCCAATGCATTGGCCTTGCGCATACCAAAAAAGGATGTCTTCATTGTTTTTGCCAGGATGCGCGTTATTGTGAGGGTAACGCCCGCGGCTGTGCTTCGCCGTGTGGACTCATTGAGCCGTCCCAGTTTGCGCAGGCATTCAAGCATTTTAACACCAAGTGCAAGTTCACTGCGGCATCTCTGTTCTGACGTCAGTGACTTGCCCGGGGAACGGTGCTGTACGTATCCCATTTTATCAGTAAATGCAACTTTCGGCTCAGCATCCATGATACGCAGCAGCCAGAGGGCATCACTGCCGTAATCATCGTCATTGCAGTCAAGGTCTATATTCCTCAGAAACTCCAGATTGCCGACCCCGAAGCACATTGAGTGCGGCAGACTGGTTTTTTCAAGAATCCCTGTAAAGATGCTTTTCGCATCGTCTTTGAGACGCGGAGCATGCGACGGCACAAACATCTCAGCATCAAAATCGTTGAGGTGACGTTCCATACGGGCACCCATAAGGGCTATATCCGCTCCTGTATCAACCAAGTTCAATGCATTGAACACTCCTTCCCAATACACCGTGTCACCGGCATTCAGAAACATCACAGCATGCCCTTTGGCCATCTCCATGCCGGTCATCCTTGACTGCATGAGGCCTTTGTGCGTGGCATGCTTGCGGACATGCACGCGGGGATAGCGTATGCCGTATGCGTTTATTTTAACACTCTCTCCATGTTCGGAACCATCGTCAACAACAATCACCTCAATGTTTCTGAAACCGGTGTCAAGGATAGACTCCACTGTGGTGCGCACATCGCCGAAGTTGTTGTAAGCCGCCACAATGAACGACAGATGAGGCGCCACCGCTGTCAGCTGACCCTCGCGCACAAGACGTCGGGCCTCGCTGAGGCGCATGCTGCGGCTGCCCAGTATTTTCAGCATGTGGTTTTCTTCCTGACTCAGTTCCAGCCCCTTTGCCATTTCTATGAGTTCAAGAGCCGGCCGGAAATTCTCACCGATAGGGATACCGCGTGATATGAGAGTCTTGTCAAGCAGATAAAGACTCCATTGCACAAATTCTCTTTTCGGCAATGGCAAAAGCTTTACAGCGCCCCACAGATAGTCTATGCCTTTCGGACGCAGGCTGAGCATCGCCGACAATGAACCCGGACGACGTATATACAGGTAGATAATTGCTGAGGGAGCAATGACGATCTTATTTTTTGAAGCACATATGAGCGAGAGCAGCAACGCGCGGTGAAACAATCCTGCCATGATAGCATCTGTCTCCCAAGGATAAACATCGAAGAGTCTCCTGCGAAACAGTTTGCCATGCAGCATGAAATCAGGCCGCTGCGTGAGGATACGTTTCAAGTACTCCGCAGGGGTTATCTCCTCCTTGTGGCCCACATATAGCAGCGATGAGGTCCCGTTCAAAGCACGCTGGCTTACATTGGCCACCAGAATGTCACAATCAGGAGTCATGATGGCGCGCAGATCACTTATTGCATTGGCGGTGAGCATGTCATCGCTGTCAAGGAACAGGATGCAGTCACCCGACGAACTCATCACACCGTTCTTGCGCGCGGCGCTGCTGCCGAGATGTTCCTGCTCAATGACTATTATACGCGGGTCTCGGTCCGCATACTCATATGCTATGCCGCGTGAATTATCAGTGGAACCATCGTCAACAATAATCAGCTCACAATCGGCATCCATCGTCTTCAATGCACTATCCAAAGTTCTGCGGAGTGTGGATGCCGAGTTATAGACCGGCACAATTATTGATATATATTCTTCCTGTTCCACTATATCGGAGGCTTTTTCTTGTTTACAAAGATAGCCCCTGGAGCACTCACAGCCAAAATTATGTTTAAAAAGTATGAATAATGTAACCTTATTGGAATAAATTCCCTATTCTGACACACCCATGTCATTATAATGCCACATTCCGGCCCTTATAGCAAGGGCATCTCCGCTGAGTGCCTTACTGCGTAGATGCCCTGAGCAATTATGTTATGTGTTAATCTTTAGAGGTTGTGCATTTGCGTTAATTTCTGAAGACAAGCGTTTTCTCACCGTTGCCATCGTCTGCCACATCAATGACAATAGGATGATCACGTGTCACTTTCTGGGCAAGTATGTCCTTGGAAAGACGATTGAGGACAAGGCGGTGTATGACGCGCTTCACGGGTCGTGCGCCAAATTCCGGATCATAGCCCTCATCGGCCAGATAAGACACTGCCGCAGGAGTGACCTCCAGAACAATACCGTTGTGGGCAAGCATCTTCTGAACGCCTTTTATCTGGAGACCCACAATCTCCTCGATCTCTATGCGGTTCAGCGGCGTGAACATTATTATCTCATCAATACGGTTCAGGAATTCAGGTCGTATGGTCTGTTTAAGCATCTCAAGGACTTGATTCTTTGTATTCTCAATGGTCTCGAACCGGTTCTCATCTGTCATCTTGGCAAAATTGTCACGAATCACGGAGGAACCCATGTTTGAGGTCATGATGATGATTGTGTTCTTAAAATTCACAAGACGTCCTTTGTTGTCGGTGAGATGGCCGTCATCAAGAACCTGCAGAAGGATATTGAACACATCGGGATGGGCCTTCTCGATCTCGTCAAAGAGCACCACGGAATATGGTTTGCGTCTCACCGCTTCTGTGAGCTGACCGCCTTCGTCATAGCCAACATATCCCGGAGGTGCTCCTACAAGACGGCTGACCGAGTGTTTCTCCTGATACTCACTCATATCAATACGTGTCATCATGTTCTCATCGTCAAAGAGATATTCGGCCAGAGCTTTTGCAAGCTCGGTCTTGCCCACGCCGGTGGTTCCCAGAAAAATGAAAGAACCGATGGGACGTTTGGGGTCATTCAGACCGGCACGTGAACGACGCACGGCATCAGCTATGGCGGTTATGGCGTCCTCCTGACCCACAACGCGGCTGTGAAGTTCGGCCTCAAGATGCAGTAGTTTCTCTTTCTCGCTCTGCACCATCTTGTTGACCGGTATTCCTGTCCAGCGGCTTACAACATCGGCAATATCCTCGGCATCAACTTCCTCCTTGATGAGTGCTTTCTCGCCCTGCATCATTTTCAGTTGCGCCTGAATCTGCTTATTCTCATCCTCTTTTGCCTTTATGCGGGAATAGCGGATCTCGGCAACTTTTCCATAGTCACCTTCGCGTTCGGCACGGTCAGCGTCAAAGTTAAGCTGCTCAATGTCTATCTTGTTCTGCTGTATCCGGTCAATGAGTTCCTTTTCGGCTTTCCATTTGGCGGAATACTCACGCTCTTCCTCGCGCATGGCAGCCAGATCTTTCTCTATCTCCTTGACTTTCTCCTTGTCACCCTCGCGTTTTATGGCCTCGCGCTCAATTTCTTTCTGAGCGATGCGGCGCGTTATATCATCAAGGGCCTGCGGCACTGAGTCAATCTCGAGTTTCAGTTTGGATGCCGCTTCATCCACAAGGTCAATGGCCTTGTCGGGGAGGAAACGGTCTGTGATGTAGCGCTCCGAAAGCTGCACGGCGGCAACAATAGCCTCGTCACGGATGCGGACCTTGTGGTGATTCTCATAACGCTCCTTGAGTCCGCGCAGAATGGCTATGGCCGATGCCTCATCAGGCTCGTTGACCATCACTTTCTGGAATCGTCGCTCAAGAGCCTTGTCCTTCTCAAAATATTTCTGGTATTCGTCAAGTGTCGTTGCTCCTATTGAGCGCAGTTCGCCACGGGCAAGCGCCGGTTTGAGAATATTTGCGGCGTCCATAGCGCCCTCGCCTTTTCCGGCGCCGACAAGTGTGTGAATCTCATCGATGAAGAGAATTATCTCGCCATCGGCCTGTGTCACCTCATTGACAATGGCTTTCAGACGTTCCTCGAACTCACCCTTGTATTTGGCTCCGGCAACAAGCGCTCCCATATCAAGTGAGAAGATCTGCTTGGAACGCAGATTCTCAGGCACATCTCCGCGCACAATGCGCTGCGCAAGACCTTCGGCTATGGCAGTCTTACCTGTACCCGGCTCACCGATAAGCATAGGGTTGTTCTTTGTACGGCGGCTAAGGATCTGGAGCACACGACGTATTTCCTCGTCGCGTCCTATAACAGGATCAAGTTTGCCGGAACGGGCGCGTTCATTGAGATTGACAGCATATTTCGACAATGCATTATAGGTATCTTCGGCGCTCTGGTCTGTCGCTTTCTTGCCCTTTCGGAGTTCATCGACGGCTGCCTGAAGCTCCTTGGCTGTCAGTCCGGCGTCCTTGAGAATGGTCGATGCCGATGAGTTGATCTCAAATATTGCCAGCAGCAACGCCTCAAGGGTCACATATTCATCGCCATTCTTTTTGGCGATGTCAAGAGCTTTCTGCAGCACATCGTTCGATGTACGGCTCAGATAGGGTTCACCGCCGGAGACCTTTGGCTCGGCAGCTATGGCACGGTCTATCTGGGCAGTCAGCTGTCCGGGATTGGCTCCGATTTTCTGGAGTATGAATTTTACTAATGAATCGCCTTCCGAGATAACACCTTTCAGCAGGTGAACCGGCTCAATGGCCTGGCTGCCCGATGATTTTGTGATCTCAACGGCTTTCTGGATGGCTTCCTGCGATTTGATGGTGAAGTTATTGAAGTTCATAAAGCATATGGCTGCGTTAGTGATGTTATACTGATTGTATAACAAAACGCATGCCAATATGGTTTATGGTCACGGATTGGCCCAGGTGGTAACTGAGGCGCACCCGTTGCGGTAGTAGCGGGCACGGATTCCGGGGCTGTTCTCCGGCGCCGCGAAAGGACCGATATAGAGTGCGGATTGCTCCGTGGGTTCAGTGCCGTCAAGCGTATAACGGATCTCGCCGCCGGAGTATGGGGCATTCATGTACACTTTTCCGTCAGCCACCCGGATTCCCGGCTGGCGCATATGCACTTTGAGCTTGCCCGGCTCAGAGGTATACAGCAGGAGTTCTTTTTCTGCGACAATAGTATTGAACTGGCGGTCAGTGTATGTTGTGTCGGCATTCCATGCGCGCTCAGCCATACCCGTAATCTTGGGAAGCAGCAATGTTGTCAGATCACTTTCGCCACGTATGGTCTCGGCCCACAACTGTCCCTGAACACCTATCACGCCTTTGCCACGCACCTCATCTGCATCCAAGGGACACAACTGCGCCGGATAACCGTTCAGTGCATCGAATTCATCAACAGTGCCTCCCCATGTCAGACCCCGTTCCTGAGGATGCCGGCTGTATGCCATGTCAAGATAAAAACGGTTGACATTGCATAGTATGACAGGATAGCCGGCCTTGGCGGCAGCCATAGCCGCATCAGGAGTCTGATGCCAGCAGTTCACACCGTCAACAGCCGGCCTGACGACATTATTGAATTCCTTTCCATGCCCCACGGCAACTTCCTCCCAGCCATACATCGGCACACCACGCTTGCGGAGAGCCTGCGCCATGCGGCGCACAAACCAGGCGTGAAGTTCTTTCTCCGATGTCATGCCATGCTCCTCCATGAATGTCCGTGCCACGGAAGAACCGCTCCAGGCTCCGCGAGGCACTTCATCACCGCCTATATGTATTCCGATCAAGGGTACACCGGCATCAGCATACATGGCTATTATCTCGTCAAAGACTTTCTCCATGAACGCATAGGGACCGGGGAGCGCGGGGTTCATGACATTGTCATGAAATGACTGGGCCGAAGTGTACACAGAGGTGTCTCCGTCATGGATAAGCCTGTATGTGTCATCGCCGTTGCGGTGGCGTTTCTCCATTGCCTTTATGGCAGCCCGTGCGTGTCCCGGACTCTCTATCTCAGGCAGCACATCAATGCCAAGCACATGGGCGCGCCTTATGAACTCAATGAATTCATCGCGTGTCCAGTATCCGTTTGCAGTTCCGTGCGGGCTGTCCGGATTGCCATCGCCGGCAAAAACCTGATAGAGAAATTCTTTCTCGCCGTCTGCGGAATAACCCCTGCGCGATCCCACCTCTGTCAGTTCAGGCATCCCGGGAATCTCCAGTCGCCACGCCTCATCATCCACAAGATGAAAATGCAGTTTATTGAGGTGATTCACAGCAAGAATCTCCAGAACCTTATGCATGGTTGCCGGGCTCTGGAAATTGCGGGCAATGTCTATATGCTGCCCCCGCCAGAGATGATCAGGCCAGTCGGTGATCACCGCATTTGGCAGCGGTTTATCTCCGTTTGCCATAAGGACTTTGGCCTTGAACGGATAATAGACCGCCCACTGGCGATCAGGGCGGCACGCTATTATCACACTGTCATTACGGACTGTGATGGTATAGAACTCGGGATTTTCAGGGACAATATCAACAAACACCGGATTCTTTGGCACGCGGGATGTTCCACCCGTATATGTCACTTTTTTGTAGGATGGTATCACGTCATATGCCCCAGGGCGGAAGTCACCGGCATTCAGCCGTTCATTCTGAGCATAAATTTCCTCACCATAGGGCATCAGGTCTCTCCCGGGCGTACTCCACTGACTGCAGCTGTCAAAGGGAGCGGGTCGGTAGTCTACAGCCCGGGTGGTGCCGTCAGCGTTTATGCGGTGCACCCCGTCAGGAGCATAGCATATATTGTTGAACGCGGCACGGGTGCGGATATCCACCACAACCGTATCGCTGCCGTTGAAACGCGGGCTGGCAATATAATAATATCCCGGCATCAGTTCAACAAGTGTGTCTGTCTTCTCAACCGGCTCCATCCGTCGCGCAAACATATTGAACCCCAGCCGGCTGAAATCAGTATCGCCGGTTATAGTGAAACGCTGTGTATAACTCACCTTGCCGGCTGCATCCTTTTCATTGCCCAGTGTCTGCCATCTCACCGATGTGTCATACGCAAAGGTGTTTCCCACAGCTGTTAACGCAATTGCCAGTATCGCGAGAAGTCGGAGTGTTGTATTCATGATTGGTATATATTACTGTTTATAGAAGCTACCGGCATGAAACAACCGGCAATGGGCGCGATGCATGTCACCATCCGCCTGAGGCGCCGCCACCACCGGTGCTTCCACCGCCGAAACCGCCGCCACCGAAGCCGCCGCCTCCAAAACCGCCACGGCCACCACCGGGAAGAATGATTATGGGCGCAGCAGCAGCCTTCTTGGCGATTGTGTATGGCATCTGTTTGATGTTATGGCAGTTCATGCATTCATACTCCCTGACACCACGGCCTTCGCGGCTTGTGGTGGGCTGCAGGATTATACGGTCGCATTTCAGCCGGCACGCGCGCGCTCCACAACGGTCACATTCCTGCAGTGAGGTGTTTGGGTTCTTGTAAGCATATATATCTGTCTCTCCGCAGTTGGGACACAACCACACGTCATAGTCCACTGAGTTGAGTTTTTCTTCTACATCCTGTGATGGCGTCAGATAGCGGTTATCAGTCTCTTCATCAAGTTTGTTCATTACCGTGTCACAATTGGGACATCTGTGGGGCCCGTTTCTCCACCTGTCAAGGAGAATCCGCACGGGCACATACACCACCAGCGGCATTCCGAGGCAGATAAAGCACATGATCGCTGCAACCGGTTGAAGTTTGCGCATGGACTCATAACGGTCATGACGATCCATTTTCCGCGTTGCAAGCAGTTTATATATAAAGTACAGAAGCAGAAGCGCCGTCAGGAAAACACTGAAAGTCACATACATTCTCATCAGGTCAGCGAATGTCAGATCATCCACTGCGGGATTTTTCTGGCTGCTGACAATCTCATCGCGCACGCGGGGATCTTTAAGAACTTGGCCGATGCGCGCTGCCGCCGCCGTCATGCCGCCGTCAAAGTCATTATTCCGGAATGCAGGAGCCATGACATCGCGCTGTATGCGTCCGCACACAATGTCGGGCAATGCGCCCTCAAGACCGTAGCCGGTGCGTATCACAAATTTCCTGTCATCCTTTGAGACGAGTATCAGCAATCCGTTGTCGCGGTCCGACTTGCCTATTCCCCATTTTTCGAACAGCTCTGTTGCAAAGGCGTCTATATCATAATCAGGCGACATCCTGTCAATGATCACCGCAACCGGTTCGGCAGTGGTGGTGCGGCGTATGTCCAACAGGATCTTATCCAACTGCTGCTCTGCGGCAGGGCTGAGTATGCCATCGGGATTTACCGTCAGCCGCGTAGAGTCAGCCAACTGGACATTGGGAATCTCTGCCGGTGTATATACGGCTGAAAAGGCCGTGACCGTTGTCACAAAAAATAATATAAGTATTGATAAGGCGTGTCGCATTTCTTTGTTTTTGGGGTTAAACAGCCGGCAGGCTCATTCCGTTCAGTTTGCGGTATAGATCAAGCGCGTAGACATCGGTCATTGCGGAAACGTGGTCAAGCACGGCCTGCACTTTTCCATAGACATCAGGCGCATCAACCTCATATTGCTGCGGCACCTGCGACAACAGAAGCCGCGAGTAATTGAGCGTGGGATTGAGTACGGCATGGGTGAGTTTTTCAAGCAGGAAAGTTATGATTGAGTTACCGGCAAGTTCAATGTCAACAACATCGCGTGCGCAATAGATCTTGTCATTTGATATTTTCGATGCGTTCCGATAGGCATTCCGTTCTATCTCAGGGATATGATCAAGCAGCGAGCCGGTAAAAGCGCCCGCAAGAATGGCCTGCTCATTTGCAATGAATGTGTCGGCGCACCGATCAACAAGCGTGCCCACAACGCATGAGCGCAGATAGGAGATTTTCTCGTTGGGATCATCGACATGTTCCATGACATCGTGCATATGTTCCTGCCTGTCAGCCGGGAAGAAGTCAAGAAGAGTGTTGATCACTTCTTTAGCGGTGAGAATCTTCAGTTTATGGGCGTCCTCAAGGTCCATAACCTCATAGCAGATGTCATCAGCGGCTTCTACAATATATACAAGCGGATGCCGCGCATATCTGGATGTCCCATCGGGTGACGGCAGAAGTTCAAGGCCAAGTTCCTCGGCGATTTTCCGGAATGTCCCGGACTCGCTTATGAAAAAACCGAATTTACCTTTGTCGCCAGCCAATTGCGAGCAGTAGGGATATTTCACAATTGAGGCAAGCGTGGAGTAGGTCATTGCAAAACCACCGGGACGGCGTCCTCTGAACTGATGTGTCAGGGCTCGCAGTGCATTGGCATTGCCCTCAAAATTTGTGAAATCCGCCCATTGTTCATCAGTAAACAGATGTCTGTACTCACGTCCCGCGCCTTCACTGAAAAATGTTGATATGGCTTTTTCGCCGGAATGTCCGAAAGGCGGATTGCCCAGGTCATGGGCCAGACATGCCGCTGCCACTATATCGCCAAGATGATAGAGCTGGTTTACCCATGCTGCTGAGGCATATTTCTGCCGCAATTCCGAGGCAATGGCATCAGCCATTGATTTGCCCACACAGCTCACCTCAAGTGAATGTGTCAGACGGTTATGCACAAAAATGCTTCCGGGCAACGGAAAGACCTGTGTCTTATTCTGCAGACGCCGGAACGGCGATGAAAACACAAGCCGGTCATAGTCACGTCTGAAATCTGTGCGCTGACCGCCTTTGCCGCGGCCATGCATGTGCTCAAGGCCAAGGCGTTTGTCGTTTATGAGTCGCTCCCACTCCACTGTGGCTCAGTTTTGATAAAGATATCGCTTTATGGAACGTTTTGGCGTTTTCTCGAATTCCTCATACATTATTGTCATGTCTGAGATTTTTGAATACGCCGGCATTTCGCTGTTCAGCTGCTCCACATTGCGATGCATCTGTGCGTCAAGTTCCTCAGAGGTCAGCCCCTGTTTCTCGGCATTTTCAAAGTCGGGATGTAGAAGCGCGCGCAGTTTCCCGCCGCCGGCATCAACCACAAGGCTCTCTCCTACGTATGGCATGTTGTTGAGTTTCTGCTCTATCTCCTCCGGATAAATATTCTGCCCTGACGGTCCGAGAATGAGATTCTTGTCACGGCCACGTATAAAGATATATCCGTCATTGTCAACCTGACAGATATCTCCGGTGTTCATCCAGCCATCCTTGAACACGGCCGCGGTAGCGTCCGGATTCTTATAATAACCCTTCATGACGTTGTCACCTTTCACCCACAGAACGCCGGGTGTATTGGCGGGGTCGGGACTGTCCACACGTATCTCCATGCGGTCAACACAACGTCCGCATGACTGTTCTTTCTGATCTTTCCAATAGGTATATGCAATCAGCGGGCCGCACTCTGTCATGCCATATCCCACTGTGTAGGGGAATTTTATCAGGCGCAGGAAAGCCTCGACGTCCTTGTTAAGGCCCGCGCCGCCGATAATCACCTCGTGGCAGTTGCCGCCAAAGGTCTGTGTGAGTTTATCCTTGATCTTGCCGAGCAGATGGTCATCGACAAAAGGCACATGCAAAAGCAGCTTCATCATGGGCTTCTCAAGCAACGGGAACACACGGGTCTTGATGATTTTCTCAATGACAAGCGGCACTGTCACAATGAGTTTCGGCTTGATGGCTGCAAAGGCGTCAATTATGATCTTTGGCGATGGTGTTCTGGTCAGGAAATTCACATGGCATCCTTTTGCAAACGGGAAAAGCATCTCCACCATCAGTCCGTACATATGGGCCAGAGGAAGCATGCATATCATCTGATCTCCGGGATTGATGAACGGAATATTATCAAGACAGAAGCGCATGTTTGACCACAAGGCGTGTTCACTGAGCATAACTCCTTTGCTGAAACCGGTGGACCCGGATGTGTAATTTATGACGGCGATCTCATCCGGAGCCGTGTCCCTGTACACCACATCATCTCCCGTAAAACGTTCCGGATAGCGACGCCCAAACATCTCGTTAAGATGCTCGCGGGCATTTGTCAGCTTTTCATTGCGGCTCATCACAAGTGAATAGTCACCAATCAATATAGCGCCCTCCAGTGCCGGCATAGCCTCGCGGTCAAGGTTCTCATTCGCCGCATTGTCAACAAAAAGGATGCGGGCCTCACTGTGATTCACAAGATGATGGACCGTATCGGGCTTAAACTCGTGCAGAATGGGAACAGCCACAGCTCCATAGGTGAGCGTGGCAATCATCGCAATGGCCCAATGTGCGGAGTTGCGGCCGCACAAAGCAATTTTGTCTCCCCGTTTTATCCCGGCGGATTCAAACATTATATGGAGTTTGGCAATTTTGCGGGCTACGGTGGAGTATTGAAAGGATTGTCCTTTGAAGTCTGTCAGCGCCGGGATGTTCCAGTTCTCGCGTATAGACTGTTGGAAATATGCGTTGAGTGATGTCTGATCTTTCATGATAATACTTCAGGCGTTTAATATTCAGGGTGTCTATTGAGGGCATCGCGCCGTTTCCGGACCTGATTCATCCCCCAACAATGCACAAAGTTAATAAATAATGTTGAGCCCGCAACACAAACCCCTCACAAACTTCACTACGGCTCCTCGTAAATGGATAATGTGAAGCATGCAATGCGACAGGCGGCGCATCCTCACGACGTGCCGCCTGTTCTTTTAACAATTAACCAATCAATCAATATCTTATAAACCAATCAATACTTTTTTATCTTTTCAATCAGACCTATCTCGCCGCGGGGAGATTGTCAGGCCGCATGGATCTTCAGGGTCTGTGCCTCTGCGGGGCTTTCTGTGTGTCTTTCTGCGTATCAGGTTGCCGCGGTTCAGCGGTAATCGGCAAAGCGGGCCTGTAGTTTCTTGCGGGCAAAGAAGATGCGGCTCTTCACGGTGCCCAGCGGAAGGTGCATTCTGTCCGCGATTTCGTTGTACTTGTAACCCTGGACGTGCATGGTGAACGGCACCGAATACTCGTCGGGAAGTGCGTCTATGGCCTCTG
>JAUNPQ010000018.1 GCA_030536615.1 Bacteroidales bacterium | reverse complement strand
ATGCCATTGTTCCATTCGAGGAATGGGTTGCAATAGTGATGCATTCATCCATAGTGTTCCTGAACCGCAAGAGTAACAAAGTTGCTGTGGATATCCGCGAGGTCAAGCCCGGTTTTATGGACCGTGTTCGCGGAATTGTGGGCCGTTGAATAAAGACAGTTGCTACGGGTGCAGACCCGGCACATTGCGGAGGACATATTGAAGTGGAAAGAGTCAGAGACACTGCGACATCGGGATCCGGGAGGATATTGGGTGACTTGGTATAAGGGAAAAGAGATATTCAAAAGGAGTGGAATGTGGGCCGGAGACTAAAATAAACCTGAGAATGGACGCAAGATTTGAAGTGTCAAATTTGACATTGACATCGCTATTGCTTATCTTTGCAAAAACAAAATGAGATATAGCCATGGCTACTACATATCTGGTTACCGGCGGAGCCGGTTTCATAGGGTCTAATTTCGTGAAATACATTGCCGGACGGCATGATGCCGCAACCCGAATAGTTGTTCTTGACGCGTTGACATATGCCGGAAATGCAGCAAATATCGAGGCAGAGATAAAATCGGGCCGCGTTGAGTTTGTTCATGGAAGCATAAATGACACAACATTGGTTGATAGCATCTTTGCTGAATATGACCCGGATTATGTTGTGAATTTTGCCGCCGAGACACACGTGGACCGTTCCATCACAGGCCCGAAGATCTTTTCGGAGACCAACGTAATGGGGACTGTGACGCTCCTTGATGCCGCGGCGCGCCATTGGCGCTTGCCGGACGGAGCATGGTGGGACGGAAAAAAATTCCTCCAGATAAGCACGGATGAGGTATATGGTTCGCTCGCACGTGACTATGACGAGGCACAGCCTATTGATATTCCGGAAACCTTACGCGAACTGGTAAGCCGCCGCAATGATACGCCGGTTTCATTCGGCAAAAAGTTTTTTACCGAGCAGACTCCTTTGTCACCGCGCTCGCCCTACAGTGCGGCCAAGGCCTCGGCCGATATGCTTGTCATGGCCTGGTATCACACCTATGGGATGCCGGTGAACATAACACGATGCTCAAACAATTACGGACCCATGCAGTTTCCGGAAAAACTGATACCGCTGCTGATAAACAACATTCAGGAAGGACGCCCCCTCCCGGTCTATGGACGTGGCCTGAATGTGCGTGACTGGCTGTATGTTGATGATCATTGCGCCGCCATTGAGGCTGTGCTTGAGAAAGGCACGGCAGGTGAAGTCTATAACATAGGTGGCCTCAACGAGAAAGCCAATATAGACATTGTGAGGGAAGTGATTGCGCTTGTGGCGGAATACACCGGCACTGAGCCCAGATATGATCTTATTGATTATGTGACTGACAGACCGGGCCACGATATGCGCTATGCGATTGATCCCGGCAAGACAGCTGCAGAGCTTGGCTGGATACCGATGACCGCGTTCTCTGAGGGAATACGGCGCACGGTGAAATGGTATCTGGACAACCGTCAGTGGATGCACAATGTGATAAGCGGTGAATATCGTGAATATTACCGAAAACAATATAAACAGACTGACAGGCCATGAAAGGAATTGTTCTTGCCGGAGGGTCCGGCACACGTCTTTATCCGGTTACACGGGGCATATCCAAACAGCTTGTACCGGTCTATGACAAGCCAATGATCTATTATCCGGTGTCAGTGCTGATGCTTGCCGGGATAAAGGACATACTCATAATCAGCACGCCTGATGACTTGCCTGCGTTCCGGCGTCTTCTGGGCGATGGACATGATCTCGGAATAAACTTCAGCTACGTGGAACAGCCGTCACCCGACGGTCTTGCCCAGGCGTTCATTCTGGGACGTGAGTTCATTGGGGCTGACGATGTATGCCTTGTTCTGGGTGACAATATATTCTACGGACAGGGATTTACCGGTATGATGAAACATGCTGTAGCTGATGCTGCCGCGGGCTATGCCACCATATTCGCCTATCCGGTTACGGATCCGGAGAGATATGGCGTGGTCACGCTCGATGTTGACGGGCTGCCGGTCAGCATTGTAGAGAAACCACAGCATCCGGAAAGCGACAAAGCTGTTGTCGGGTTGTATTTCTATCCCAATGATGTTGTTGATGTGGCTGCCTTGGTGAAACCGTCGGCACGCGGAGAGCTGGAGATAACCTCTGTCAACTCGTCATATCTTGATTGCGGCAGACTGCATGTGCAGTGCTTTGGCCGCGGGTTCGCCTGGCTTGACACAGGCACGGTGGAGTCATTGATGGACGCATCGGGTTTTGTTCAGGCCATCCAGAACCGACAGGGCATGAAAATAGCCGCATTGGAGGAAGTTGCCTACAGACGCGGATTTATTGACGCCCGGCAACTCAGAAAACTTGCCATGCCTATGCAAGGCAATAGTTACGGAAAATACCTTGTCAGGCTTGCCGATGGAGAAATTAACTGAACCTAAGGTCATAGAGATAGGCAAGATTGCCGATCCTCGTGGAAATCTGTCTGTGATAGAAGGCGGACGCACCATTCCCTTTGCCATTGGCCGCGTGTTCTATCTGTATGACGTGCCTGCGGACAGCAGCCGCGGTGGCCATGCCCATTATACAGACTGCCAGTTCATGATTGCTGTGTCAGGCAGTTTCGATGTTGTGCTTGACAATGGCGCGGAGCAGCGGCGTTATACACTCAACCGTCCCTACCGCGGTCTGTTCATTCCACCCGGATTCTGGCGCACCATGGACAATTTCTCGGCTGGCTCAGTATGCATGGTTATTACTGATAACCCTTATGACGAGGCTGACTATATACGTGATTATGGCCGGTTCCGGGAACACGCCGCATCATCACCCGCATCATTCGGAGAGAAATGAAAAAAGAATACAAATATCCATTTCTTAGGCTGTCAGACGTGAATGCGCCATATCGTGATGCCATGTCACGTGCTATGGAGCGTGTGCTTGACAGCGGTCAATACATCGGAGGACCGGAACTGACGGTTTTCGAGGATATGCTTGCGCAGCATACGCAAGCGCCATATGCCGTTGGTGTTACAAACGGGCTTGATGCTCTGAGACTGATATTCCGGGCCTACAAGGAACTGGGGATGCTCAAAGACGGTGATGAGGTGATTGTTCCGGCGAATACATATGTGGCATCAGTTCTGGCTGTCACTGACAATGATCTTGTCCCGGTGTTTGTTGAGCCTGATTTATCCACGTTGAATCTTGACACGTCAATTGTTGAAAAACATGTCACACCACGTACCCGGGCCGTTCTCACCGTACATCTCTATGGACGTGTATGCTGGGATGAGACGCTTGCGGATGTGGCGCGCCGGCACAACCTGATTGTTGTTGAGGACAATGCGCAGGCCATAGGAGCACGAGCTTTGACGCCGGGGCTTTATGGCTCATATGTGAGCGGAGGTCTGGGGCATGCCGGAGCATTCAGTTTCTATCCCACCAAGAACATTGGTGCTCTGGGCGATGGCGGTGCTGTTGTCACCCATGATTCCCGGCTTGCCGATGCTGTGCGGGCATTGCGCAACTATGGCAGCGACCGGCAGTATCACAATATATATAAAGGACTGAATTGCCGCCTTGACCCTATGAAAGCGGCTGTGCTGGCTGTGAAACTCCCATACACGGACGCCGAGAACGCATTGCGGCGCGAGCATGCGGCGCTCTATGAGAGGCTTATATCCAATCCTGTGGTAATAAAGCCATTGTGGACAGCTGGAGCTGAATGTGTGTGGCATCAGTATGTTGTGCGTGTGAAAGACCGTGACCGTTTCCGCGCATGGTTGGCGGACCGTGGAGTTGAAACCGCGGTTCACTATGCCGTTCCGCCACATCTGCAGCCATGCTATCAGGAATACGCACACCTTTCATTACCGGTGACAGTTGCCATTGCCGACACTGTTGTGTCATTGCCGGTGACGCGTACCACCCCTCTTTCGGATATTCCTGATATTGTTGCTGCCATCAACTCATATAGAGAGTAAAAAGAGGCAATTTTATGATTGTTTAGTGTACATGTGAACGGATATTTCACATGTGCTGGAGTAACTTTGTGCCATAAACATATGTCAGACACAAAGATACTTCCGCTATGAGTAAGATAAACAGTACAGACATCCTTTTCGCAATGTTGACAAAAAACGGTATGGTAATGGCAAACATGATGCTCAGTGGACTCAGTTCAGTGGCAGAGGTGGTGCATGCACTGCGCATGCGCCATGCCATAGCGTCAGGCATGGCGCGTCTCAGCATCCGCAACACAACTCAAGGCTGGGCGTCATCGGCATCGCTATATCTGCGTTGATAAAGACTCAAATCAATACTATGTATACAATACGCGTGAATGCATGCTGAGAGCCGGAGTGTATCGGCTTCCGGCATGTCATGTGCGCGTGGGGATGAGAACCATCTGACTACCTGCCGGATCCTGATTTGGCCGCACGGATTATTTATAATATCTTTGTGGCAAGAAAATCCCGCAACTATAATAGAGGAATCCATACAATCTATTCATGACATCGGGTATCAGCTTGCCAATGCAATTATCTGAGAGACGTTCAAATTTCATAAGCCGTGCACTCCGCGCAATGCCGCTTTGGCAGTACGTGGTAATGATTGTAGCGGTCTGTGGCTTTTTTATGTATCTTTATATGCCTTACGGGGGTGATGACCTCAATTATCGCAGTGTATTTGAGGGGCTGGACCCCGGTTGGGGCGATTTAAGTCCGTATCGCTATCTGATGTGGATCAAGCGACATTGGTTCAATGCGAACGGCCGGCTTGCCAATTTCATAGTTCCGGCATTGCTGATGTGTCCCAAGTGGCTGGTGGCTCTTGTGAGCGCATTCTTCCTTTGGCTGATGTATGACATGGTTGTGCGTCTGACCGGTGTGATAAAAGGAATGCTGCCGGTTTCAGCCGTCGCTTTATGTTTTTTTGCCCTCCCTTGGTGGGATTCCATGCAGATTACCGACGTACAGACAAACTACATCTGGGCCTCGGCATTGTCATTGCTTGCCGTTTATTTTATCCTTAAAGTACGAAGAGCACCATGGCCGCTTACAGCTATGTTTATAGCCATATGTATAGCCGGAGGGATGATGCATGAGAGCGCATCATTGCCGCTGGTCGTAGGTTTGGCGGTCTATCTGTTAGTGGCACGCAGGCGGCTGTCAGGCTATGCCTGCCTGCTTGCTCTGTCTTTCGGGATAGGCACGGCGTTTGCTTTGTTTGCGCCGGGGATTGTGCTCAGGGCGGAAAATACCATAGGTGTGGTTTCTGATGATACTTTGCCGTTGCTTGTGCTCAAATCATGTTGGGCAGTCGTTGCCCTCTGGATTGTGATTGCCATGATGGCATTGTCTGCAAAAGGCAGAAGAAATCTGGCATTCCTTTTCCACTCACCGTTATGCATTTTTGCAGTGGCCTCACTTGTGGGCACAGTGATATCTGCAGCTTCAGGAATAGTGGGCCGTTCAGGGTGGTTCGCTCAGACAGCGGCCATAATCACAGCAGTGGGGTGGGTGGCCCGTTGGCGAGAACCGCGGACAAACATTCTTGCTTTTTTTCTGGCAGTTTTAGTGATTGGCCTGAGTGCGGGACTTGCCATATGGCAGCACAGGACCGGAACAGAGTTCAACAAAGCCCATGACACATATATAAAGTCAGCGGACGGTGTGGTTTTCATGGACGTTGTGCGTGACTATGATGCGCCATGGTGGACAATGTGGCGTCTGCGCTGCGTATATGATGCCAATGATGTTTATATGCTGGACAGACATGCCGTATTTTATCGTGCCGACAAAAAATGGATGCGTGTGCTTCCCGCTGATGCTGCTGATGTCCTGCCTTGTATGGGAGACAAAGCCGTTTTGAAAAACGGTGACATTCTGTTGCGTGACATTTCCGGAGTGCCACACGTAGGGATTCTGGAGGCAGACGGGATTGAACACTTCGTTGTGCGTTATGAAGGAACTGATTATGTGGCGCAGCCTGTGCGGGGCATATGGCATCTCTCACCTCACGTTCTCAATCCCGGTGACCGTCTTTAGAGGGACCGGTCCTAAAACTCGTCAGCCTGTCATATCATGTCAGGTGATAGTAAACAAAGCCATGCCCCGTTGATGAAGGCATGGCTTTGTTTAGTTGTTAAGATATGATTCTTCAGCGTATCACTACTTTGCGGGTCTTGTTGCCGCGGCGTTCAATATAAATGCCGGGAACAAGGTTTTCAGCTTTTACGGAAATACCCTGCAGATTGTAGTAATGAGCTTCGTCATCACCGTTCTCAGTAGCGATGCCGTCAATGATGTCAGATGTTGTGTCTGAAAGACGATAGGCAGCCAGGCCGTTGCCCGGGCTGTAGACATATATGTTGGCGGTTGCGGGAGAGGTCACAACGACATCGACCGGCGATGACTGTGTAGTTGAAATCACTGTGCCGAGGTTGTTTTCAGGAATAAGCCATAGTGCGGCCATATCTCTGAATTTGTTGGCTGCCGGATTCGCACCCGGTTCATAGCGGGCAATGCGGAACTGGCTTCCGCTCTCTGATCCGCAATGGCTGTAGACGTTGTAGAGGTAGTTGTTGAGAGTGAAGAAAGCACCTCCGTTATCAGCCTCGTTTTCAGGCTCGCACTCATGGCCGGCAGGGAAAACCCCGAGTGCGCTTGTGCGTGTGGCACCGCTGATATCATAGAGACTCCAGAAAGTGGATCCGCCGTCAACATAAACTTCAGTGGCGCTCACCGGACGTATACGCGGAGCGATGCCGAAATGACTTGATTTTGTAGGCCGGAAGGCGCTGACAGGATGACTTACGGCTGTCGCTGCGTTACCGTTTGTCACATTCCATGTGAGAATTGATGTCAGGGTGGCAGGTGCGGCGATGACAGTGAAATTTCCGCTTGTAACGTCCCCGGCAACCGCCACATGGTCAATACGGCCGTAAGTGCCGGCTGTGGTCAGACTCACGGCCAGAGTCAGCGCGCCTGTCTCCGTGTTTACCCGGTATATGTTCAGCGGCTGGGGCGTTTCACTTTTCAGCACAAGATTGCTGATGCATATGTTGCCGTTGCTGTCCTTGAATACATCGTTACAGCCGTAGCCAACTGATGCGCCGCCGGTGAGCGTGAGCTTGCGGATAAGCGAGCCGTTCTCGGGATTATAGACATTCAGATACCATTCGGCTGATCCTCCGTTGCCGTCACGTCCGCTGACATAGATGGCGTTTTCGGTGGCAACCATACCGCGGTTGTAAAGTCCCTTGCCTTCCGGATCTTTGAATGTCATATTGGCAAATCCTGATTTGCTTGAGCGCATCCACAGATTTTCAAGTGTTATTGACTTATAAGCCGGATAGGTTGAACCGTCGTTCTTGACGGTATAGCCATCTTCAGTGATAGGAAGCGACTTGATGGTGAATGATGACACATCTGAAGGTGTGGATATCAGACGATCTCCGCCGGCAACAACGCGCCAGTCAAAATTGCCCATTCCGATTGATGAGGTCGCCACTGTGGCAGATGTTGCACCGGCTTTTATGTCCCGGCTGTAAACAGGCCGGCTGAAATCATTTCCTGTTTTCACAATCTGGAGGGTGAGTGAGGCTGTGGCGTCGCTGCAGGTCCATTCAAACTTGATGGCGTCTGAGTTGAATGTGGCCCCTTTTGCGGGAGATGTCAGAACGGGTTTTGCCGCCGGGGCTTTCTGCGGTGCGAGGAGGGACCGGCTGACACTTGTAGCTGACAGTTTGCCGGTCTGTGTGGCAGAGACATGCCAGTACATGGTTGATGGCACCGTCATGTTGTCAAAGACAACGGTCTCGCTGTTTGTGGTGAGATTACGGCGGTCAACGATGATGTTGGTGAAAGCGGCGTCAGAAGCAATCTGCAGACGGTATGTGGCTGTCTGGATCTGATTCCAGCGGAATGTTGTCTCCCAATCGGCACGTGCCCCGTCAGCGGGAGCTGTCAGAACGGGAGTCTCGGATTTCTCTGATGAATATCCATGAGTGGCAGGGTCGCTTTCATTTCCATATCCGTCATAAACGCATACCGCATACCAGTGTTTGCTGCGTTTGTCGGAAGGAATGGTATAGGAGGTTGCGTAGCTTACGCCTAACAGATACTCGTTGCTCAGTCCGTCGTTATCGCTGCTCATGGCCGCTTCCATAGAAACGTCGGAGGGAACAGCATAGACAGTGTAGCGTATTATGGATTTGGCTGTTGCGCCGGCTGTGGCATTCCATGAAAGAGTGCCTGAGGAGTATGCAAGACCTTTCGGCGCACTGTATGTGGAATGGCTTTTCCAGTCAACCACCGGAACAAGTGACGGGCTGGTGTAGCTGTTGGCGAGAAGATAATCGCCAAGTCCCGAATAGGCTGGCCCGTTTACGCTCTTGGTGTTGTAGTAAATCATACCCGGGGCATTGTTGAGTGTCTCACTGCGTGTGAGATCAACCTGTTTTGCCATCTGGCTCCATCCCTTTTCATTGTTTCCGCCCATCTCACCGGGAAGTTTGTATGCTGCCGCACTGATATAAGTATGGCGGTTAAAGTGTTCGCCTACCATGCTCCACCATTCGCACAACGGACCGAATGGAGCGTCAGTGCGTGTTGTCGGCCAGTATACCTGCGGTGATATGAAGTCAATTGAACCGTCATTGAGCCATGCCAGAGGGTCGCAGAAAATCTTGTCATACATCCAGTCTCTGGCCTGTATGGACGGTGGGGTCAGTTTGTATTTTGATGCAGAAGCGCCGCCCACGCCGGCCGGTCCGATGCCGAAACGCAGATCCGGGCGTGTTTTCTGTATCTCATCATATACTTCCTTGACAAAAGTGTTCACATTGTTGCGGCGCCAGTCATATAATGACATTTTTTTCAGACTCTCGTCCCTTTCCAGCCAGAGGTCATAGTCTTCACTGTCCTCGTCATAAGTGCCGTCCTCGTATCCGGGCATTCCGTCGCCGGGATAGAAATAATCGTCAAAAAGCAGTCCGTCAACAGCGTAGTTGGTGTATATTTCTTTTATGACATTCAGACAATGCTGACGGGCCTCAGGAATAGCGGGGTTAAAAATGGTCCAGTTGCCTGAGTTCAGCAGCCATCCGTTTTCTTCCCACTGTTTGTCAAAGGAAGTGGTATAGCTGCGGTCAAAGTCTCCCTTGGCTGTGACACGGAAAGGATTGACCCATGCATAGCATTCCATTCCACGTTTGTGGCATTCCTCCACAACCCATTCCAGCGGATCCCATCCCGGATTCTTGCCGCGAGTGCCCGTCAGGTCACCGCTCCATGGTTCATATGAAGATTTATAATATGCGTCTGCACGGGGACGTACATGAAAACATATGGTTGTGAAATTCTGGCTTTTCAGCTTGTCCAGATAGGCTGTCATTTCAGCCTTGGCCGAGGAGATGGCTGATGCCGATGTTCCCTTTGATGTGCCCAGCGCAGGCCAGTCAATGTTCATGCCGGCCATCCAGACGGAGCGGAACTCACGCTTTGGTGACTGGCATATTGCCGTTATCGCTGCCAATGAAACTATCGCAAAAAAGGTACAAAGTCTTTTTTTCATGGCGATTTTGTTTGGATTTAGATGATTTTTGTGATAATAAATTGTATAATTATTGCAAATGTAGCATAATTATTTATAATTCCACAAATCACACGTTTTTATTTAAGATATATTATAATATCTTTTCCTCTCACAATTTGTTTTATAATGGAAAAAGAGGTAAATTTGCAATACTTCCAATAAGGTATTGTTGCGGAAGTATCTATAAAAAAGCAATACATAACTCACTAAAATTCAAAAGAAATATTATGAAAAAGAAATTTATCTGCACAGTGTGTGGTTATATCTATGAGGGCGAGCATGCTCCTGAAAAATGTCCTATCTGCGGTGCTCCTGCCAGCAAGTTCAAAGAGGTTCCCTCTGATCCTGAAGCCGGCCTTCAGTTTGTCACAGAACACGAGATCGGCGTAGCCAAAGATACTGATGACGAGATGCGCAAGGACCTCACAGCTCACTTCAACGGCGAGTGCGGCGAGGTTGGAATGTATCTGGCCATGTCACGTCAGGCTGATCGCGAGGGCTATCCTGAAATCGCCGAGGCTTTCAAGCGCTACGCTTTTGAGGAGGCTGAACATGCTGCCAAGTTTGCCGAACTGCTTGGCGAATGCGTATGGGACACCAAGACAAACCTTGAGAAGCGCATGATGGCTGAGGCCGGTGCCAATGAGGACAAGATGCGCATTGCACGTCGTGCTAAGGAACTCGGTCTGGATGCCATCCATGACACCGTTCATGAAATGGCCAAGGATGAAGCCCGTCACGGTCGCGGCTTTGAGGGCCTTTTCAACCGTTACTTCAAAAAGTAAAATCCCTGACTATATAGCTCTTATCCGCTGAATCTGTAATTGTCGTTTATACGGCAAAAGGAACGGAAAACTATAGAAGTCTGAACATAAAAAACCGCAGGCATTTTGAGTTTTTACTCTGCCTGCGGTTTTTTTATGTCTTTATCTGATGCTATTTTGTCTTGAGCGCGGGGTGGGGAGAAGTGAATCATATTGTCATTCCCAGCCATTGTTTTGGGTCAGATTATGATTGCGCTCCATTTCGACAAGCGGTATGGGCCATAATTCGTGACGGGTTTGGTAAGAGCGGGTGTACATCAGGTCTCCGAATATGTCAGTTGCATTTTTGACTGATTTTTCAAGCAATCCCCACCTGCGCAAATCCCAATAACGCTGACCCTCTCCGGCAAGTTCAAATGCGTGCTCGCGGCGTATACGCTCCGCCATATCCTCTTTGCTGTTTACGGCAAGCCATTCATCTCCGTTGTTAAGCGTGGGCATCCCGACACGTGAACGTATCTTGTTGGCTTCAACAATGGCTTTGTCTGTTGCTCCAGTCTCGTTATAAGCCTCGGCAAGCATAAGAATAACGTCGCCAAGACGGATGAGAGGAAATTCGTAGGGCGTGCGGTTGTATTCGCCCCAGTATCCGTCAAGGTTGCCGGTAGGTATCCATTTGCGCCAGAAATAAGAGTTCCATCCTTCGGAGTTGCGGATAAAGGCCATCGCTTCCATTGGCGCACCACCCTTTGACGGGTCAGCAAGAACAAACTGTTTGTCCATGGGCTGGGAGCCGGCATCAGTGCCGAGATAATGAGAATATGGAGTGATGACGTTGAGGCACAGGCGTGGGTCCCGTAGCCGGTATATGTCCATCACTTTTGTGGTGTCGCAGTCAAGTGTGCTCGTCACAATGGTGCTCCCTTGATCAATAGCTACACTCAGGTATTTGCGCCGCAATTGGGAATCACCGTCGTTAAAGCCCGGGAAAACGTCATCCCAGTTGAATGGCAATCCATCAATGTTTTCATACATGTCCACAAGAGTGGTAGATGGCACTATACAGTTGCCCGCTATAAGGCGCATGGTGGATTTGTTGCCGAAATATCCTACGATGTTGAGGGCATATCCGGCTGTATTCCCGTCAATTGATTGAATGGAGAATATCATTTCCGGGCTGTGGTTACCGTTGTAGAGGCGAAACAGTTCATTATAGTTGTTATGTAGAGAATAGCCGTAATTGTTGGACTTGTTATACACCACCTCCTCAAAGTCATCTATTGCCCTGTCCCACTGCCGGTTAAAAAGATAGACTTTGCCACGCAGTGCATAAGCTGCGCCTTTGGTCGCACGTCCGAGGTTGGCTGCATCCCACTTGACAGGAAGCTTGGCTATCGCATCGGTCAGGTCATCAATGATATGCTTTCTGATTTCTTCAGCGGAACTGCGTGGTGCATTGAGAGTGGCGAACTGCTCGTTGATATCGCAGGTCTCATCGTAATATGGCACTCCGCCCCAACAGTTGAGCATGCGGAAATAGGCCATGGCTCTGAGAAACTTTGCCTCGCCTGTGACACGGTCTATGGTCTCTTGGCTTATAGGCATTGTAGCAACATTGCGGATCACGGTGTTGGAGCGATGTACCAGCTCATATAGATATTGCCAGTGGTTCTGCACGCCGGCGCTGTTTGATGCGAATGAACTGCCGCGTGATATATCGGCCCACGGTGTTGTTCCGCCGGCAAGATCACTGCACATATCAAAAGTGAACTCAAGCCCGAAACACCAGTCGGCTTTCATTGCTGCATACAGTCCCACGGCGGCTTGTCGTGCATGATCTTCCGTCTGCCAGAATGTGGGTCCCGACATCTGGTCACCGGGAGTATAATCAAGTTTTTCGCATGAGCAGAGCATGGCTGACGCAGCCAATAGTCCGGATATATATTTGAGTTTCATAACGGTTATTGATCAGAATGATACATTTAGTCCCACAGAATATTGTCGCACGGTAGGATAGCCCACGTTGGCCCAAACTTCCGGGTCAAGTCCGGGGAATCCGGTGATTGTAAATAGATTGTCGATGCTGGTATATATCTTCAGATTCTCTACAAAAAATTTCTTTGTGATTTTATTGGGGACGGTATAACCCAACTGAATGTTTTTGCATCTGAAATAAGCTGCGTTATGCACAAATACGTTGCTGGCTATGTTGTTTTTGCCGTTGGCATTGTTGCGCAGTATCGGATATTTAGAGTTGTATGGGTTCTCGGGAGTCCATGCGTTGTCGGTTATGTCCTTGATGAGTGACTGTCCCATGACGGTGACAAAGCGGAACGCCTGATTGTTGTAGTACACATAATTGTTGCCGACACCTTGGAACAGCACACTGAAATCGAAGTTGTTCCAGCTAAGGCCAATATTCGCGCCATAAGTCAGTCTCGGTACGGTGCCGTGGCCAATTTCCACGCGATCACTGGTGTGTCAAGCTTGCCGTCACCGTTTGCGTCACGGTAAAGGAAATCGCCAAGTTCAGGACGCTGGTAGGTGGCGAAATAATCAGGATTGTGGTCAACGAGTGATTGCACATAGTCCAAATCAGCCTGATCGCGCACAATACGGTCAACAGTTATAACATAAAGCTGATTTATAGGTTTGCCTTCCTGTGTCTTGTAAACGCCGCTTATTGATGATACATCTCCTTGGAATTTTGTGACTTTATTATTTACAAATCCCATATTGAAGCCCACATTATAAGAGACTTTACCTATTTTGTCGTTCCAATGCAAATCAAGATCAAAACCCTTGTTGTTGACTTCTCCGGCATTTTGGTTCGGTACGGTGCTTGTGCCGTGTTCAAGAGGCGCGGGAAGAGAAATCAATATTCCTCTGGTGTTTTTATTGTATATATCAATTGAGCCGTTAAGGCGGTTGTTGAGAAGTGCAAAGTCAATGCCGATGTTGGCCATATATGTACTTTTCCCATGTGAGATTGGGATTTGCAAGGACAGTCTGCGCAAGACCTCCGGCTATGCTGCCGTTGAGGACATAGTTCGCGGTGGCAAACAGCGACTGGTACATATAATAGCTCGTTGTGGCATTGTTGCCAAGTGAACCGTATGAGGCGCGCAGTTTGAGCTGGTTGAGCCATGAGGATGTGTTTTCCATGAATTTTTCCTGAGATATTCGCCAGGCTGCTGAGATGGATGGGAAATATCCCCAACGGTGTTTTGGCGCGAATTTCGATGATCCGTCGGCGCGCAGGTTCGCTTCCAGAAGATATTTGTTGTCCCAGTTGAGGTTGATGCGTCCGAAATATGACCGTATCGCCCATTCATTGTAGTTGCCGGTTATTTCGCCGTTTGTCATTCCTGCATCGATTGCTCCAAGTGATGGGTCAACGAGATCGTACTTTCTGTAGTAGTCTTGATCGTATCTGTTATATTCCTGACTCATGCCGGCAAAAATGGAAGTCTGGAGTTTGCTGATGTTAAAATCATATTTTGCCGTCAATTCCGATGAGCGGAATGTGTTTTTATAGTTGTAGCGGCGGATATATGTCCTTACAACACCTTCGCGGATAAGCACCGGTCCATCAAAGGTGAAGCGGAAAAGGTCGCGGTCTGTAAGATGGTGTTCCACATTGCGCTCCCAGAAGTTATAAGAGAACGATCCTTGTATGGTGAGCCCCTTTATAGGCGTCAGTCTTGCGAAAAGTTTTGTCACGGACCGCTTTGTCTTTGTAGGATAATCGGTGTCGTAGAACCACTGGCGTCGGTAAGGGTTGAAATTGCTCACGTTTTCCTCTTCAGGATTTTGTATGCCCCCATATAAGCCGGTGACAGGATCATATAGCGTCATGCCCGGAACGGTATTGAACGCTCCGGAGCCAAAGATGACATCGCCTCCAGCCGCGGCATTCTCTGATGATGGATTGTTTTTGTCGATGTATCCGAATATGTTTGTCCCTATGTTTATCCACGGCTTTATGTTCACCTCCACGTTTGAGCGTAGCTGATAACGCTGATAGTCTGTATAATATATCATTCCAGGGTTGTTGACGTATCCTAAAGATATGTTATATTTCACAGTCTTTGAGCCTCCGGTCACTGAAAGGTTGTGATTCTGCACAACAGACGGATTACGGTAGATGTGATCCTGCCAGTCGGTGTTGGGATAGATTGTCGGATTGTGCCCGGCATCATTTCGCCATTCGTCAATCTTACCTTGCGAAAACCGCGGTGCCTGTCCGTTGACAATTAGTCCTGCATTCTGTATTTCCATAAAATCGGCGTAATCGGTGACAAGATTCAGCCTTTTTGCCACTGTCTCAAATGACACATTGCCGCTATATGTGACTCTCGGCGCACGTTCCGAGCCTTGGCGCGTTGTCACGAGTATGACACCGTTTGCGGCGCGAGAACCGTATATGGCGGCAGAGGCAGCATCTTTAAGAACTGATATGTTTTCAATGTCCTGTGGGTTGATGTCGCTGAGGGATATGCCTGTCATGCCGTCTACCACAATGAGTGGAGCGGCGTCATTGAGAGTTCCCCGACCGCGTACCAGAATGCTCTGCGCCTCGAAACCGGGCGTGTTGCCCCCGGAATTTGTCACTGTAAGGCCGGCGGCAAGTCCGGCAAGCGCATTGGTGGTATTTGTTATCGGCCTATCTGAAAGTGCTGACGTATTTATTGATGATACGGAGCCCGTCAGATCAACCTTGCGTTGAGAGGCATAGCCAACCACTACAACCTCATCAAGCTCTGACAGATTGTCATGCAGAACAATCTTGTACCTGGTCTTGCCTTTGACAATTGGGATGTCAGCGGCGTTATAACCCATATGTGTGATTTGAAGGATATCGTCTTCGGTCACATCAGGAAGAATAAAATTACCGGTGATATCAGTTGTCGCACCTTTTTTTGCGTTTCCCTTGACTTTTACGGATGCGCCTATAATTGGTTCTCCTCCATCATCTGTCACGATTCCGGTGATTCCGTATCCTGATGAAATCCTTGCAGAGTCGGACGGTTCTCCACTATACTGAGAGAACGCTTTTGCCCCGGGGACATACATAATGATAATCATAAATAAACAGAAGAAATGTCTCATGTCTGGTTTTTATGCAAAGTTATATGGCGGGACAATACATTGGAAATGTCTGTCAATAGACACCGTCTATTTGACAATAAACGCGACGGATCCATCTGGGAACCGTCGCGCCGGCACTAAGTTGAAAGGTATTATATCAGGCTAATCAATTTGTATTACAAGGTAGTTGCTTGTGTCCCAGAACTTGCCGGGATTGGTAATTTCAAGCACTTTGCCGTTTTCAGTTTCAGTAACTACATAAGTACCTGCAGGATGAGTGGTGAGTATTTTGACCTTTTTTTCTGCATGGTCTTTATGCCGGCCTTGATTGTTCTTGGTCGTGCCCATTATTGGATAAAGACTATGCCGGTATTTTTTATACTTGAATGCGGATATTGTTATATAATTTATTTTGTCCTGAAACTGTTGTCTATACCGAATATGCTATTGTCAAGGGAATATGGAAAACTGGCGTTATTAGGCGTTTCTTTAATATCAGTCAATTGTCTGCTGACATTTTATCCGCTTCCTGATATCGATTTCGTGACAAAGTCTTTGTCGGCATTACAGACCAAAGCCCGTAACTATAACGTTAGTCTCAGCCTTTGGCTTATGTTTTCATTGGTGGTGGCCTATTCTCTGACAGTCTCATTCGTAAAAGAACTTTATGGACAGTTGCTGATTAAAAAGGAAATCGAGAATCAACGTGACAAAGCAAAACTTGCTGTTTTCAAAGCACAAATCAGCCCTCATTTCATGTTCAATACATTAAACTCGCTGTACAGTCTTGTCATAGGTACGTCCCGGAAAGCGGAGGATGCTTTCATAAAATTCGCGGACATCCTGAAATACACGTATATAACCATAGATAATGATTGTGTGGCGCTTAAGGATGAGGTATCTTACATCCAGAATTATATTGATTTGCAGGAGATTCGCCTTAATTCATGCACAAAGGTCAGATGGATTCATGAAGTAGAGGACGGTGACATTAAAATACCCCCTATGATTCTACTTACTTTTGTGGAAAATGCATTTAAATATGGCGCCTCCACCAGTCATGACTGTGAAATTCTTATTATGCTGTCCTTAAGGAACAAGACCCTTGAATTTGAAACGCGTAACCAGATCATGAAACATTCCTCAGAATTCAGGACAGAAGTACCGGTAGGAATTGAGAATTGTCGTGCACGGTTGGAGGCATTATTTCCCAAAAGGTACATACTTGAGACTGAGGATTGTGACGAATGCTTCAAAGTATCACTTAAATTGCAATTGAACTGATATGGAATTTTCACCTATACGAGGCATTGCCATAGATGATGAGCCGCTTGCAGTTGATATCATCGACAATTTTTGCAGACGGAATGGCTCAATAACACTTACAACATTCACAGATCCTGAGGAAGGGCTGAGAGCCATCAAGACACAGAAACCGGACATTGTGTTTCTGGACATTGAGATGGAGAACATTTCCGGATTAGATATAGCTGCTCAACTCCCTCCGGACACATGTTTCATTTTCACCACAGCATATCTCAACTATGCTCTTGACGGGTTTAATCTTGATGCCGTGGATTATCTGCATAAACCGTTCTCTTTTGACCGTTTTCAAACGGCCGTGTCCAGGGCGATGAGACGCATTGAAGGGAATAGACATCGGGGCCTGACAGAAAGCATAATCGTAAAACAGGAGTATAACAATGTCAGTATTCAGTTGAATACGATATTGTATATTGAGGCTATGGAAGGGTATTCTAAAATATATAAGGAAAATGATAATACCATTATCACGCGCATGGTCCTAAAAAACATGGCGTCTGTATTGCCGGGTGATAATTTTTTACGGGTACACAGGTCTTTTATTGTCGCTGTCAATAAAATTAAAAGTTTTACAAAGCAGGAAATCAATTTGACCAACGGGGTAACGTTGCCGGTAGGACGGCAATATTCCGATGAGATTATGAATTTTCTAATGAAAAAATAATTGGCAGCCTCTGAAGCAGCCCGATGTGTTAACTATGCGCCTCACGTGATTAAGAACAACAAGACGCATTGTGCCGCAAAAGCACAATGCGTCTTGTTGTTCTTGTTAAGTGTATGGGAGATTATTTCTCGAACTTCTTGACAATCAGAGTGGCATTGTGGCCACCGAATCCGAACGAGTTGCTCAGGGCAGCCCGGACTGTGCGTTTCTGCGCTTTGTCAAAGGTGAAATTGAGGTTATAGTCAATCTCCTCATCCTGATCATCCGGAGCGTGGTTGATTGTGGGAGGAATGATATCATCCTCAACGGCTTTCACTGAGAAAACAGCCTCAAGAGCGCCGGTGGCTCCCAGCAGGTGTCCGGTCATGGATTTTGTAGACGAGATATTGAGCTTGTATGCTGCATCTCCAAATACCTCTTTGATTGCCTTGACCTCAGAGACATCGCCCACGCCGGTTGATGTGCCGTGCACGTTGATGTAGTCAATGTCCTCGGGTCTCATGCCTGCGTCTTCAAGGGCGTTGTTCATTGCCAGTATGGCGCCAAGTCCTTCGGGATGTGTGGCCGTGAGATGGTATGCATCGGCTGAAAGACCTCCGCCGGCAACCTCGCAGTAGATTTTTGCGCCGCGTGCCAGTGCATGTTCAAGTTCCTCAAGGACAAGAACAGCAGAGCCCTCGCCCATCACAAATCCGTCACGGCTCTTTGAGAAAGGACGTGAGGCTGTCTCCGGGCTGTCATTGCGGGTTGACAATGCATGCATTGAGTTGAAACCGCCCACTCCGGCCGGGAATATGGCTGCTTCGGCGCCACCGGTGAGAATGGCATCGGCCTTTCCAAGACGTATAAGATTGAAAGCGTCTATTATGGCGTTGTTTGATGATGCGCAGGCGCTGACAACACCGTAGTTAGGGCCGTGATAGCCAAATTCCATCGAAATATGGCCTGAGGCGATGTCGGCTATCATCTTAGGAATGAAGAACGGGCTGTATTTGGGGCCGTCGGCTTCATGCATGGCATAGTATCCGGCCTCAAGCTCGAAGGTATGAAGGCCTCCAATACCGGCAGCTACAATAACACCTACACGGTCTTTGTTGACTCCGGAACCCTCAGCCTCCAGTCCGGAGTCGCTGACGGCCTGACGGGCTGCAACAAGGGCATACTGTGCGTAGAGGTCAAGCTGACGTTCTTTTTTGCGGTCAAAGTGCTCGGATGAATTGAAGTTTTTGACTTCACAGGCAAACTGTGTCTTGAACTTCGATGCATCGAAATGTGTGATTGGGCCGGCACCGCTGACGCCGTTCTTGGCATTTTCCCATGTTGTGGCAACGTCATTGCCTATGGGTGTTATGGCGCCCATGCCTGTCACGACTACTCTTTTAAGTTCCATTTGCTTTGTGTGGATTGGGGGTCTGTTTTATTAGTCAAGCGACCCTTGGCCGCTTGATTGGCGCTCACTGCTGGCGCACCACTCTCCGGTGCGCCGTCATGTGAGTCTTCTTTTGGGAGAGAGATATGCAGGCGTGGCCTGCGCGGATTATTTAGCTTCCTCGATATATTTGATGGCGTCACCTACAGTCTGGATTTTCTCAGCCTGCTCATCGGGAATCTTGATGTCGAATTCTTTTTCAAACTCCATGATGAGGTCAACTGTGTCAAGTGAGTCTGCACCAAGGTCTGTGGTGAAAGCGGCGCTTTCTGTTACCTGACCTTCGTCAACGCCTAATTTGTCAACGATGATTGCTTTTACGCGATCTGAAATTTCGGACATAATAATTTAGTTTTTAATTAGTAAATTCTTTTTTCGCGGTGCAAAGTAAATAATTTTTCTCCAAATAACGAAATTTTTAGTCAATTAAATTGTAAAAATATGTTATTGAGGCTGCCTCGTCGGTTGATAATCACCGTCTTTGCATCTGTGCATGGGAGGTCCTGAAGATTTCAATGTTCTGATGGTGTTTAACGGGGATTATTCCGGATTAGTGTGAGCCGGAGATAATTCCTTGTGGAGGGGGAGACTGTAAAGTGTACGGATGCCCGCAATCCGATTACCCAGAGTATTTCTTCATCGCAGGTAAGGAGCCATATATGTTCTTTTTCTGAAGGTGTCAGACGCGCCTCGGTCATGATGTCGCTGACAAGTTTTGTGCCTTTCATGCCGAATGGTCTGATGCGGTCACCGCGCCGCCACGGCCTGATGCAAAGGCTGTGGCCGTCAAGGACTGATGCGTCAAGATATATTGTGTCGGGATCACGTTCCGGCATGAAAGTCCTGATGGGTTGCCGTTCAACGGAAATATGCACAGGCGTGGCTATGTCATGTGTGAGTGTGACCGGATATTCTGTAGCCGGGATGGCTGCGGCGGCGAGATGCAGTGTGAGGATGCCGCGGCATAGTTCCGCATCGTATCCGCTGTTGCTTCTGAACGCGGCTGTTTCCGATGTCCGCATGGCCTTGATCATGTTGGTGGCATGCGTCATGTTGAAGCCCATGGGGCGCAACATCTCAAAAAGCAGTGTACGGCCGGCCTCCGCGGGCATGGCAGCATACAATGACTTAATATTTATGGTGTTGTTACCATCCTGACGGAAGCGTCTGGCCAACTCGGCCACAGCATAGTTGTACAGGCTGAGATTTCCGGCTACCTTTTGCGTTGTGGCGGCCAATTGTTCCACCGCTTTCGGGAACTGACGCTCCATGGCCGGGATAACTTCATTGCGCAGGCTGTTGCGGCGGAAAGAGTTGTCTGCGTTCGATGAATCAGTTACGAATGACAATCCGCGGTAGTTGAGGTACTGTTCAATTTCCCGACGTGAACATTCAAGCAATGGGCGCACAATGTGACGGTTTGCCGGCAGCATTCCGGCAAGACCGGCTATGCCGCTGCCACGCAGGGCGTTCAGAAGAAAGGTCTCTGCCTGATCTTCAAGATGATGTCCAACGGCCACGGCCTGGGCGTGCTCACGCTCCAGCAGGTTTAGAAACCATTCATAGCGCAATGAGCGACAGGCCATTTCAAGTGATTCACCGGTTGTCTGCATGCGCGCCGGTACATCAAAGTCTTTGACGTGGAGTGTGACATCAAGCCGGCGCGCTATGTCCGCGGCATGATGCATGTCGCGCATGCTCTCTGCTCCGCGCAGATGGAAGTTGCAGTGTGCCGCCGCTGTGTTGTAGCCAAGATTGTGCAGCGCTGACAGCAGGGCCACCGAGTCGGCGCCCCCGCTGAGAGCAACAATCACGGTTGAGTCATCATCGCGGAGCAAGCGGTGAGCGGTTATATATTCCGCGACCTTATGTTCAAAACCGTTTCCGTTCACTTTCCGGAGTTGTTGTCTGTGACGAATTTCCTCAGCTCAGGCAGAAGCCTGTCGGCGTAGTGGCGGAAGCCAAGATCGGTGAGATGTATACCGTCAACGGTTCCGTCATCCTCCACACCGTCAAGGCCATCGCTTGTCACATAGTAGAGGTTGTCGGGATTCTCCGCTTTGAGTTTTTCGTAATTACGGCGGAATGCTGCATTCTTGGCAGGCAGATAGTTGTGAAACATGGAATCATAGCGTGCGTAAGGGTATATAGGGCCTTCAAGCATCACCACGGGGACTTCCGGACGGCTGTCGCGCAAGGTTTTTATGAATCCGTAGGTAAGTGTGTCGCACATCATCTCCGTGCAGTTAGGCACAGGGTCAATCAGATACACATCGACATCCGGAATCTGTGCAAGGGCGCGTGCCATGTAGGAATCCATCTTTCCTTCGCCTGAAAAGCCGAGGTTTACGACCTCACAGTTCAGCTCGCGTCCAATTATGTTTGTGGCCGCCATGCCGGTGCGTGATGCGCATCCACCCTGCAGAATGGACGTACCGTAAGCCACTATGCGTTTGCTGCCGTCAATAAGGTCGGGGCGTCCGGACGTGATGGTGCAGCCACTGTCCACCACAACATAAAAATCGTCAAGGACACCATCGTACAGAGGCATGTAGATAATGTATTCATGCATCTTTCCGTCAAGACGTTCCACATAGGTTGACTCAACGTGTTTTGTCTTGTTGCCGAGGCTGTCCTTTTTCACATACGGACGATTGGTGTTCACATGCCTCCATACGCTGTCGCCTTCAAAGATGTACAGATCTGTGCCCTTGAGACCGGTGTCGGCCATATGAATCATGTGCGTGTCCCAGAAAAGTTCATACTTGACGCCTATCGCCCGTGAGTCAGTGGCGAAACGCACGCCGATGCCCGTTGAGCATTCCTGTCTGTTCCACAGGTCGCGGCCTTCGGGGATGCTGTCCTTTACCCACTGTGGCAGTCGCGAGTAGCGGCGTTCTGTCTGTCCGTCAAATGCTTTGTTGATGATGCGCAGGTTGCTCGCATCAACATATTTCCGTGGAATGGCGGTCTCTGTATCCGCGCTATGTGCTTGCAATGTCACCGTGAATAGTGATGCTGCCAGAAAAAAATATTTTGTCAAATTTCTGAGGATCATGATTTGTCAGGTTTTATATATTGATGTATTGGTTTGAATTTCTGTACCTTTATGTCTCTTATGTCGGAACGATCATTGTATGTGGTTATACTTTTTTAATTACTCGGCAGGGATTTCCGGCGACAACAACTCGCGGCGGAATGTTTTTTGTGACTACTGATCCGGCGCCTATCGTCACCCCATCGCCGATTGTGACGCCTGGAAGTATCACAGCGCAGCCTCCAATCCAGACATCGTTGCCGATGGTCACAGGTTCGGCCCATTCGCTGCGGTCGCGGCGCTGTTCAGGTATCACGGAATGGCAGGCGGTGAATATGCTTACATTGGGACCTATAAATACTTTGTCGCCTATGCTCACCGGAGCCTCGTCAAGGATGGTCAGGTTGAAGTTGGCGAAGAAACCGTTGCCTATGCTGATGTTGCAGCCATAGTCACATCTGAACGGCTGGTTTATCTGGATATCGCTTCCGGCTTTTCCGAGGATGGACTGCAGAGCCTCCTGCATGGCCGCTGTATCTTCAGGGTCAAGGTTGTTGAAACGTCTGATGGCCTTTCGGGTTTCTGAGAGCAATGTCAGGAATGGGGGATATGACGCGTCGTAGGTTTGCCCGGTGACCATCTTGTGCCATTCGTCGTGAAATCTCACATCATCGTGAAAACGTTCAAGCGGATTTGTCATGCGCTGTAGGGGATAGGGTTGCGGTTTGAGTCTGAAGAAAAATATATGATGCAAATTTACCCAAAAAGCAGCAATGCCGCAACATTACGCACGGTGATTTTGTTGAAAATTGACAGAGAGATTCATATATGTCTGTGCGGCGTCATTCTTTTATTGCCGGTTGTAAGTTAATTTGTAAATTTGTGCCTGAGAATTCAACACATCGCATAACTGATAAAAAGACACTGAAATGTTTAAAGTATCAACCTCTATTATTATCGGCCTTTTGTCTGTCCTTGCCGGAGTTATACTTGTGATATGCAATAAAGCCATCACCAGCAGCGGCGTGGTTGTTTCCGGCGGACTTCTTTTTGTTGTGGCCGGCATACTCAATGGTATGATGACAATGTTTGTCAAGGATGCTGACGGTAAGCGCCGTGCAAAGGCAATGCCCTTTGCCTTGAATATGATTGCGAGCGCCGCCGCCGTCGCTTTTGGCGTATGCATGCTCATCATGGCCGATGAATTTGTGAAATTCATTCCTGTGGTGTTCGGCATACTGGTTCTCTTCGGAGCTGTGATGCTCTTCTATCTGTTGTGTTACGGCATACGGCCTGCAACGCCTTATCCGTGGCTGTTCGCTTTTCCGGTGCTGGTGCTTGCAGGCGCTGTGTTGGTCTATTGTCAGACATCTCCTGACCAGGACTATCTTATAATGATATATACGGGCGTCTCTCTGATGGTGTTCGGACTGGGAATGGCTGTCATCGGATTGACCTCACGGCGTGATGCCAAAAACCTCGCCGCACAGAATAAAAAACTGTCAGCGGCAGCATCCGTCAAGACTGACTCAGTCGAGCAGCGCGGCCTCGAATGAATTCTACCGTTTTTAAACAGCCTCTTAAACCGGATTCCGTGGTTGAGATATAAAAAAGAGCCTTTGCGGGCTCTTTTTTATGCTAAATATCAAAAAATCAACAGAAAAAAACCGGAAAATTGTAGCCGTTTAAAAAAAAATTGCGATATTTGCACTCGCATTTAATTGGCGGGGAATGCTTCCGTTTAAGCTAAATGCCTGATATCGTTATTTATATAAACATTTTAAATAATTTACAGCAATGACAAAAGCCGAAATCGTAAACGAGATTTCAAAAACCACCGGCATCGAGAAAGCAGCCGTACTTGAAACCATTGAGAAATTCATGGAGACAGTTAAGGACTCACTGGCTCATGGAGAGAATGTATATCTGCGCGGATTTGGCAGCTTCATAGTAAAGACTCGTTCCGAGAAGACCGCCCGCAACATCTCCAAAAACACAACCATAATCATTCCTGAACACAAAATCCCCGCTTTCAAGCCCTCCAAAGTGTTCATGCAGGAAGTAAAATAATATCTATAAACCATTAATTTCTTAAACAATGCCCAGCGGAAAGAAAAGAAAAGGCCACAAGATGGCCACGCACAAGCGCAAAAAACGTCTGAGAAAGAACCGTCATAAGAAGAAGTAAGGCGGATCTCCGTCACAGACGGAAACGGACTTCACACATACAAGAACGAACTTTCAGTCCACGGGAAGCTGAAACAATGCTTGGTGTCCGCGGCTGGAGTTTGTTCTTTGTGATAAATGAAGGGCTGTTGAAAATAAATCACACATATATTCACTTAACACCACTCAGGCAATGAAAAGCGAGCTTATTGTTGATGCGCGGCCCGATGAGGTGTCCATAGCACTGCTTGAGGACACACGTCTGATGTCGTTGCAGAAAGAGGCGCGTAACATAGCTTATGCTGTGGGCGACATCTACCTGGCAAAGGTCAAGAAACTCATGCCCGGGCTGAACGCCGTGTTTGTGAATGTAGGATACGAAAAAGATGCATTTCTTCACTATCTGGATCTCGGTCCGCATTTCGCCTCGTACAACGAGTTCATGAAATCGCTTCTGGACCCTGCAAACAAGCAGATGCCCCAGCTTTCAAAGATGAAGCTTCTGCCTGACATTGACAAGCACGGCTCCATAGCCGAACAGCTTGAGACGGGCCGTGAACTGATGGTGCAGATTGTCAAGGAGCCGATATCGTCAAAAGGGCCGAGGCTGACCACTGAGATCACCTTTACGGGCCGATATCTGGTGCTGATTCCATTCTGCGACAAAATTTCCATCTCCCAGAAAATCAAGACAACGGAGGAGAAAGTGCGCCTGCGCCAACTTCTGGAGTCCATTAAGCCCAAGAACTTCGGTGTGATAGTGCGCACCTCAGCTGAAGGAAAGCGCGTAGCCGAGCTCAATCATGAACTCAAGACACTGGTCAAATACTGGGAAGACGCATGCGCAAAGGCCCGCAAGGCCACATGTCCGTCGCTGATTTTTGAGGAGGAAAGCCGCATTGTAGGCATGCTTCGTGATGTGTTTTCGCCATCGTTTGAGGCGATACATGTCAATGATGCCGAGATTTATAAGCAGATCTACGATTATGTGAATCTTATAGCGCCTGAGCGCAAGGATATTGTCAAACTTTATCAGAAACCGTTGCCGATTTTTGATAATTTCTCTGTGACCAGACAGATAAAGTCATCATTCGGCAAAACCGTCTCATTCAAGCAAGGCGCATACATAATCATTGAGCATACAGAAGCCCTCCACGTCATAGATGTCAATTCAGGCAACCGTACCAAAGCCACCAATACTCAGGAAATAAACGCATTGGAAGTCAATATGCGCGCTGCCGATGAGATAGCGCGCCAGTTGCGCCTGCGTGACATGGGCGGAATAATTGTCATAGATTTCATAGATATGAACAAGGCGGAACACCGTCAGGAACTCTATGACCACATGCGTGAGGTCATGGCTAATGACCGGGCACGCCACAACATATTGCCGCTCAGCAAATTCGGTCTGATGCAGATCACAAGGCAACGCGTACGGCCCGTTCTGGACATAGAGACAGAAGAGAAATGCCCCTCATGTTTTGGCAAAGGGACCGTCCAGCCATCGCTGCTTTTCACGGACACATTGCGTGAAAAGATAGAGTATGTCATAAATCAACTTTCTATATCCAATTTCAGGGTGTATGTGCATCCTTTTGTCGATGCCTATCTGAAAAGAGGCTGGCTGATGAGTGAATCTGCCCGATGGAAACGTTCACTTGGCGCTAAATTCAAGATTTATCCCGATGAGTCGCTGGCTTATCTCCAGTACCGTATCGTGGACAGCACCGGTACTGAGATAGACGTGAAACAGGAAAAAGACACGGCATCGCCTACGGCTGACAAAACCAACAGAAAAGTCACCGAGCGCGGAAAAGAGGAATCAGAGACATCCGCTGCTCCCCAGAAAAAGACGGTGAAGACGCCCGCAGCGAATGGCTCTAAGAAAAAAGGACAGCCGGACGCTGAGACAAAAGGGAAATCTGTTGACAAGGAATCGCCGTCAAATAAAGGCCAGAATAAGAAACAGAGCAATCCCAAAGAAAGGCCTTTGGAAAAGCCTGTGGAGAAACCGTCGGACAAACCTGTAGCGAAGCCTGCGGATAAGGCTGTTGAAAAAAACACTGTCCCTGATGAGGTGCAGGCATCCGCAGAGACATCCGTTCAGGAAGAGCAGCGGAAACCACGGCAGAAACGTCGCCGCCCGGCAGACCGCCAACGGAAAATTTCCGAGGCAACAGACAAGGCTGTAGCATTGCTACCTGCTCCGACTGACGATGACCGGACACAAGCATCTCAATAATACAATAACGTATCCTCATCCATAACCTATAAGCGCCTTGCAAGCGTAAAAACAGAGGCATGGACCATATGGTCAATGCCTCTGTTCTGATATCCGGGAAGATGGTTTATCGTATCATGACGCGCTGAACATTCTCTCCGCGGCGAACTATATATACTTGGCCGGGCGCCGGATGACTCACGCGTATGCCCTGGAGATTATAGTATTGTGGGGCGGTGTCTGCAGATCCGGGGTAGATTATATCTACGTTGTCTGACAGGTATTCGGGCAATGGAGCTGCCGGTGTGTCATCGCGTGCCGGCTCTGTGAAAGTGCCTGTGGTGAAATCGCCGAACACGCCTTTCAGCCAGTTTACTTTGGCGCGCAGATGATTTAGCACGGCATTGCATCGGCTTTCCATATCTGAGTTGTCGGCAACTGGAGCACCGCCGTCGGGGACGGGCTTGTCTTTCCACCGGAGTCGGTCTGCCCGAGCAGCCGCCTGCAGACGGTTGCTCATGGATGTTATGTCCTGTTCAAAACCTTCATAGCAGTTGCTCATGAACCAGAGCCATGTGTTTTCTACTGTCTGGTTGAAGCGTGGATTGCAGCGCAGCGACGGAATCCATGTGTTTCCGAACGGATCATGGTCATAGAAAAATCCGTCGGTGGGTCCTGAGAATGCGTTGCCGAAATCCCAAAGGGGTGAGAAATGCCATTTCTGCCCCTCGCCACGGTCACGGAAAAGATAGGTGGAGCCGTGATATGATTCCGTATGTGATACAATTTCCTCGACAAGATAATATCTTGCGGCGTCATCAATGTCAAGGTAATTCCAGAGACGGTCATCATTGGTCCCTACATAATGATTCATGGCCGAGAACTGATCTGTGACAAAGCGTGTCTGGATCTCTGAGTACTCCTCGGGGGTGTCCATGGTTATGCGCAGCATGTCATTTATATGGCCATGAACGCAGCTTTCCTCTTCGAGTTTTATCTGGTTGTCCTCGTCATAATTGTCCAGTTCCACCAGATAGCCGCCTGATGCAAGTGCGGGGTCACTTGCAAGATCGTCAAGCTCGGCGATGTTCACGCGGTCTTTTTCAACGCGTATTGACTCAGTGAGAAAATACAGGCCACGGTAGTCGCCGTTTATGACAACCTCCACCGGCTGTTGGTCAGGAGTCCAGGGAAGTCCTATGCGATGTCCCAGATTGAAACCTGTGAAGTTACGCATATATCCCCATGTGTCATCGGCATGTGCCAGCAGTGCGAAGTGCTTGCTCTTGGACAGGCCCAGTAGTGTCTGTTTGGAACCGAGCTTGAGTTTGAACGGCTTTTTGGAGAAGCCACGTCGTGTCCAGTTCCCACGGGCTTTGATCTCAAGCGGCAGGGGGCTGTCTACAGAGCCGAGGCTCTGTGCTTTTTTGCCCATCCAGTCGCAGCCGTTCAGATCAAGCCAGTATTCCGAATCGGAAAAATAATTCTTGTGGCTGAGGTCTCGGTCTGTTATCTCAGTGTTGAATGCCGAATGCGTTGCATCGGTATACACATTTATATAAAGAACGGGGAGTGTCCCGGACATTCCTTGTCCGGGTGCAGCCGGAGGTGTCTCGCCATTTTGTGAGAACGTTATGATTGCGGGAGAGTAGGGGGCAGTCATGTCCAAGGTGAACCTGATGGTGACATCATGCAGATTGTGAGCCTGAAAATTAGGGCCTTTTTTCATCCCATAGAATGATGATGTGCCTGTGACCGCTGTGCCGTCTTCTAACGCACCGAATTCACAATTCCATTCTGAATCGGAAATTTTGAAATTTCCGTCAAGGTCTTTCACGGTAATTGTGTAGGTGTCGCCGTTGCGGGTGAACCGGTATGCCTCCTGAACATCCCAGCCCGAGAAAGTGCCGCGCAGGTAAATTTCCGGGTAGGTGGCGTCTGATTCCGCCGCTGAGGCACTTGTGGCAAACGCGCATACCATTGCCGCGGCCACATGTTTGAGTATACTTTTCATTTTTGGTTATAGATAATGATGTTTCTTGGTATTATGGCTGCAAAGATAATCATAAAAATCTGAAAATCCTGCATATGGGTTGTGATACGGCACATTTTAGGATGGTAATTTTGTTTTGTGGCACACTGACACGTGTTTATAAAGGTTAAATATACCGTAAAAAAACAAAGCCGGTTAAACAAAAAGGCCTTATCAGTTGTCTTATCTATACAACAGCAACAATAGCGCAGGCAATATGAGAATTGCCATAAGCGTTAGAAACGAATTTGATTAGTTTTTTCATAGGATTAGATTTTTAAGGTTTTAGGAAGATTGGAGGTCGTGAGACTACCAATCTTTTTTTGTGCCTTTGTCAAAAGGCGGTTATGACATACAGCATGGCGGCAGGACGTTATAATCCTGCCGCCATGCTGTATGTGTGATATGAGGCCCGCTCAGTTGGCCATGGGTGAAAGAGGATGCAGATTCCATGTGCGGTAGTACGGACCAAGGGCCTTGACGGCATGATGCCACATGGTGTCACCATTCAAAGACAGCAATGTGGTTGACTGCAAGGCGTGTGGCTCTCCAACGGCCCACACATTCTGGCTGAGTTCATCGTCAAGCTGGCCGTTGTCCCAACCGCTGTATCCGAGGAAAAACCTTATGCATCCGTCAGTGGGATAACCCTTGTTGACATAATCCAGCGCCGAGTCAAAATCGCCCCCTATCCACAGGCCGGGAGCATATTCTGTTGAGTCGGCTATCAGTGTGTTGCCGAGATTGTGAACGAAAAACACCCTGTCCTGAGCAAGAGGACCGCCGCAAAACACAGGCACATCGATTTTCACTCCTTCCACTATTTCTGACAGGCTGAGTTCTATGCCGTGGTTCATGACAACACCCATGATGCCGGTTTTTGAATCATTGTCAATGAGCGAGATGACCGCATGCCTGAAATAGCTCTCACCCAGAAATGGCTCGGCTACAAGCAGAGATCCCTGACGCGGGACTCCCGGAAGGGTGGAATGGCTGAATATGCGTGAGGCGTATCTTTTCAACATGGCTTTTACTGCTTTTGGGTATATATCGGGCCGGTTTGTTTACCTGAAAGGACCTACATACCGTATGGGCCTTTTATATGTAACAAAAAAGTAGTAATTTTGTGGCAAAGATAATCAAAAAAAGTGGAAGAAGAATTTCAGTCGGCATTGCTGAACAGTGCGGTCAATGAACTCTCGCGGCTTCCCGGTGTGGGCCGCAAGACGGCATTGCGCCTGGCGCTGCATTTGTTGCGGCAGGATGCCGGCGTGTCTGACTCTCTTGCCAAGGCTATCACCGAGTTGCGTCATGGGGTGTGCTATTGCAGCATATGCCACAACATAAGCGAGACAGACATCTGTCCGGTCTGCGCCTCTCCCCGCCGCGATGCCACGACAATATGTGTTGTAGAGAATGTGCGTGATGTGATGCTGCTTGAGAACACGGGCCTCTACAACGGCCGCTACCATGTGCTTGGCGGAGTCATATCGCCCGTTGACGGCATAGGCCCTGACAAACTTGAGATAGACAGTCTGGTGGAACGCGTGCGTGCAGGCGGCGTGCAGGAGGTTATCCTTGCCTTGGGAGCCACCATGGAGGGCGAGACAACAAATTTCTACATTTACCGCAGGCTGGCTGATACCCCTGTCAAAGTTACCCAGCTTGCCCGTGGAGTAGCTGTAGGAAACGATATAGAGTATACCGATGAAATAACCCTTGGCCGGTCATTGCGTGACCGTACACCTTTCAATGGACAATAACGTTGTGATTTTGCGTGCTCCCGGACTTGAGCGTGATCTTGACCGACTCTTCAGGTGGGAGCTTACACGTAGGCGCGGATATGATGCTCCGATTGGAGCGCCTGTGCCTTCGCGGATGGATCTGTGGGCCTTTCTGCGCGGTTATCGTCATGATCTTGCCGCTGACGGACAGATGAGGTTCATGATTGACACGGATGAGGATGCCGAGGATGCAGTGACCATCGGTACTGTTGACCTCTGTGACTATGACGCGGACGATTCCTCGGCATACGTGGGTATCTTCATTGCCGAGGAGATGCGCGGGCGCGGCTATGGCAAAATGACATTGCAGGCTCTTTCAATTGAGGCGCACCGTCTCGGGGTGAGCGTTCTGCGGGCGGTTGTCGCGCCTGAAAATGCGGCGTCAGTGCGTTTGTTTGAGTCAGCAGGCTTTGTGCTTGGTCCTGACCACGCGCCTGACTCCGGCTCCCTGCTTACATATGTTTGTAGCCTGTCCGGCTATTCTCTGAAATCAGAGTAAAAGGCTGTTAAAAAAAGACATTTGGTTATTTGCAATAAAATGCTTACCTTTGCGCCTGATTTATTAAAATATTAATTTCAAACACAAACCATGCATTACGAAACCGTTTTCATTTTAACTCCCGTTTTGTCTGATGTACAGATGAAGGAAGCGGTAGAAAAGTTCAGCAAGGTGCTCACCGACAATGGTGCAACCATCGTGAACACTGAAGAATGGGGTCTGCGTAAACTCGCCTATCCCATCGCAAAGAAATCCACCGGCTTCTACACCCTCATTGAGTTTGATGCTGATCCCCAGTCCATCAAGAAACTTGAGACAGCATATCGCCGCGATGAGCGCGTTATACGCTTCCTCACTTTCCGTCTTGACAAATATGCCGCAGAATATGCCGCAAAACGTCGTTCGCTGAAAGGCACCAAGAAAATTGAAACTGAAGAAAAAACAGAAGTAAAGGAGGACTGAACTAATTATGGCACAGACACAATCTGAAATACGCTATCTCACACCCCTTTCTGTGGATGTGAAGAAGAAAAAATACTGCCGTTTCAAACGCAGCGGAATCAAGTACATAGACTATAAGGATCCCGAATTCCTCAAGAAATTCCTTAACGAACAGGGTAAGATCCTTCCTCGCCGCATCACCGGCACCTCGCTGAAATTCCAGCGCCGTGTGGCTCAGGCCGTGAAACGTGCACGTCATCTGGCACTTCTGCCGTACGTGACTGACCTTATGAAATAACCCCAAAGCACAAGGAATACGATATGAAAATTATTCTCAAAGAAGACGTTCAGGGCCTTGGATACAAGGACGACGTTGTTGAAGTGAAATCGGGTTACGGACGCAATTACCTCATTCCCACCGGAAAAGCTGTGATTGCTTCACCTTCAGCGCTCAAAGTACTTGCAGAAAACCTGCGCCAGCGCGCCCACAAGCTTGCCAAGATCAAATCAGATGCTGAGGCACTGGCTGCCAAGATACAGGAAGTCAATGATCTTACAATCGCAACAAAGACCAGCGAGACCGGTACCATCTTCGGTTCAGTCAACGCCATACAGCTCAGCGAAGCTCTTGCTGCGAAAGGCATTGAAGTTGACCGCAAACTTATTGTTGTTGCTCCTGTGAAGGAAGTCGGCAAATACACAGCCACAGTCAATCTCCACAAGGAAGTTTCTGTTGAACTTCCCTTTGAGGTTGTATCTGAATAAAGAGTTACACATTCCCAAATTTTATACCCCTCTTGTGGTGGCTACGTCGCGATGATGCAGTCACCACTTTTTTATGTATTGCCTGGAGGCCGTTTGATAATATAACAGAAGGGTCGGACTAATGCTGTCTTACGGCTTATTTCCCTGAATATGGCGATGATTACTTATCTGTGCCGGTCTCATTGTCATCGTCAGTGAAAAGCCGGTTGGCCTCGTCAAGGTGAAAGTTGCGGGCAAGTGTGGCTATGAACTGAGATATTCCGGCTATCGCATCTCTGGTCTGTGGGGTTATCTCCTTGGCCTGCAGGCGCATCATAAGCATGCCATAGAGAGCGTTGAAGCAGGTCTCTATCTCGCCCGGTTTCACATCGCCTGATTTTGAGCGAAGTTCCACAATATACGGCAGTGTCTTGTAGAACAGAGCGGTGTAGTCGGCAAAACGTGGATCTTTAAGCAACGTCTGATGCAGTGCCACGAGTTGTCCCAGTGTGTTGCGGTTCATCTGCAAGTGACCGGATTTTTCCACGCCCTCGCGCCGCATCATGTCAATGAGACTCTCATACCATTCACGCATTTCGCGGCGTTGGGCCTCATCAAGCTGAAACTTGTCTATGACATTGCGTTCAATGGTGTCTATGTCGAGATGGTTGGCGCGTATTATGTCCTCTACCTGCCACATATACAGCAGATATTCCGCTATGTTCTCCTTACGTTTTTTTGATGCTATTATCATTTGGCTGTTGTGTTTGGTTGTGCAAAGGTACTGATTTTCCGTCGGAACGCACCAATGCCTGAGGGGTGATTACAGTGTGGTTGCGGACAAAACGGATCTTGTTCATCTGCAACGGTGTCATTGCTATGGCCGAAGTCAGTCCTGCGGGAAGTGATATCTCAGACATGTTCCTGATTTTTGGTGGTGATATAAGGTATAAGTCTGTTCAGTGTGAGACAGACAATCACATATGCCGCAGCCAACAGGAACGGTGTGGCTGAGAGCGTGAGCCTGTTCCACCATCCGTAACCCAGCCAGCAAATGAAAGTAAGCCAGAGAGTGAGTTGGACCACCAGACAGAGAGTGCACCACGCATGCGCCTTGAAACGCTGATATGACACACTCCACACCGTATATGGCAGACAGAATATGTTGAATAGCGCCAGCCAGGACCATGCATCGGGCCATAGGAAAAGAGCCAGCAGGCTTACGCTGAAATACGCCAGACCCACTTCGCTCCAGTGGAAGATGCCCAGAAAAGTGCCTCCGGTGTCTATGACTGTATCGCATCCGCCCTCCTGAATTGTGGCACATACATTATCAATTGCCTTACTTCTGACGCCGATTGTCTTCAAAACAAGCATAAATGACGCTGCCAGACCGGTCAGAAGCACAAGCGGCAATGCTATTGACCACCAGTTGCGCCACAGTCCGTTTACAATAAAGAAATAGACAGCCACTGCCATCATCAGAGCCCATAGCCCGTAATTTCTGACAGAAGTCATTGCCGCAGCAAGACGATGACTGTTATAATCCGGCTCACGTGAGGCATGGTTTGCGGTGGCAATGAAAGCCACGCCTGTCCACGCATCGCGGAAGCGGGAAAATGCCGCTCTCTCATGCTTGCCCTGAGTTATGTAGTCTACCATGTTGTCTGAGGCATCTGTGACAATGACCCATTCGCTGCCGGATACGGGTGCGACAAAAGGGGTGGGTATCAATGGCATCTGATTCTTGTCTGTTAGGGCCAGAGCCATGCTGTCCACTCCGTATTCATCAAGCAGTCTGGACATTCCGAACATGCTCATGAATGGCATTGTAGCGAAACGGTTGTCGCTGTATGCCTGAGTATGCGGCACATGCAATGCAGTCAGAAAATCATTGAAAAACATAGGACGGCAATTAGGCCGGTGGTTGCTCAATTCAATGTTTACTCGACGTAGCTGTTCAGCACGGCATCGACGTTGGCCATTAGCGTGTCACCGCTTATCTCGCCGGTATGACGCCACATCTCGCGGTCATCATCATAGATTATGAATGTAGGCACACTGTCAACGCCGGCAGCCTCGGCATCGGCGGGATATTTGTCAATGTCATATTGGTATACCGGCACCTGACCGCCAAGAAGTTCGCGTACGTTTTCAACTATCGGCATCATGCGTTGGCAATGGGGGCACCACGATGCATAGAATTCAATGAGGACGGCGCCGGTGAGTTTACGGGCCTCAGTGTAGGGAAGTGTCTTTTCCATAATTTCAGAGATGTTTTTTATGTATAATGTTTTCAGCAGATAAACGTGTATGCTTCGTTTTTTGTTTGACGTTTTTTGCTGTTTGGTCCAATTATACTATATTTGCACGTCCGGCAGCTATGAACATTATATTTTTGCGGCTTGTTGGAAAATAAAAGACTACATAAAACGCAGAATTATGAAAAAAGACAAAGACTTGGAGAATAATCCTGAATTTGAGGAATATCGCCGCAAAATGCACACCTCCATGGCCCGTCCCGACGAAGGAGGCGTGGAAGAAGAAAGCGGTGTGCGGAGATCACGCGGAGCCATTTATGTCATTTTCGGCATATTCATGGTGCTTGTGTATATCGGAATGGGTGTATTGCTGATTCTGAACTTCTTCGGTGCGCCCCCCACGTTGCTTTGGACAATAGCCAACTATACCGTGGGTGTTATCCTGATAATATACGGTGTATGGCGTGCCATACGTCTGATTTTCGGACTGGATACCCGGCTGTGACAACCAACTGACACATAAAAATATCACATTATGTCAAGAAACATAACCAAATGTCTCATTGCCGCCATGGCGTTCGCTGCCATGACGGCAATGAGTTCATGTTCCGAGGGCGGAAAGAAAGAAGCAAAAGTTTCATCAATGACCATTGTCTGCGATGACGCATTCAGCAACATCATGCAGCAGGAGATAGAAGTGTTTGAGTATGTATATCCCAACAACTTCATCCTGTGCCAGTATGTGCCTCAGGCCGTTGCCGTTGACTCGTTGCTGACCGGAAACACACGCAATGCCGTGATAGGGCGGGACCTGACAAAGACAGAGCGGGCCTCTCTGCGCCAGAAATTCTCAAGCGTGCGCTCAATGAAAATAGCCGTTGATGCGGTGGCGCTGATAGTCAATCAGGAGAACAAGGTTGATGTGCTGAGCCTCAAAGAGATATCGCAGGTGCTCTCCGGACAGACCACGCGTTGGAACCAGATAGAGCCTGATGGTGCGGATGCTCCTATCAATGTGGTGTTTGACAGTCCCGGCTCAGGGCTGGCCACATACATGAGAGACTCGCTGCTTGACGGTCGGGATTTCGGAAAGAATGTAATGGCTGTGGGATCAGTTGAAAAAGTGTTCCAGACAGTGAAAGAGCGCACAGACGCCATAGGTATTATCGGCGTGAGCTGGCTGACGCGTAATCTGGAAGAACCGGACACAACAGACATCTCCGCACGTGTTGAAGCCCTCAAGAATGAGGAAGCTGTTGACGGCATAGAGATAAACCGCCGTATGGACAGCTGTGGCGTGAAAGTGCTTGGCGTAATGCGCAATGACGCCTTGTCATACAAGCCCTATCAGCAATATATCTATGACGGTAACTATCCGCTGACACGTCCCATCTATATCATCAGCACAGCCGGAACCATCGGCGCTTCCAACAAATTCTACACATTTGTGACCAGCACGGACGGTCAGCGCCTGATAATGAAAACAGGCATAATGCCGGCGCGGATGCAGATAAATATCTATCAGGTGTCACGCTGACATGTTGCCTGATATGCGTTCAGGCCGGTGCAAGAAGGTCCGACAAGCGTTAATTAACATAGATTAACTCCGGTATCACAAGTTTTTGCTGCCGACAGGTTCGCCGAACGCATCTTTATTTGTAACTTTACAGCAATAATTCCACGCTTTCATTGAAAGTGACGGACAAACCAGACAATAATCAATTCTTTATAAATGATGAAAAGTAAGTTCATAGCAGCACTTTTGCTTGGAGCCGCATTGACGGCATCGGCCGACGGCTACAAAGACGGCATTGAATATTACAAGGCCGGACAGTATGACAATGCCATCACTCTTCTTAACCGCAACCTCAACAGCGCGGATACGGACAAAGCCCTGTCATTGTACTATCTCGGTGCTTCATATCTCTCAAAAGGTGACACCCAGAAAGCCAAGACATATTTTGAACAAGGTGTGGCTGCAAACCCTGATTGCGCATACAACTACGTCGGTCTGGGCGCATTGGCCCTGAAAGCCGGTGATGTCAACGCTGCCAAAGACAACTTCAAAAAAGCACAGTCCCTCGCCAAGAAAAACAACGAGGTTCTTGTGGATATTGCCCGTGCATATTACAATGCGGACCACAGCGCCTACAATAAAGAGATAGAAGACTTGCTGAAAAAAGCCCGCAAGAATTCAAAAAATGCCGAGCCAGCCATCTACATCTTCGAGGGTGACCGTCTTGCCGACGCACAGCAGTGGAACGAGGCTGCGACACAGTATGAACAGGCAATATACTTTGATCAGGACAACCCTGAAGGCTATGTGAAATATGCCAACGTGTACTATTATGTTGTTCCTGATTATGCCATCTCCAAACTTGCCGAACTCCTGCAGGTGAACCCCAACTCGGCTCTCGGTCAGCGTGAACTTGCCGAGAAATACTATCTTAACGGCAAATGGACCCGTGCTGCCGAGCAGTATGGAAAATATATTGCCAACCCCAACCACTTCCCTGAGGACAAGGCCCGCTACGCCGTGCTTCTCTATGCCGGTGGCAAATATAACGATGCCATAAACACCTCGAATGAAGTGCTTGCCACAGACCCGAACAATTTCCAGGTGCAGCGCGTGATTGTGCGCAGCTACAATGAACTGGAGGACACCCCTGCCGCTCTCAAGGCCTCAAAAGCATTCTTCAGCAATCCGGCATTCGCTGACCGCTACAATGCTTCGGACTACACCGTGTATGCTGCTTTGCAGATGGCCGACAAGGACACCGTGGCCTCACTCAACACTCTTGAGAAAGGTCTGAAAGCTTTCCCCGAAGATCCCGGCATCCTTACAGGTCTCAGCGATTACTACTTTGACACCAAAGACTATGTGAAGTCAGCCGATTATGGCGAGCAGGCTGTCCAAAAGACAGAAAAACCCTCGCGCTCGGACTACTACAATGCCACAGGTCCATTCCTTGGTGTGTCATCACAACTTGCTGATGATCCGGAAAAAGCTGCCGCATATGCCAAACGCGGTATAGCTCTCATAGACAAAGCTCTTGAAGGATATGCTCCCAACGAGGCACCGGTGCGCTACCTGCGTCGTAAAGTGCTTCTGCAACTTGTTGCTAACAACAGTGTGGCTGATCAGGCCGTGCTCGATGCCGCAAATGCACTTGTGGCACGTCTTGACGCCGAT
>JAUNPQ010000017.1 GCA_030536615.1 Bacteroidales bacterium | reverse complement strand
CGACCCCGACTTCTGGCCAATCCTCACACACCCCCTTCCTGTTGAGTATACCCCTATGGACTTTCCCGACACGCAGTACTTACCTCAGCGGCTACTCGGGTATCCCCCCCATTGGTTCACGCACTGCGTGCACTGCCGACCCCCACGCGGTATACCCCACCTGGTCCACGCACTGCGTGTGGCTCCGCCACTGGCGGCACGGTCCGTGCGTCCGCCCTAAAGACACACCTGTCCGTATCAAAGCAGTTAGGCTTTGATACGGACAACAGGAGCACATTGACATTCTGGAAAAATCCCCTGAAGAAGATTAGCCAAGGTATGCGCGCAAAGGACCTCCGTTTATGTTCTTGATGTGGCGAAGTGCCTTTTCCTTGATCTGACGCACGCGCTCTCTGGTCAGCCCGAATTTCAGGCCTATCTCCTCAAGTGACATCTCCTCGCAACCTATGCCGAAACATGACTGGAGAATGTTGCGCTCGCGGTCAGGCAGATGATTCAGTGAACGGCGTAACTCTGCTGACAGCGCCTCATGGTTGAGGGTGGCATCCGTTCCGGGCGCATCGCTGTCAGTCATCACATCCAGCATGGTGTTGTCATCGCTGTCCCCGAATGGCGTGTCAACAGAGACACTGCGGCCCGACATACGGTAGCTCTCACGCACCTTCTCCACCGGAATGTCAAGGACGTCGGCAATCTCCTGCGGTGAGGGCTTGCGTTGATTCTCCTGCTCAAACTGGGCTATGGCACGCTGTATCTTGTTGAGAGAACCCACCTGATTCAACGGGAGCCGCACAATACGGCTCTGCTCGGCAAGAGCCTGCAGAATGCTCTGCCGAATCCACCACACGGCATAGGAAATGAACTTGAAACCACGGGTCTCGTCAAATTTCTCAGCCGCCTTGATCAGGCCCAGATTGCCCTCGTTTATCAGGTCAGGAAGCGCAAGCCCCTGATTCTGGTATTGTTTGGCCACAGACACCACAAAACGCAGGTTTGAGCGTATCAGGCGGTCAAGGGCGCGGCTGTCTCCGGCGCGTATTTTCTGGGCAAGTTCCACCTCCTCATCGGGAGTCAGCATGGGTTCGCGACCTATTTCCTGAAGATACTTGTCCAGAATCTCGCCGTCGCGCCGCGTTATGGATGTGTTTATTTTTAGTTGTCGCATAAAATATATTCCGGTGTTATACAATTTCTCATCATGTATAACACCGGAACAGTATAAAATGCTGATTGAGGAATATCCTTTTAACTAAAGTTTGTAATGCGGGCTGCAGAGGTCAGTGACGCAGTGTTGCCCTATTGTATCATTCACATCATTTGTATCTTGCCCAGCGTATAAGATCTTTTATTGTGGGCTTCTTGCCATACATGAAGATTCCCACGCGATATATTTTGGCACTGAGCCATATCATGAATACAAGTGAGGCAGCCAGAATGACCACTGACAAGGCAAGTTGCCAGCCGGGTACGCCGAAAGGCACACGCGTCATCATGACCATTGGCGACGTGAACGGAATCATTGATGTCCAGACAGCCATGGATGAGTCCGGATCATTGACAACACTCAGAGAGATTATGAGCCCGGCAATGATGGGAATTACGGCAAACATCTGCAGTTGCGAGGCATCCTGTATGTTGTCTATGGCTGAGCCGATGGCGGCGTAGATTGCCGAGTAGAAAAGATAGCCTCCCATCATCAGGAGTGTCATTGTGGCGAACAGCCCCATGATGTAGCCGGTGTCTCCGAGGTTGCCGATCGCAGTTGTGAGTTCAGTGTCTGAACCTGCCATCCCTGAGGTCAGCAGCGGCAGACCCCATTGCGCGAAAGAGAAGATCAGTACACCCCACAGCAGCATCTGTGTGAGCGCAACACTGCCTATTCCAAGAATTTTTCCGACAAGCAGTTGCGCCGGCTTTACCGATGAGACAACTATCTCAAGCACACGGTTGTTCTTTTCTTCAATGATGCCGTTCATCACCATCTGTCCGTAAAGGAGGATGAACATGTAAAGTATCATCATTGTCACCATGCCTATTATGTATGATGCCGTCGATGACGTCTCCGTCTCGCCTTCCTCGTCAAGCCGGAAAGACTGTATGGAGACATTGGCTTTCACATCCTGCATTATCTGCTGGAGATTGTCGATGTTGTACTTGCTCAGACGTTGGTTTTCTATGATATCCGTTATCTGCGCCGTCAGCAGCTGTTCAGTCTGCATGCCTGCGGCCTCACGGGTATAGAACTGGATGTTGTCCGGTTTCTCAACCACATCTTTGCCTATCACAAGAACAGCGTTGTAGGCCTCATTGGCTTTTGCTGAGTCAGCGCTTTCAGGGGTGGGGATAAAGTTCATCACCGTGTTGCCGGCAAGTTGCGGGGCAACGACTCCGGAAGCATCCACAACAGCTATTGTCTTGCTTTCGGGCGAACTCCATATCACCATCAGCGCCGGCATCGCCATCATGGCTATCAGAAGCACAGGCATGAGTATTGTGGAGATTATGAAACTCTTGCGGCGCACGCGTTCAAGGTATTCGCGGCGTATTATCAGTACGATATTGTTGGCCATGGTGATTTATTGATTGGTTGTGGCGTTTACAGCCTGGATGAATATATTGTCCACTGACGGTAGGATGGCCTCAAAACCGTGGATGTCGGCAGTGCTGTTCGCGGCGGCAATAAGCGGACGCCGTGCCTGATTGTCCTTGAGTGTGAATATCAGATTTTTCTCCGGGGCATCAGGATCAGTGTCGGGCGAGTAGATCTTGTCGGCATAAGGTTCTATGGCCTTTGTCATGGCATGTACGTCGCCGTTGAAAGTCAGCCGGTAATTGCCGTCGCAGTATTTGCGTCGCAACTCGTCTATGCGGCCGGTGAGAATGTTGCGGCTTTTGTTGATAAGCGTGATGGAGTCACAGAGTTCTTCCACACTCCCCATGTTATGCGTCGAGAAGATGACGGTGGCCCCTTCATCGCGCAGACGCAATATTTCCCGTTTAAGGATATTGGCGTTTATGGGGTCGAAGCCTGAGAAAGGTTCGTCGAATATCAGCAGTTTGGGCCGGTGAAGAACAGTGATGATGAACTGCACTTTCTGGGCCATGCCCTTTGACAGCTCCTCAATGCGCTTGTCCCACCATCCGGATATCTCCAGACGCTCAAACCATTCTTTCAGCCGGCGCGTAGCCTCGCGTGTGCTCATCCCTTTGAGACGTGCAAAGAAGACTGCCTGTTCGCCCACACGCATTTTTTTGTAGAGCCCGCGTTCCTCAGGCAGATAGCCTATTCCCGATATGGACTTGGCTGTGAGCGGTTCCCCACAGAAAGTGACCGTGCCTGAGTCAGGAGCCGTGATATGATTGATGATGCGGATCAGAGTTGTCTTTCCTGCTCCGTTAGGTCCCAAAAGACCGTAGATGCTTTTTTCCGGCACTTCAATGCTGACATCGTCAAGGGCACGATGGCCGGTGTAGTCCTTTATGATATGTGATGCTTCAAGAATGTTCATAGGAACGTTTTTAATGATTTCCTTTTTCTGAGATATTAGACGCCGGCAAAGATAAAAAATTACAGCATCATGCAAAAAACATGCACAATGCTGTGATTTTTATTTAGTCGGGCATTCAGCGGCTGTCGTCAGTCTATGAGTGACACGGCGTAGAACGCCTGTTTGCCGGTGGGATAGATGCCTTTGATGTAGAGAACCTTGTCATCATCGCCTTTTATGACTCCATTGTATATTTTCTCCATGTCATCAGGTGAGGTGATGCGTTGCCCGTTCACGGCAAGAATTATGAATCCGTCGCGGATGCCGGCCTCCTTCATGCGGCCATCCTCAATACCGGTCACAACCACGCCGTGGCTGATCTCAAGCTGCTCAAGGCGTTCCTGAGGCACAGAGGCAAATGCACATCCCAGATCAGTGAGCGAGGCCGCTTTTGTGACACCGGTGTCGCCTTTGCTGTTGCGGAGAGTGACGCTCTTGGTCTGCTTCTTGCCGTCGCGCACAAATGTAATCTGTACGGTGGCGCCGGGGCTGAATTTGGCGATTGTCTCCTGCATCTGGGCTGTGTTGAGAGTGGGATAGCCGTTTATGTCAACAATGATGTCACCCTCTTTCAGACCGGCCTCGCGCGCTGCGGAACGGTCTGAAACTGATGCGACATATATGCCGCTGTTCACACCCTTGATTTTTTTCTCATCAACAAGTTCGGGAGTGAGCTCCATGAAACTTATGCCCAGGAATGCGCGTTGCACTGTGCCATATTGTTTCAGATCATCAATCACCTTGTTGACAATGGATGTGGGAATCGCGAATGAACATCCCACATATGAGCCGTTCTGTGAATAGATGGCTGTGTTTATGCCTACAAGCTCACCTTTCAGGTTGACAAGGGCGCCCCCGGAGTTGCCTTGGTTGACAGCGGCGTCGGTCTGTATGTAGCTCTCGATTCCACGCGATGCGCCGGCGCCGGTGGCCGACGATATGTTGCGTGCCTTGGCGCTTACTATGCCTGAGGTGACTGTGGAGGTGAATCCGAAAGGATTGCCTACGGCAAGCACCCACTCGCCCACTTTCAGATCCTCGCTGTTGCCCATGGGTATGACATGCAGGTCATCGGGGGCATCGATCTGGATAAGAGCAAGGTCTGTGGTGGGATCGGATCCGATCACTTTGGCGTTATAGTTACGGTTATCGTTGAGGGTCACTTCAAGACGCTCGGCATCGGCAATGACATGGTTGTTGGTGACTATATAGCCGTCTTTGCTGATGATGACACCTGAACCCAGACCTATCTGGCGCTGTTTCGGTTCGGTCTGCTGTTGTGGCTGCCGGCGGTTGCGCGGAGTCTGCTGGCGAGGCTGCCCGAAGAAGAATTCAAAGAACGGATCACTGCTGAAAAGATCATCGGAGTTGCCGAACGGCGATATGCCGCGCGCACTGCGCGGTGTGGCATAACTTTTCACACTGACAACGCCGTTCACGGTTGACTCGGCTGCACCCGTGAAATCCTCCTGAGAGATAACGCTGCTGCCGCCGGGAGCTGCTGCGGCAGACAGGCTCAGCGCGGATGCTGACATTAAAACTGATAAGTGCTTGATCATATGTATAAGGTTGGTTTATATTTCGCTTTTTAATGTGATATATGATATTATCACGACAAATATAAAGCCAATATTGTGGATGATAGCAAACTGACGGCAAAGTTTAAAATAATTTCACCGCTGGGACGCTGTCTTTCACATCCGTTAATATGCGACACCTATGGTAAGAGATCAACTGTCTGTTGATGTGCCACGGCTGTCACATCCACAGAAAGAGAGGGTCGAAACTGTCAGGGTCAAAGTGTTTGCGCTGTGAGGGTTTCAGCTCATCCATAAGCCCCATGTACAGGCTTATGACCCATTGCATGGATATCACAAGGTCCAGATAACCGGTCTCTCCGGGCAGATTGACCGGGGCCTGTGCCGGATTCTTGTCTGCGGCAAGAAAGTTCTCCATGTCAGTGACAGCCCGGTCAAATTGTCCGAGTCTGACACGGGCTATGACCCGCATTGCATGCAGACGCGGAGTGAGCAGAGGATATATCTCGTCAAGCCGGTCTATAGTCCGGATTGTCTTATCAAAATGGCGGAGCCGAAGATGTATTTCAGCAAAAAGAGGCAGCAGGGCTGCTTCTGTATCGCTGTCATCGGCATCAATCGTGAAGTTGCGGCTGATGGTGCGGAAAATGGCATCGGCCGCTTCGGGACATCCCCGGTTCAGCATGTCTGTTGTCCAGTCCAGCCACGTCTGTATGCCTGCATCGGGGTATGTGCCGTTTTCGCCGGTGATTTGCCACAATGTATCAAGAATATCATCGTTACCGTGTGGATCAAGTATCAGCAGCGGTGATGCCACTGAGGTCAGATCAAATGACTGTGGAACAGCCCGGCGGAGGAGCGCAACAAGTTTATTGCGCAAGTCATTGTCCTCAAGGGCGTCATTCAGACGCATGGTCACATAGGCCCGGATTACGTCCGGATTATCCGGCGTATCTTTCAGCATCCGGTCAATCCCCTGAATATCATTGTTTTTTGCCAGAATATGCGCTTTTGTCTTTGCTGCGTTTTGGTTGGAAGGGGTAATGGCCAGCGACATTTCGGCGGCATCAAGTGCTTCCTTCTCCATGTCAAGGTTGAGATAGGAGGATGCCAGCAGACTCCAGTAGGCGGCATCATATGGCATCTCGTCCACAAGCCTTTCAAGCGTTTTTATGGCGAGCCGGTCCAAGCCGTACTCAATTGCACTGGCTCCGAGTTCATAGAGCAGCGCCGGCGCATATGACACTTTCTTCACAATCCGGTCAAGATTGTCTCCCAGCCATTTGAGGTTGTCTGTTTCAGCGGCATAGCCTACCAGCTGTATCGTCTCCTCATCGCCAATGGAGGTGTTCTCCCTGAAGATGCGTGATATGTCTGCAAGAGCCTCTTTCTGAGAACTTTCTTTTGCCCTGAGTTCAAGGATCTCGGAGAGGAGCGTGGCGTTCTCGCCTATGTCTGCGGTGTATTGGCTCAGGGCTTCATCGCCGAATGTGTCCGCATACATCACAGCACGTCTCTCGGCAAGTTCTTGGCTGTCAGGATATAGGCGTGCACCCATGAACAAAGCCTCCATGCGCAGATAGTCATAGCCGTAGTCACCTGCCACATCAAAGATTTCGATGAGCTCATCCTCGTCAAAATGAGTGGCAGACGTGGGGTTGTGCAAGGCTTCTGCAAACTGTTCGAGAAGAGCTTTGTTGCGCGCGTCGTAGTCTTCCATTGGTCGTGGTCAGGTAGTTGTTCAGAGGGATGATTTAATTGTTTGGAGGGTGTTTTTGCAAACACCCTCCCGTTAACAAATGTGAAGTCTATTGAGTCAGTTTTAGCCTTTGTTCTGCACTTTTTCCCAGGTGTCTTTAAGGGCTATGGTGCGGTTGAACACAAGGTGTTCAGGTGTTGAGTCAAGATCCGGGGTGAAATAGCCTATGCGCTGAAACTGGAATTTGGTCCCGGGTTTGGCGTTTTCGGCTATGAATGGCTCTACTTTGACACCTTGCAGAACTTTGAGCGAGTCTGGATTGAGCATCTCGCGGAAGTCACGCTCTGTCTCGGCAGCAGGATTCTCAACGTTGAAAAGGCGGTCATAGAGACGCACTTCCGCATCCACGGCGTGGGCTGCCGACACCCAGTGTAGAGTGCCTTTCACCTTGCGTGCGGCTCCGGGAGCGCCGCTGTGTGTGTCGGGGTCGTAGGTGCAGTGTATCTCTGTGATGTTTCCGTCAGCGTCCTTGATGGCTTCGGTGCATTTTATGATGTATGCGCCTTTGAGGCGCACTTCGTTGCCGGGAGCCAGACGGAAGAATTTTTTAGGCGGATTCTCCATGAAATCCTCACGCTCAATGTATATCTCACGGCTGAAAGGCATCCGGTGTGTTCCGGCATTTTCCTGCTCGGGGTTGTTGTCCATAGACACAGTCTCAACTTTGTCTTCGGGATAGTTGGTGATGACAACTTTCACGGGATTGAGCACTGCCATGGCGCGTGTGGCTATGCGGTTCAGGTCATCGCGCACGGCGTGTTCAAGAAGGCTGACAGAGTTAAGGGCTTCATATTTTGTGTAGCCGATGGTATCAATGAATTTGCGCACGGCTGCCGGAGTGTATCCTCTGCGGCGCAGTCCGCAGACAGTCGGCATGCGGGGATCATCCCATCCGGCCACGAGCCCTTCTTTCACCAGCGCAAGCAGTTTGCGTTTGCTCATGACGGTGTATGTGAGGTTGAGCCTGTTGAACTCAATCTGGCGGGGACGGTAGGTTTCATCGGCAAGTTCGTCCACAAAATAGTCATAGAGCGGGCGGTGAGGCACAAACTCAAGTGTGCATATAGAGTGGGTGACGCCTTCAAAATAGTCGCTTTGTCCGTGGGCGAAGTCATACATGGGGTATACTTTCCATTTTGTGCCGGTGCGGTGGTGCGGTGTCTTTATGATGCGGTACATTATGGGATCGCGGAAGTGCATGTTGTCCGATGACATGTCTATTTTGGCACGGAGCACGCGGCTTCCCTCATCGAATTCACCGGCGTTCATGCGCTCAAACAGATCAAGGTTCTCCTCGACAGAACGGTTGCGGTAAGGGCTTTCCGTGCCGGGTGTGGTGGGCGTGCCTTTCTGTGCGGCAATCTCCTCGGATGTCTGGTCATCGACGTATGCTTTGCCTTCTTTTATGAGACGTATGGCAAGATCATAGAGCTTGGGGAAATAGTCGGAGGCATAGTACTCGCGGTCGCCCCAGTCAAAACCCAGCCAGTGTATGTCATCGCGTATTGCGTCAACATATTCCACATCTTCTTTGACCGGATTGGTGTCATCGAAGCGCAGATTGCATGTGCCGCCGAATTTCTCGGCAACGCCGAAGTCCATGCATATGGCTTTTGCATGGCCTATGTGGAGGTAGCCGTTGGGTTCGGGCGGGAAACGGGTGTTGAGGCGTCCTCCGTTCTTGCCTGCCTGAAGGTCATCATACACTGCCTGTTCAACAAAATTGAGGCCTTTGCGCTCGGTGTTGTCGTTTTCTGGATTTTTTGCTTCGGTGTTATCTGCCATATTCTTGTGTTTTTAATTGTTTTTCTGTTTTTATAGCCTCTAAGCCATTATAGTCCCTCAGTCAACCTTTTTGAGTGTGTGGCCCATGCGCTCTTTTTTTGTGTGCATGTAGAAGCGGTTGTAGGTGTTGGGGGTTACTTCGATGGGCACGTTCTCGGCGATGTTCAGACCGTAACCTTCAAGGCCTATGCGCTTCACGGGGTTATTGGTCAGCAGCCGCATGGATTTTATGCCAAGCAGGTTCAGTATCTGTGCGCCCACGCCATAGTCGCGTTCATCGGCGCGGTGGCCCAGATGGAGGTTGGCATCTACGGTGTCCATGCCTTCCTCCTGAAGTTTATATGCTTTGATTTTGTCCATCAGTCCTATGCCACGGCCTTCCTGATTGAGGTAGAGGATGCATCCGCGGCCTTCTTTCTCAATCATTTTCATGGCGTTGTGGAGCTGTTCGCCACAGTCGCATCGTTGTGAGCCGAATATGTCTCCGGTGGCGCATGATGAGTGTACGCGCACCAGCACGGGCTTTGAGGGGTCTGATGTCAGGTCTCCTTTTATCAGGGCTATATGTTCCAGTCCGTTGTCTTTCTGACGGAAGGGAATGAGGCGAAAATGTCCGTAGGCTGTGGGCATGTCCACTTCCTCGCCGCGCTCAACAAGCAGCTCTTTGTCAAGACGATAGCGTATGAGGTCGCGTATGGATATGAGGTGCAGACCCCATTGGTCAGCCATGCGGCGCAATTGGGGAAGCCGTGCCATTGTCCCGTCATCGTTCATTATCTCCATCAGCACGCCCACCGGCTGCAGCCCTGCCAGACGGCAGAGGTCAACGGCTGCTTCTGTGTGTCCGGCACGTCTAAGTACGCCCTGATCCTGAGCGTAAAGAGGATTCACGTGACCGGGACGTCCGAATGTCTCAGGTGTGCTTGCCGGATCAGCAAGGGCACGCAAGGTGGCGCAGCGGTCATTGGCGCTCACTCCGGTGGTGCATCCCTCCAGTTTGTCAACGGTGATGGTGAACGGAGTGCCGAGCATGGAGGTGTTGTTGTCAACCTGCCGGTCAAGTTTCAGCTCACGGCAACGTTGTATGGGCATGGGGGCGCAGAGCACTCCGCGGGCGTTCTTGAGCATGAAGTTGACTTGTCCGGGGGTGATTTTCTCGGCTGCAATTATGATGTCGCCTTCATTTTCCCGGTCTTCGTCATCTACCACAATGACCATTTTACCGTCTTTGAAGTCAGCTATGGCCTGTTCTATGCTGTCAAGTTCAATTCTCTGTTCCATTTTCGTCGGTGATGTTTGTTTGTGGAGTTGAAAGGAGTTGTCTCAGCTCGTCACAGAGGCTGAGCACAAGCCGACGGTGACGGTCGGCCGTCTCGAGCGGAAAGCGGTTGAGCGTTTCAATCACTTTGTTGTTGTCAGAGTATGATACGGTTGATATCATGTTCTCATACTGCTGCATTATGCTGCGGTTGAATATCCTCCGGAAAGGACGTTCAATGAAATTCATGCGTCTTATGTGTTCCTGACGCTCTGTCATTGCGGCGGTGAAGCTGTCTATGGCTTCAAGCATGGTCCGGTTTTCAACCGTGTATATGACCACTTCTTTTTTCTTGATGTTGCGTCTCCATCGTTTTGATTTTATCCTGAACAGGCGCACAAAGAAGCGTATGTAGTTGTCAAGGTCAAGCGCGTTGGTGTCACGCACGGCCTTGAATGTGAAGAGCACGCCAAGAGGCAGCAGAACCATTGAGCTGAGCCATATGCCCACCCCTACGTCTGTTTTTCCGTCACGGGCCATCTTGTATCCCATGTTGTCAAAAATGAAGTAGACAATGAACAGGCCGACGGATATGACCAACGGTGTGCCCAGACCTCCTTTCTTTATGATTGCACCCAGAGGCGCCCCTATGAAGAAGAATATGAGCACGGCAAAGGAGAGTGTGAACTTCTTCTGCCGTTCTATGTCATGACGGCGCATGAGTTTCTGTTCCTCGGTGAGGATGACACTGCGGAACTCTATGTCATTCTGCGCGCGTTTCACTTTTGCCATTGCCTGGTTGAGGTATGTGCGGGCCATAGATGGCGATGATCCGGCAAACAGAGAGTCAAGGTTGACAGCGCCTTTTTTCACCTGTACGGGTCTCTGTGGGACTTGCACCAGTTCGTGGTTGCGGTACTCGCGCGTATAATATGGGATGCCGAGATAGGATTCTTCTTTGAGGTCAGTGCCATAGACTTGTCCGATGCTGTCAACTTTCTGCTGAATGGAGTCTATGGCTGCGGTGAGTTCCACTACGTTCTTGCCTATATATTGCGAGCGCATGCCGCTTTCGTCCATGCGGTTAAAGTTGGCGTCAAAGGGTATATAGACCTGTTTCTCGTCAAAACTCTCGCGTCTGAAGGGCATATAGCCGGATGTTGAGAATCCCATTGACCGGTCCTGGAAGTTCTCAAAGAGTTCACCGTGGTAAAGATCCAGGAAAATGCGGCTGCGGTCACGCGTGAATGATATTTTCCCGCTGTCAGCCAGAATTATGCGGGAGTTGTCCATGCCGCGTGTCACATCATAGATGATGAGGTCAGAGAGCATGCCGGTGTTCAGGTCCTTGCTCTCCACGTACATGTTCATGCCCGGTATCTGGTCATAGAAAGAGCGCACGGGGATTTCCACTTCCGGACTTTTCTGTCGCATTGAGAAAAGCAGGGTCCACATTTTTGTCTGGGCTATGGGCAGCACATTGTTCTGGAAGAAGAAAGCGCCCACGGCTATGGCGGCGATCAGGATTATCAGCGGACGCATTATGCGGAAAAGTGAGATTCCGGCACTTTTCATGGCCGTGAGCTCAAAGTGCTCGCCAAGATTTCCGAATGTCATGAGCGATGCCAGCAGTATTGCCAGCGGGAGCGCCGTGGGCACCATGGTGAGTGCCGCATAGCCGAATAGTTCAGCCACAACGCCTATGCCAAGACCTTTGCCCACAAGGTCATCGATGTAGCGGAAAAGGAACTGCATCATGACAATGAACAGGCAGATAAAGAAAGTCATGGCCAGCACCGGCAGAAACCGTTGCAGCATAAACGTATAGAGCCGTTTCACGACGATCATATCTATATATCTATTTAGTCTTTTCCAAGATGCAAAGGTATGAAAAAAAGTCGAGCGGACAAGGGCGTATGGTGCGTTTATTCGCGATAGTAGACGCGTTTCACTCTTGGCGAGACGCGTGCAAGCACCTCATAGGGAATTGTGCCCAGAGCATCTGAAAGACGCTGTATGGGTGCGTCAGGGCCGAAAATCTCCACTTCGTCGCCCACCGCGGTATGGCAGTCAGTCACATCAATCATGCACAGGTCCATGCAGATGTTGCCTACGGTGGGGCACATTGTGCCGTTTACAAGAAATGATGCGTTGCCGTTGCCAAGATGGCGGTCAATGCCGTCGGCGTAGCCCACAGGAATTGTGGCTATGACGGACGGGCGGCTGAGCACACCACGGCATCCGTATCCTATTGTCGTTCCGGCGGGGTAGCTGTTGAGAGCTATGATGCGTGTGACAAGACGGGCGACGGGCACAAGCGCGGCATTGTCAGCGGCATCAAGGGGCGAGATGCCGTACAGGCCTATTCCCAACCGTGCGAAGTCATAGACGTGTGTGCGTCCGTAGCGTGTTATGCCGGCAGTGTTCAGTATGTGTCTCGGTACGTCGTATCCCAATCCGGCTATGATGCGCCGTGTCATGCGTTCAAAGAGGTTGAGCTGGCCCGTGGTGTAGCTGTCAAGGTCAAGGCAGTCAGCGGTGGCAAGATGGCTGAACATGGATGCCAGATGAATGCGGGGATGCTGTTTCAGAATCTCTATAAATGTGTCAATGTCTTCTTCCCGGAGGCCCACACGGTGCATGCCGGTGTCAAGTTTGAGGTGCACGTAAATGTCATGCACGCCTTCGGAGTCGGCGTTGTGCTCAAGACGGCCCAGCATGTCCCTGCTGCAGTCTATTATTGTGGGCTGGAGGTTGTTGGCGAAGATAGCGCGCATGTCCTCGCACCAGGGATCCAGCACCATCACCGGAAGTGTCACACCGCCTTGGCGCAGGGCCACTCCTTCATCGACCACGGCTACGGCCACCATGTCAGCGCCAATGCTCTGGAGTGTGCGGGCCACTTCAAGATCTCCGCAGCCGTATCCGGCGGCCTTGATCATGCCTATAAGCCCGGTCTGCGGGGGCAATTGCGAACGGTAGTGACGGAAATTGGCAGCCAGACTGTCAAGATTCACTTCAAGACGTGTGACATTTCCGCGTGTGCTCAGCCATGTGTATATCTGCCGGAAGTGACGTTTGTCCGTTCCGTTGATGTAGACCGTCGTATTGTATATGAGATGTGGACGTGAGGAAAGGTATCTTACAACCTCGGCCGGTCCTCCGGGGCACAGGTGTGCGGTTATTCCGGATGTGAACCGGGCCACTCTTTCTGAAATTTCCGGTCCGGCAGCAAATACGGCGGAGACTCCGAATTGCTTCAATAGGGTTTCCAGGCAGCTGTAGGCCATGTCCTTATCACCGGTGTCGCACAGTATGTCACTTAACACCACATTGAGCGGCCTGCGGGGGGCGGAACGTCGACGGACGGTATCAAGCGCGGTTTCTATTCCGCTGAGATCGCATGTAAAATAGTCATATGCCAGTGTGGCGTTGTCGGCGCTGTCAGTTATATCTATACGGCTCTGCACTGCTGCGGGAATCTGCTCGGGCACAAGCGTAATCCCCAGACAATCAGCTGCGGCAATGCACATATCGGCATAGCTGTCACATGGCGTAAGCGCGGTGTCCGGATACATCTGTGTGAGTGTGTCCGCGATGATGGGGTTGCTGCTGTCATAGATTATGCGCCGGCATCCTTTGAACAGAAGTGCTTTCTCGCGGCATTTCTCCGTATCATCGGCAAAACCGCGGGTGTGTTCGGCAGTCAGAGCTGTGAAGATGCCGATTTCCGGCCGGAGCATTTCCTGCAGGACAGGCATCTCTCCGGTGCCGGATATCCCGGCTTCGAATATTCCGAGTTGAGAGTCAGGCTCAATCTGCCATAGGGAAAGGGGAACACCGATGTGTGAGTTGTAGCTCCGCGGGCTGCGGGCAATGTGCATATGTGGCGCCAATGCTCCGTACAGCATTTCTTTTACCACGGTCTTTCCGCGGCTTCCGGTAATGGCTAAGAGAGGTCTGTTGAAGCGCCGGCGTATCAGCATCGCACTCTCTTGCAGGGCATGGAGGGTGTCACTGACGATGAGGAAAGCGGCATCCGGATATGTGGTCGGGTCAAACCCATTGTCAGCCACAAAAAAGCGCACGCCGGCATTGTAAAGCCCCTCTATGTAGTCATGGCCGTCCGCACGTGCTGTTTTCAGTGCAAAGAACACTGTGCCGTGGGGGGTGACAAGTGAGCGGCTGTCTGTGAGCGCGGTGCACACGGTGGAGTCTGCGAGAGCCTGCGGTCCCACAAAACGTGCGCCGGTGGCGGCGCACAGATCGGAAATTGTTATTTTAGCCATTGCTGACAAGTATTGGTCGGTGGTTGAGTCGGGCAGCCCGGCGCCGTTCTTCACGGGCGCGTTCTAAGGTCTGTGTCGTGAAGTAGGTCTTGCCGAACTGTTCATATATATAGTCAACGGCAACCTCCGAGGGGTGTTTCATGTCTGCCGCGTAGAAGCGGTAGTCACGGAGTTCATCGTTGACAATCTCAAATGCAGGAAAGTATTCGGCGCCAAGCTCGTCAATGGCCAGATGCAGCACGGCTTTGCTGAGCATGTTGCCATGCATGCCATCGGCGGTGTGACGGATGGGGCTGACGGTGAATATTATGCGTGGCGCTTTTTCTGACAGCGGACGCCACAGGTCTGTTATGTCTTTTACTGACAGGCGGGTGCGTGTGAATTCATCGGCACGGAGTTTGTGGCAGTTTCCCACGGGTTGTCCGCTATTGTTGTGGGTGAATATCCACGCTGTGCCGAATGTTATGATCCAGACATCGGCTTTGGCAAGGGAGTCGGCAAAGGCCGTGAAGTCATCATTGAGGTCTCTGAGCAGAATGTCGGCATCTCTGTGCTGTCGGGATGACTCAAAGGCCAGACAATGAAAGATGGCGTCGCGCTCAACAAGGTCATGGCGTGTGAAAGGTTGCCGGTCAAGAGCGCGTGTGATGACGCGGGCTATTGACACGGGATTGTACAGGGCCCCCATGGGGTTCACGCAGGCGTTGAAGCCGTCACGCAGCATCCGCGAGCCGATGTTGCCGGTGAAGCATGAGCCAAGCATCATGATTCTGTGGCCGTGGTTTATTTCCATGGCGTCCACGGGGAGTTGTACGGGCGTGCGGAATTCCATGACAGTGTGGTCAATACATCCGGTAGTCAATGCTCAGAACCTGGAATTCGGTGCGGCGGTTTATCTGGTCAGCCGCTTCCTGGTCTTCCTCGGGCAGGGCAAGGATGAATTCTTCGGTGAGTATGTCTCCTTCTTTGAACTGAGGATATTCACGCGCCAGCTTTTTGGTGATTGTCTTTGGCCTCGATTCACCGTAACCCTGACTCTGGAGGCGGTCAGGGGCTATGCCCACGCTTATGAGGTAGTCAATGACGGAGCGTGCGCGGCGTCCGGAAAGGTCTATGTTGTAGGCATCGGATCCGTGACGGTCTGTGTGCGATGCCATCTCGATGGTGACATTGGGGTTGTCGCGGAGCACCTGGGCCAGTTCGTCAAGGGCTTTCTTTGACTCGGGACGAAGTGTGGCGCGGTCAAAATCATAGAATATGTTTTCCACAACCACGGGCTTGTTTATTGATGCCAGGGAGAAATCAACGTTGTACTCGGCGTCCTCCTCGGCAATGTCGCTTGTGAATTCCTGTTTGGCATTCAGATAGCCTTTTGCTCCGGCCATCATCACGTAGCTGACACCACGGTCAAGAGGAAATGAGAATGTGCCGTCATCACGGGCCACCTGTTTCTGATTGCTGCCATCGTTGCCCACGATGCGTATAACGGCATTGGGCACCGGTTCCTCGTCTTTGTCAAGCACCCAGCCGGAGATTGTTATTTTCAGTTCCGGGAGTTGGAAGGAATATATGTGGTCATAGCCACGTGCGTCACCGCGGTTGGTGCTGAAGTAGCCGGTCTCGCCCGGGCCGAAGGTTATGCCAAAGTCATCGGCCGATGAGTTTATGGGCTTGCCCATGTTGACAACAGTCCATCCGCCAGAGGGCATCATCTGGGCGCGGAAAATGTCAAGGCCTCCGAAGCCGGGGTGGCCGTCGCTGGCAAAGTAGAGCACGGAGTCTGTGCGCATGTAGGGAAACTCGTCGTCACCGGGTGTGTTTATCCATTCCCCGAGGTTTTCAAGTGAGCCTGCGCGTTCCTTGAGGTTGACACGCCATATGTCCTTTCCGCCGTAGCCGCCGGGCATGTCGGAGGTGAAGTATAGCCATGTGCCGTCAGGAGATACTGCCGGATGTCCGTAGCTTGAGAGTGTGTCGGCGGTAATCTCGTATTTCACAGGTGCGCTCCACTTGGCGTCGCTGCGGGTGGAGGTGTAGATCTCCACGCCGGTGTTGGCGTTCAGCTCGCGGCGTGCCTTGGTCAGGTACATTGTCTGGCCGTCGGGGGTGAAAGACACTATTCCCTCGTCAAGTTCGCTGTTAAGTTCGCCCTCGACAGGCTCGGGCTTGCCCCACTGGCCTTTCTCGTTTTTCGCCGACACGTATATGTCGCCTTTCTTCATGCCTGTGATTTCGCTGCGGCGGCTGCCGGTCACTTTCTCGTTGGTGGATGTAAAGTAGAGGCGGTCATATGACTTGTCAAGGTACATGGGAGCAAAGTCGGCACGGCTGCTGTTGAAGAGTTTGGCGTTGCTGACAACATAGCGTGTGCGCGCGGTCTTGTCCATTGCGCTGCGGCATCCGTCAATGCCGGTGAGGGCTTTGGCATCGCCGGGAACTTTCTCCAGAAAATCCTCATAGGCCTTTATTGCCTGTGCGTATTTGCCCTCAGCCTGCAGGCACTGGCCCATGTAGAGGTAGGCCATTGAGTCAGTGCAACCAAAGTTTATGGCGTTCTGATAGGCTCCGGCGGCACGTGCCGTCTGGCGCAGTTTGCGGTGGCACTCAGCCATCTTGAAAGCCACTTCGCCGCGCTGTCGGCGTTCCTCGCGCTTTGTGAGTTTGTTGTATATTTTGCGGTATGTCTTTGAGGCATCAAAATATTCCCCGCGCGCCATCTGTTCATCAGCAACAGACAGTTTCGCCCCGCCGCAACCGGTGAGAACGGCCATGCAGGCAATCAATGCCACTATATTATAAAAGATGTGTCTCATATCTGTAAAACGCATTGCCGGGGACATTATTGCATCGGGTTAGCGATCACATTGTCTGCAGGGGTGGTGGTCACACCGGATATCCCGGGGCCGGATGGAGTTTCCCCGGCCCGACGCAGTTTTCAATGCAATGTGCAAAATTAAGAAAATTTGCATTTTGGAACAAGGATGACCAGACGAATTAACAAAAACGAAACAAAATGGGCTGAATTAACAATTATTACCGGGGGGGGGTAATTTTTAAGGTTATTGTAGTTAATTTTGCTGAATAGAAACAGGTGTGTTCATTTGCACATTGTTGATACGCAGAAATTACAAAACCAATCATAAAACTGATGAAATCTATTCTACGAAAACTTTTTGTTGTAGCCGGGATGATGCTGCTGTGCACATGGATGGGTGCATGGGGCGCCTCTCCTGACAACAGCATTACGGTGCGCAAGTTTGTTGCAGATGACAATGATGCCGCTGCAACGATAGAGAAGCGTACGGACCGTGCCACCAACAAACCGTGTGCATTGATAAAAGTGACAAACCTCAACAATCTGACCGGATTCCGGTTCAATGTGGGATCCAACTATTCACATGTGGATGAGAGGGAGGATGACCGCGGCCGTCATATTGTCTATCTCTGGGTGAGTCCTAATGTCAAAAGTATGACAATCAGCCATGAAAGTGATGCTATCAAACCCGTACGCATCGATATGCCCCGTGGAGGACTGAAGGAAGCCACGGTATACAACATGGAGCTTGGTTATGTGGCGCTGCCTAACCCCACAGACCGGCAATTCGTGGAATTCAATGTCACTCCGGCGAATGCCTATCTTGAAGTGAACGGTGAGCCGTGGGCTCTTGATGCGAAAGGCTATGCGGCCAAAGCGCTGCCTTTCGGCACTTATCAGTATACGCTGACTGCTCCGGATTATCATACCGAGGCCGGTGAGTTTGTGCTCATGGATCCCAACAACTCACATAAGGTGAATGTGCGGATGCGGCAGGACTATGGATGGGTGACACTGATAGGCGAGGATCTGCGTGATGCCGACATATTCATTGACATGGTGAAGTATCCTTATGTGAACATCAACCGCATGAAAATGAAGAGCGGGAGGCATACGCTGAAGATTGTGCGCAAGAATTACAGCCCGTTCACACAGACATTCGATGTTGCCGACAATCAGGAGGCACGGCTCAGTCCTCAGCTTGACGCCAACTATTCAACAGTGACGGTCAATGCGCCTGATGAATGTTCGATATTCATCAACGGAGAGCTTAAAGGCATCAAGACGTGGATAGGGCCGCTTGAGCCGGGCACGTATAATCTTGAGGCTCGTAAAGCCGGGCATAATCCTTTCAGGCGTCAATTTGAGGTGGCTGACAAAAATCATGAATATACCATCAATCTGTCAGCTCCGGAACCGATATATGGTTCTCTTGACATAATAAGCGATCCGAAAGGGGCTGCGATATGGGTTGATGGTAAGGATATAGGCAAGACAACCCCTTATGTTATCCCGAAACTGCTCATAGGCACACATAAGATAGAACTTAAGAAGCAGGACTATCAGGTTTATACAAAATCTGTTGAAATACGAGAGCTTGAAGTGGGCAAGATTGATGCGAAACTCACCAACACTGTTGAACTGCGTCTGACGTGGACTCCGAGTGATGCCACGCTGAAGATAGACGGGCAGGCGCGTGCGGTGGCGTCACCATATACGTTTGTATGTCTTCCGCGCACAACACATACAATCTCACTGGCGCACGACGGATACAAAAATTTTTCAAAGACTGTCACTGTAAACAAAAGTCAGAGTGAGTATTACACTATGAAAAAGATAGTCTATCATGACTATTCCGACTGGGGCCGCGAGGAGGGATATTCCTGGCATCCGTACAGATATTTCTACATCACGGCTGACGGTGCATTCGGCAATCTGAACGGGGTGGGAGGCACAATGGGATTTGTGACTCACCGGTTCAACATGCAGTTTGAGGGCGGCATGTGTTTCAACAGCGGCATTGATGTCTATCAGTATGTAGAGAATAAATACGTAACGATGTCCGCTATAAAGCCCGGCGTCTACTATGGAGGACGCATAGGTCTGGCTTTCTGTGCCGGACGTGTAATGTTCAATCCGCAAGTGGGCTACCGTCATCTTGACTGTAAGGATACCTGGGTGGGCAGTGGTCTGGGATCGCTGCGCATGCAGATCCGGACAAGTTCGCATTTTGCTTTTGTGTTGTCTCCGGAGTATTATTTCGCGCTGACAAAAGGCAAACTCTTTGAGAAGGCGGCGGATGAGTTCAGTGATGTCAAGAAGTTCGGAACCGGTTTCAGGATAGGTGCGGGCTTTGAACTATATTTCTGATTTTAGGGATTTGAAACCAATAGCAATAGAAAGATAATGAAGAAATACAATAAATCGCTCGGGATTGTGGCGCTTGGCGTCGCCGCGGCAGCATTGTGGTCATGCAGCGACACCCTCTATGATGGAGTGGAGGCCGATGAGGTGAAACTGTCAAAACAACGTCTTGATCTGCAGCTTTATGCATATGGTCTTGATGGAGTGCCTTATGAAGGGGGCAGTGGAAGAATAACAGTATATGGCACGGGAATATGTACACTGTCGGATTTCCCGCATTGGACGCATGCACAGCAAACAACATTCGGGGCGGAAAATGAATATTTCAGTGGCGAGACGCAGGTCACTGTTGATGAGAATACGGAGCCACGGCTACGCACGGCTGTGATATCGGCCAATGTGTCTGCAGATGGCATATCATTGACACAGCAGGCGGAAATCACGCAGTATGCCGCCCGGATGCAGGCATCGTTCATAGGTACTGAACCTGTCAATGTGAGTGCCGTGGAGCAGCGCATAGAATTGCCTTACACGGCCAATGTCAGCGCATCAGAGGTCAGTGCCTACACGGTTGTGGACTGGCTGAAAGTTGTGGAGGTGACAGACAGGGCGGTTGTTTTGCAATGTGACGTCAATACCGGATCACGACGTGAGACCACGGTGAGACTTTCACCCTCGGAGGTGACTTTCTCCAGTTTGACAGTGATTCAATCCGCGCCAACAGGAGGTCTTATAGGCGAAGAGCATGAGGCTACGGTGGAGTGTCAGGGGGGTAGTGTCGATATTCATTTCAGTTCAGATGTGCCATGGTATTCCAAAACGTCACAGACATGGCTCACGATGAGTCCTGAGAGTGGAGACGGAGGCACACACCGCATAACGCTGTCGGTGTCTCCTAACCTTGAGTCAACAGACAGGTCAGCCACTGTCACGCTCGGGACATCGTCAATGACCATGGCCAATTATTATGTGCGTCAGCGCGGCATAGAGCTTAGTGTGACACCGGCATTGGTTACGGTGAAAAGCGCCGGAGGGTCAACTGCGACTGCTGAGGTTACATCGAACACCTCATGGCGGGTGTCAACGGAATGTGACTGGCTGAGTGTGAGTCCGGAAAGTGGGAACCGGTCAGGAAACATCACAGTGACTGCCGCAGTCAATGAATCGCTTGACAAACGGCGTGGGGAGGTCTTTGTGGAGGCCGCCGAAAATCCGACTATCCGCAAGAAACTGACCGTTGAGCAGGAGGGACAGCCCTATGGCGTTGACAATGAGAAACTGGAATATGGATGGCCCGGGGGTTCGCGACCGCTTGCCATAGTCACTCCTGCCGAGTGGCAATGCGCCGTCTCTGACAGCTGGATAAGTCTGTCTGAGTCATCCGGGTCCGGAGATACAGAGATTAATGTGACGTGTGAACCCAACACAGCCGAGGAATCGCGGTCTGGCTATGTTCTGATTCATTCGGCCGGAAATCCGATCTCGGTAGAGATTGTGCAGCAGGGACAGTATTTCTATATAGACAATAAGGAGGCAAAAGTCTCTGCCATGGGCGGAGACATTGCGCTGACGGTGCACACCACGGTGGGTGTCTCAGCAAAGATAGAGGGTGATGACAGCGAATGGCTGACATTCACCGGTCCGGATAACACGGACACTTATGCCATCACTGCTGCCTATAATCCCGGCATTGATGACCGTGAGGCGACTTTTGTCATTGAGCCTACAATGGACAACATAAAGGAAGAATATACGCAGGGCCTGAAATACAAAGTCATTCAGGAGGGCCGCAGGCTTTATACAAGTGTGCCCAAGGTGTTTGTCAACAGGTCAGGCGGTCAGTCATCTACGGTAAGCATAACTGTTGACGGGGCATATGAGATTTATAAGAACCCGCTTGACACATGGTATATGCTTGAATATGACAGCGCGACAGATTCATTCTATGTCATTGCCACCGAGAACAGAACCGGTGCAGACCGTGTGGGAAAGGTTTATCTCAGTCTCAAGAATCTGCCTGCCGGCCAGAGCCGTCAGGTTGAAGTTGAAATTGTGCAGGTGACGTCTGATTTTGATGTGACTGTGGGTGGATTTGACAAAGACGAGAACTGGGATCTTTGATTGACTAACTGAAATAAGCATAACGATGAGAAATTCAATTAAAATATTTTTTTGCGGCCTTTTGGGCGTGGCAGCTGTTTCCTGTTCGGATTCTGAACCTGCTGTGCCTGACACGGGGGGAGATGTTGTTGCCAGAAGCTACCCGATGCGTTACAGCGGGGGAGTAGGGTTTGATTCCGGAGCGCGTTCAGATGAATATGTCTGGCCTGACGGGGCAATCCTGATGATTACCGGTACCGGTCATGCTGTTGATGCGAGCAAGGATGTCTATGCCACATACAGCACTTCCGACGGGTGGACAGTCTATAACTATGACGGCACACCACTCTCAAAAGAGCCTTGTCAGGTCTACTATCAGGAGCATGTCCGCGAACCGGCAGGGTATACCGGCATATATGATGCGACGGGAGCATATTACCGGACTCAGGCGGCTGCCACTTTCACGTTCGCCAATGGTATCTTTGACCTGACCGCTTTGTTGAAACCCGTGTCCGGGAGAGTGCGATTTGTGTCAGAGTCAGAACCTGAGGAGGTGAAGTACAATTTCGCCAAATACAGTATGTCGGGAAGCACCAGTCAGGATAATTTCGGTTATGAGACGGAGACAATGCAATTTCATCAGGAAGATGATGGCAAGTGGTATTCGGATTATATCTATACAACATCAATGCCTAATCTGAAGATAGGGAGCTATGTATATAAATTCGACAAGAAGAGTACGTTAAGCGCAGGTGAGAGTGGATTTGTGGCGATTCCTGCGGATGACGATTATGCCAACTGGACGCGTGAGGAGTATCAATATGAGGAAGCGGGGGCATATTCCTACAGCGGCAGTTACAGCACAACCATTTATCTGCCAAGCTATTCTTTTAGCTCTGATGATTATAGCTATATTTCTAATATTGCCTGTGTGACCAATGTTGATTTTTATGTCTGGACAGAATCAACTTCTACTTCTGTATACTATGATCAATATTCATCATACACCTCGTTGACAACAGGAATGCGCCAGACCATAAGGGCTTATAAACGTTGCTACGGAACGGCTATACAGCCCTCAATCAGGTTTTCTGGCAGTGGATCATACTACAGAGATTATTCCTTGCAGATATATTCATTTACAATTTCAAATTTTTAAAATAGCCAATCATTATGAAGAAATTTATCTATGTAGCCATGCTGGCACTGTGTGTGATGGCAACTGCCGGTTGCTCATCCAAGAAAGAAGTAACAAAACTTGATGATATGCAGCTTCTCCAGAAACCGCGGTCTCAACAGCTTGCCGAGGAAAACGCAGATGTCCGTGCTTGGGGAGAGGCGATAGCGACCTATGCCGATGATGCACGTGCCTATGCAGAGAATCAGGCAAGAGGTGAGTTTGTGCGCAAGTTAAAAACGCAGGTCTCTACTGCTGATCGCCAGAGCAGCATGAGGGTGAATAAATCCAAGTCAGATGACGAGCAGACAATGAAGATTGATGATAGCGCGAGAACAGAGGAACGACTGACTCAGACCTTGGCAGCCATAGAAGTCAGTGGACTCGTAGTTATAAATACGGACACTTACAAGCAGAAGAACGGGCAGTATCGTTGTTATGTCTGCATTGAATATCGCGGAGATGTGGCCAAGCTGGCCGATGACATGGCAAGGAGCTATAAGAAAGCGCTCAATAAGGAGTATGGTGAAGATAACATTTCCGATGAGGAGCGCATCAAAATTGAACTCCGTGCCGAGGAATTCCGCAAATCAGTCAAGGACGAGCTTGACCGTATGATGGGAAAATAATCTGATTGAAAGCACACATACCGCCTGACGGATGAAGCATGACAGGACGATCATCACATCCGCCAGGCTCATATTTGGACTGACATATATATAAGCATTGAACTGACATGACAATAAGGACAGGAACTGTTCTGGCGTTTACGCTGATGTTGACTTTGCCCCGGCTGACGGGATTGAAAACGTGTGCCCAGACACTTACCGAGATACAGACATCAGGCAACTATTACTGGGGCGAAGGTGAGGGCGAGACAACCGAGCGAGCCGACAATGAGGCATTCCGGCGGTTGCTGACTTCAATCAGCTCAGATGTTGTGGTTGATGTGGAAAACCGAAACACACGCAAGGAGGCCAACGGCCATCTTGTCAGTGACAATTCACTGTTCAAGTCGGCGGTGAAGACCTATTCGTACGGCCATCTGACAGATGTGCGTATGTTCGTGATCTCGAAACCGCCCAAGGCTCATGTGGTGCGCTGGATACGCCGCAGCGATGTTGACAGGATTTTTGACGGACGCCGCAACAAGATCTTCGCCATGATTGACAATGCGGACAATGCCAAGGCATCAGGCAAAGTCGATGTGGCGCTTAGAAACTATTACTGGGCGTATTGCCTGCTGAAGACGTTGCGGAATCCATCGGAGGAAGTGTATGGGGGAGAACTTCTGTCAACGTGGCTGCCGGAGCAGATAGAGGAGATCCTTGATGATGTGCGTGTGGCCGTGGACAGTCGCAGGGACTATGATGTGGATCTGTATTTCACCTATAAGGGAAAGCCTGTCACGTCGCTTGAGTTTACCTATAACGACATGGGCCATGAAAGCACTTATGCCGCCAAGGACGGCATGGGCCAGATAGAGCTTACGGGCAGCAGCGACACGACACTCTACAATCTGAACATAGAGTATGCTTTCAGAAACCAGAGCAAACTTGATCCGGAAGTCGATGCTGTGATGCGCCTTGTGCCTGACGACTGTGGATTCACACGCTCGGCCATTACGGTGCGTCCGGGTCAGGAATTCAACCGTGCGCAGGCGTCAGGTTATGGCCAGATGCAGAAACAGCCCCGGGCAGTGCCTCAGCAGCAGCGCGAGTCATTCTCAATGTTCCCGGATGCTAAAGCATCAAGACCGGCAGCTATTCCTGACGGACCTGCATCGGACCGTTATAACCGTGTCATGTCCGAGATTGTCAAAAGTATTCGCAGCCGCAACTATGGCATTGATGCCGCGATGTTTACCGGCGATGGCTACAGTCAGTTCCAGAAACTTGTCAGGGATGGCAAAGCCCGGATTGTTGGCACGCCGCAGTTTGTCTATACTGAATTCGAGGGGCTGACAATGGCACGTGGAATGCAGATGTCATTTGCCTTTAGGAATGGTGTTCACCGTAACTTTACGGAAGATGTGGTGTTCACATTCAATCCTGAGGGAAGGATATGCAATCTGTCATTCGGGCTTGGCAAAACCGTTGAGGACAATATTATGTGTATGGCTGATGTGCCTGAACGCTCCAGAAAATATCTCTGCATGTTCCTTGAGAACTATCAGACCGCCTATGCATTGAAGGATCTAGACTATATCTCCCGAATATTCGATGACTATGCCAAGATCATCACCGTGACTGAGATGACGGTGAAGCGCCGTAATGTTGACGGTGGTTTCAGGATGGTCCGGGAACAGCGTGAAAACAGATTTGACAACAAATATGATTTTCTTGAACATCTGGACAGAGGTTTCCGCAGCAAGGAGTATATTCGCCTGCGGTTCAACAGTGTGATGATTGACCGCGCTGATGATGGCCGCGACATCTATGGCATACAGCTTGAGCAGGATTATTATTCGTCCAACTATTGTGATCATGGCTATCTGCTGATAGGACTCAACTATGAGAACATGGACAGCCCCAAGATTTTTGTGCGCACATGGCAGTCGGAACCCGATCCTAATTTCGGTCTGTACAGGTTGCCCCACTTTTATAAAGACGGCAAGGTGCATGTGAAATCAGTTGATTAAACACTCTCTAAACTATTAACTATGAAATCAGGGATATTGATAGCCTTAGGCGTGTTGGCCTGTATTCAGGCAGCGTATGGAGCCGGAAAAGACAGGGATAAGAATTCTTCTGCATTAACGACAGATTTTGACGCGTTTACGAAACAGGCACGTCAGGACTTTGACGGGTTTGTGGCGGATGCAGACAAGCAATACGCGGATTTTCTGGAAAGGGCATGGAAGCAGTATGCGGCTGTTTCCGGTGAGACAATCCCGCGCTGGCGCGATAAGCCGATTCCGATACGCAAGCGTGATGGCGATGACCGGCGCCCTATCCGTGACCGGGAATGGGACATGGAGATCATAGACATACCACGGCCTCAGCCTGATCCTGTTCCCAAGCCTCAGCCGGATCCCGAGCCGGTGCCTCAACCAAAACCGGAACCGAAGCCTGTTCCACAGCCGAAGCCTGAAAAGACGCTTACATACCGGCTTTATGATTTTACAGATGTGAAAGTGTCCGACTGTCCGGATATCAATCTTGGGACTCCATCGAATACGTCTGTGTCTGCTGCATGGCGTAAACTTGATCAGGGCGGTTGCCGGAATATGCTTGCTGATTGTCAGCGGATGCGTCGCGACCTGAATCTGTGTGACTGGGCCTATATGACAATGGTGCATGGACTTGCCGATGCCAAATTTCCCGGACGGCCGGATGAAGCTGCGATGCTTGCCGGATATGTTTTGCGCAACAGCGGCCTGTGTGTCAAGTATGCGCTGATTGACGGCAGCCTGGATGTGCTCTTTGCTTCTCAGGCGTTGTTCTACAACCGGAATATGGCCATGGATGCTTCAGGGAAACGTTATTACTGCTTCAACCGGAAAAAATTCAACAGCTATATAAGTTATGATGATATTGCCGACACCGGTGTGGCACCGGTGAGTGTTGAAGTGACTTTGCCGCGTGTCACAGGGTCTATGTGCAAATTGCGCCGAATGTCCACGTTCTCAGGCTCGCCGGACATAAATGTCTCGGTCTGCAATGGTCTTATGAAATTCTTTGAGACGTATCCGCCCTGTGCTTATAATGACAATTTTGTGTCACGCTGGGCCATCTGTGCGCGTACACCGTTCAGCGATGATGTCAAGTCAACGTTTTATACGGAACTGCGTCGGGCTGTGGAGGGCAAGTCTCCCTATGACGCTGTTGATGTCATTCTGAGCATGTGTCAGAACAGTCTGCCATATGGGTATGATGATGAGATATGGGGCGGTGACAGGGCTTTCTTTCCTGAAGAGACCCTTTATTATCCTAAGAGCGACTGTGAGGACCATGCCATAATTTTTGCCCGCATGGTTCATGACATTCTCGGCTATGATGTTGCCCTGATCTATGTGCCCGGGCATCTGCTTGCGGCTGTCTGTCCGCCTGCCGACGGAGACATGCAGGGTGACTATCTTGTCATCGACGGGCGCCGTTACTATGTGTGTGAACCTACCTGCTCGGGACATATGTCGCCGGGGCATTCAGCGGTGTCTCTGGCGCAGGCCAAGGCTATCAGTGTCTACAATTCACGCTGACAGACGGCTGCCGTTGTTTCCGGTGGACCTGAAAGGATATAAAATTGAGCCATACAGCAAAACAGTTGTATGGCTTTTTTAGTAATTTTGCGGTGTAAATGTATACGGTCCTCTTGTAACTTTCAGTCAATATGAAAAAAGCAGCTCTTCTTTTATTGTCGATAATTTTAATTTCATTAAATGCAATGGCACAGCAGAAAATAACCCAGACAGCCGGGCGTACTGTTCTCGGCGATTTCGCTCCGAAGTTTGCCGAACTCAACGATGATGTTCTGTTTGGCGAAGCGGTTTGGAATGACAGCACACTTTCACTGCATGACCACAGTATGGTGACAATTTCCATTCTGTTGGGCAAGGGTCTCATTGATTCATCGTTCCGCTCACATCTTGAAATGGGAAAGCGCCACGGCATCACCCGCAAGGAGATTGCCGCGCTGCTGACTCAGGCTGCTTTCTATGCGGGATGGCCTAATGCGTGGGCCGGATTCAGGGTTGCGAAAGAGGTCTGGGCGGATCCTGCGGATGCATCAACCGAGAAGGAGCGCTTTCAGCAGGAAATGATATTCCCGATCGGCGAGCCCAACACGGCGTATGCCAAGTACTTCAAGGGCAATAGTTATCTTGCTCGCATATCCGACTCGCAGGTGCCGTTTTCAAATGTCACTTTTGAGCCCGGATGCCGCAACAACTGGCATATTCACAAGGCAACCTCCGGAGGCGGCCAGATGCTTGTGGGCGTTGCCGGACGCGGATGGTATCAGGAAGAGGGAAAACCTGCAGTGGAGATTCTGCCGGGGACGGTGATCCACATCCCCGCCAATGTGAAGCATTGGCATGGTGCAGCCAAGGATTCATGGTTCGCGCATCTGGCATTTGAGATTCCCGGCGAGAATGGTTCAAATGTATGGCTTGAACCGGTCTCTGACGAGGAATACCTGAGTCTGAAATAATCAGTAGTAAAAAACAGCAGGGATGCGCTCCTGATGGCGGAGTGCATCCCTGCTGTTTTTGTCGTTTTGCCGCTTCTTACATCTTAAGCAGCGAGGATCCGTTGTCGCTGTTGTTGAGGTTGCGCCGGGCAGTGCGGAACAGGCTTCCGAAGTCAGCTGAATAGCGAACGCTGAGGGTCACCATGTTGCCGTTGTCTTTTATGTAGCGTTGGTTTGTTGACGGGTTTATGTCTGAGAGATTCCATGACGGATACCGTGTGCCTTTGACATCGAACATATACATCCAGCTGACTCCGATCATCCAGTGTTTGTCCGGCTGATAGTTGAATGACAGGGCGTCGCCGTTCTCGTCTTTGCCGACATAGTGGGCCGTGAGGTATTTGCCCGGAAGTTTACGCCAGTATTCAATGGTTATCGGGCCATGATTCCACCAGAGGCTGATCGATCCGTTGAAACTTGTCAGGTTGTGCTTCCAACCGTCACCGGCGCTGTTGTAGTGATTCAAGTCCATTTGCAGCGCTGCCCCGAAGCCGGCCAGGTCACTGATGCGAAACTGTAGTTCATTCTGAAGCATACGCTGTTTGCTGATGTTCACGGACTGATTCAGAAACATGCCGTCGCCAAGATATCTGACGTCATCAGTAACCATGTCCTTGATGTCAACATAGCCGACGAATGCCGAGACTGAAAACTTTTTATGGCGGAAACTTCCGCTGATGGTGTACTGAAATCTTTCGGCAACTTTGAGGTCCGGATTGCCGTTTGAAATGAGATAAGGGGTGCTTTGTTGCGGGTAGTCAGTGAGTGATGATATTGACGGTATTGAAGGTGTATAGCGGAAGCCGGCGTTCAGACTCCATTTGCTGTTGATGGTCCAGGACGCTCTTACGTTGGTGAGGTTGCGTACAAAATGCCGTTTGTTGATGTCATTCTTCACCCAGAAAAGTTTTACACCGGTGGCCAGCGAGAGATATATCGGACCGATTTGTTGTCCCAGACGCGCAAATATGTAGTTGTTGTTTTCTGTAAGCACCGGTTTATAGTCACTTGTAAGATATTTGTTGGTGCTGTGTGACATGGTGTTCTGGAAACCGCCGGAGAGCGTTGTGCGTTCGCTGAAGTCGTGGATGTAGTTTATCTCGGAAATCAGTGACCGGCGCCGGCTGTCCACATCCACGTCGTAGATGTTTTGGTTGCCGTCGGCAAAATCATAGGTGTTTGTGCGCCGGTAGTCGTTGCTGCTGAGTGTGCCTACGATCTGGACCTCCATTGAGTTGTTCTCGTTGAAATCCTGACGCAGAAAGAGGTCAAGTGAAGGTGACAGATCTTTTGAACTTGTTTTTCCCCGCAGTTCATAGCTTTCATATTGATTGTCTGTGAGGTCTCCTATCTTACGGTTGCCGGTGGTGTTTGAGAATGTCTTGAATGTTGCGGAGAAAAGGGTGTTTGTTGATGGACTGTAGTCATATCGTATCTGTCCCTGATTGAAGAAGTAGTTGAAAGGGTTGCGGTCATGGCCGGTGATGTCAGCGCGGAAATCGGGGGCGATGTATGATTCCACTGAATTGTCATAGACTCGTTGATAGTTGCGCCAGGAGGTGTTGTACATAACGGTGAACTGTGAGGGTCCCTGGTGGTAGCTGGCACGCATGTTGCCGTCGACAAAAGCTGTGTTCACCGCGCTCCGGCCCCAGAGATACACCTGTCCGCCGTCATTACGTTTCTTCAGGGTTATCTCAATAAGACCGCTGACGCCTTTGTCCATGTAGCGGGCGGGAGTGATGCGGGAGAATTCAATTTTCTCAATGTCCTTTGGCAACAGGGCGTTCACATCGTCAATAGATGATGGGATGCCGTTTATTAGAATCATCGGTGTCCCCCCGTCAACCTTGAGTGTGCGTGTGATGGGATTGGCTTCCAGACCGCCGAATGGGAGTTTGCGGAAGAGTCCCAGTGAGGTAGCCGAAGCCTTGACATCGGCTGCCGACGGATAGACAATGGTGCGTCCGCGGCGTTCGGTTGTGCCTTGCGTCGTGACGGTCAGTTCATTGAGTGTGCTGACTTCCTCCGAAAGGAAAATGGAGCCAAGTTGTAGATCTTTGGTGTTCTGTTCTATGATTATTTCAGTGGTAATATATCCCTGCATGCTGATTTCGAGGGTTATGGGTCCGGATGCATCTGTGGAAAGGGAAAAATGTCCGGTGGAATCAACTGTCGAGGTCGCTAAGTCCGCGCTGTCTTTGATCAGACGGCATGATGCCGCGGTGACCGCTGTTGAGTCTGCTTCGGAAAGGACATTGCCGTGTATGGTCCGCGCCGAGAGGTATGCCCCGGCGCTTATGGACACAGCAATCAGGAATGCAAAGAAACGTACCATAGAATTATTTTGGGGTTTTATATGAATTGTTTTCAGGTTTGATATGCCGGTGTATGAATAAGACGCATGAATCTGCTTTTTGTGACATCAGCCTGGCAAAAGTAGCACAAATAATCATATATCCACCCCCCCCCAGTTAAAAATTGTTAATATGCTCATTGCAGTAATGATTTACCGCAAAACTACGGCGCCGGTGGTGTCTGGAAAAAGGTGCTGATTTTGGCGATATGCATTGTATCTCACCGAAAATGTGTAATATTTGCAATGTCTAAATGCACTGAAATCAGTCCGGCTTAAACAGTTTCAAAATAAGCGTCAAGGAGTTTGTTGCAAGGACAAATGCAATCAGCGTTCAAGCAAAGGCCGGTCGTTATGGCGGCACATACGCCCATAATGATATAGCGTTTGAGTTTGCGATTATAAAAAAGAAGCTGCGCCTATTTTTGACACAGCCTCTTTATGATGTTGTCTTGGAAGGATTCGAACCCTCACAGGCGGAACCAGAATCCGACGTGCTACCATTACACCACAAGACAATTTTTTGTTCCTCGCTCCTGAGGTTAACGGGTGCAAAGTTATAACTTTTTTTTTATGTGTGCAACATCCGGGGCTTTTTTTTGAAAAATATTTTTGTGGATGGGCTAAACAGTCTCTAAGTGTGGACTGCAATTGATCTTTTTTAGTACTTTTGTGCGTTGATTGGGTTTGTAGCCCGAATAATGGTGATGGTATGTCATATGTTTTTGTGATGAAGCATCGGTGTGTGCAAAGGTGTCTGTATTGTGTCTGTTGCCTGATTTTAGGAGCATGTATTGTTGGCACGGTGGGCACTGTGCGGGCTTTTGCCATTGATATCAAGATTTCACGAGCTGATGCTGATTCTGTCTTTGCCCGGATGCAGGGGTTGCTTTTGCAAAGAGAGAGACTTTTGGAAAACCGTGATGAGAAAGTTGTGTCGCTGAAACGTTATGCTCATGCAAATCCCTCGGCGGAATCCATGCGTGCTGTAGGGGCGGCTTATGATGGTGTTAATGTAGATTCTGCCATAAGATATTATGAACGGGCCGTCCATGATTTTCCTGAAGGTAAGAGCGCGGCTATTATGGCTGAGCTTGCTGTGCTGTTCTCCAAAAGCGGTCGTTACGCGGATGCTGAGGAAATGTTTTTTAAGGGCGGCATGCATGAGCAGACGGCAGAAGAGGCAATGGCCTATTATGATGCCGGAGGAAGGATGTACAGGATAATGGGGCGTTTTTTCAGTAATGTTCCGGAAAAGGCGTCACGTTATCGTCAGGAGGCAGACCGCTGTCGGAGGGCATTGTTGGAGGCGGTTGACGATGACGGGCGTGATAATCCGTTGTACCGTCTGGCTCTTGGCGAGGAGTATATGGCACGTGGAGACTATCAGAAAGCGGGAGCTTTGCTCATTGATGTGTTTGAATCAGAGTCGCAGGGTTCTGCGTTGCGTTCACGGGCGGCGTATCTTTTGTCAGAGCTGATGGGCAAGATGTCTGACCGCGATGCGTCCGCCTATTATCTGCTTAAGGCTGTCAACAATGATCTTATAGCGGGCGATAGCGGTTCTGGCGGTCTGTGTCGTGTGGGTGCGCTGATGGCCGAGAACGGCTCGGGGCATGAAGCGGCCAGGTATTATGAAATGGCTCTTGACGGCGCATTGAAATCAGGCAATGTTGTAAATATACTTGAGGCGGCTGCATATATGCCTGCGGTCATTGACTCTTATCATGAAAAAACAGCTGACAGTCGTGGCGGATGGTGGATTATGGCTGCAGTGATCATCATGTTGTCTTTGGCTGTGATTGCCATTGCGTGGCGTTGGCGGCATGCTGTAAAGGGTGGGCAGAAATCAAATGAATCATTGTCACGGATAAATCAGATGCGCGAGGTGTATCTCAACCGATTCATGGAACTGTGCGCAGTCTATGTGGAGCGGTTGTCGCGTTTTGCCATGTATGTTGACCGCAAGATCAGCAGTGGAAAGGCTGACGAGGTGTCACGTATGATTAAAAGCGGAAAATTCGGCAATGAGCAGAGCGGGGACTTTTTCGCCGTTTTTGATGCCGCTTTCCTCAATCTATATCCTGATTTTCTGGAGCGGGTCAATGAGTTGCTACAGCCTGAGGGTGCTATAGAACTCAAGGAGGGAGAGCATATGAACACGGATCTGCGCATATTGGCGTTCATGCGTCTTGGTATTGATGACACTTCACGCATAGCCCAGATGCTCAACTATTCTGTCAACACCATATATGCCTACCGCACACGTTTGCGGCAACGTGCTCTGGATAAAGATACTTTTGAGGCTGATGTGATGAATATCAGAAGCTCGTGATGATGCCTCCGCGCAAAAGGGGCATCAGAATGTGCGCAGAACCTGATATAGCCTGTGGAGCGGAAGCCCCATGACGTTGTAGAAGCAACCTTCAATTGATCTGATGCCGATGCATCCTATCCATTCCTGTATGCCGTAGGCTCCGGCTTTGTCAAGAGGATGGAAGCGGTCAACATATGTTTTGATCTCATCATCAGTCAGGGGAGCGAAATGTACGGTTGTGGTCTCGGAGAAAGTTTCCCGGCGGCCGGATGTGCTCACGCTTACACCTGTCACAACGGTATGCGGGGCATCGCTCAAAGAGCGAAGCATGCGGCATGCATCGGCGCGGTCAGATGGTTTGCCGAGTATTATGCCGTCATTTCTTATGACAACAGTATCGGCCGTGATGAGCAGGTTATTCGGACTCAGCAGGTCGGCATATCCATCAGCTTTGAGTTGTGACAGGTAAGCCGGGACGTCGCATCCGGAAAGGCTTTCAGGGATGGTCTCTTTTATAGACCGGGTGCCGGCAACGGTAAAACCGGGAACTATCATGCGCAGAAGTTCATGGCGTCGTGGCGATGCGGATGCCAGAATGACGGTGCGTGCCGTGGGTGATAGGGGTCTGAGGTCTTGCATTGTGTTGATCGGGATGTGGTTGACTCTGTTATTAAAACGTTTTCCTGCTTACCAGCCAAAGGCTTTTGTGTCATTCATCCATATTCCTTTGGCACGCAATATCTGTTCTATGAGATCGCGTGCCACGCCGTGGCCTCCCGCTGCAGGAGAAATGTATTTTGCACATTGGCGTACCTCGGTGGCGGCATCGGCAGGGGCTACTGAAAGGCCTGCATGCATCATGGGGGGGATGTCCGGTATGTCATCGCCGCAGTAGGCAATCTCATCAGGATTCAGACCATTAAGTGTCATCCACTCCTGAAACACCGGCAGTTTCTGCGATGCCCGCAGGTAGATGTCGCGTATGCCGAGCGCTCCGAAGCGGTGACGCAGTGACTCTGTGTCGGCACCGGTTATGATGGCAATTTTCAGGCCGCACTTCACGGCAAACTGCATTGCGTAGCCGTCTTTGAGGTTTGCCATGCGCATAGGCACTCCGTTGGCATCCATAGGCACCAAAGATGGTGACAGCACTCCGTCAACATCAAAGGCTATGGCCCGGATGCGGTCAAGCGGGTAGTCTATTTTTGACATTGTCTTTTTATTATCAGGTTAGTAAGGTTGGAGTATAGTTCTTTTAGCTCCGGCGTCTCCAGCCGGTCAAGGTGTTTTTGTATTGTCTGCGTGTCGCCTCGCTTTGCCGGTCCTGTCTGTGCCGCATCAGGCCCGATTGCGATGGCTTTGTCAAGTGTCTCGTGCAGCAATGGAGCCAGGACATTCAGAGAGAGTCCTGACTGGCTGAGGATATCTGATGCCACACCCCACAGTCCGTTTGAGAAATTGGAAGCAAAGACAGCAGCAAGATGTATCTGCGCGCGTATCCGGCTGTCTGCCGGATATACGTGGTCACTTATGGTCCGGGCCAGAGTATCAAGTGTTTCAGAAGCAAGACTGTTGCTGCTTTCTATAAAAAACGGCACGGCCCGCATGTCAGTTTCTTTGCCGGCTGTGAATGTCTGGAGCGGATAGAAGCTGCCGTAGCCACCGCAGACAACGTTCTTGAGCGCGTCTATCGGCAGTGTGCCTGATGTATGGGCTACCACACCTCTGACCTGGGGCATTCTTGCGGCTACTGAGGCGATAGCGTCATCCGGAACGGCAATGAGGTAAACATGGCCGTCACGGGGCAGCGAGGCTATGTCTGTTACCGGAACACCGGTAGCGCTCCGCAAGGCTACCTGTGAGGCATGTGTACGGTTGCGTGAAAACACGGCCTCAACCCGGCCATATGGCTCTTTGATTGCTCCGGCCAGATGCCATGCCACATTGCCGGCACCGATTATGATTACTTTCAGTGGGTTCGGGGAATTTATTCCGCGCTGTCTGTCCATTTACCGATGTGCACTTTTTCCCATTTCAACTTTGAGGGATCAACGGGGCGACGTGTCTCTGCGGAATATCCGAATGTCATGATGCACTCCACTGTTATATCAGCCGGAATGTCGAGGAGTTGCCTTACAACGTCATCAGACGGAATGCCCTCGGCATTGTCGCGTCCCCGTACTTGTACCCAACATGAGCCTATGCCAAGTACAGCAGCCTGCAGCTGCATGAATTCAGCGGCAATGGCACAGTCTTCCAGAATCATTGGCGAGACAGCCGGATCTGCACAGACAACCACAGCCAATACGCAGGTTTTCAGAGAGTGCGCGCCAAGTGGTTTGCATCCGGCAAGAGCCTGAAGAGTTTCCGGATCTTCCACAACCACAAACTGCCATGGACGTGCACTTTTGCTTGTGGGCGCGAGTAATGCGGCCTGAAGTATATCCTTGACCTTGTCAGGGTCAATTTTTTCATCGGTATAGCGTCTTATGCTGTGGCGCGTAAGAAGCAATTCTGTGAATTCCTGCGGTGAGATGTTCTGTTGTCCCATGATGTTGTTGACAATATGCGTTTATGAAAGAATAGGGTCCGTCTCTTTTACCAAGCCGGTGTTTCCGTCGGCTTTCAGGAAGAGATGTCTATGTTAGAAACGTTGCCTCAGGGGGCTTTGTTCTCTTAGCGGCGGCAAATCCATGCTCCGGTGAATGTCGAGGCGATCCCTGAGTTGAGAATGGCGCGTGCCTTCTGCTCGGTGGGCGCTGCAGCCGCATATACGTGAACGTGTTTACCTTTGCGAAGCATTGAGAGCTTGCCGTCATACTGTTTTACGGTGTAACGGATGAATTCGGCGGCATCTGCCTCGTTGGCCAATGAGGCTACAACCACATAGTAAAGGTCAGGGGCTGAGAGGTTGCTGCCGCTTTCAGATGCGTTCCCGGTAGTTTCATGCATTTCCGGCGTGCCGGTGGTATGGGCGCGTTGCCATTCGTATCGGGAAGCCGTATCAACCATCACCGGCATGTGCGCGCCGTCAATTGCAAGGTTCAGGACCGGCATGCCGGCAGAGGGAACATATGCCGCCTTTGGGGCAGAGACCGTCGGGAGCGCCAGAGAGGCGTAGTTGGCGTGCTCCACGCTTATGGGTGTTGATGAGACGAGTGCTACGGCGATAACTGCTGCAACAGCTGCCGCTGTGCGTGCAATACGTTTCCAGAGACGTACGGCAGGAACCGGGATTGCCTTGTTTTCTGCCCGGGCCGGTTCTTCATTGACACAGGCTGTCTCCGAAACCGGTACGGCGGCTATCCACGATGACAATGGTGTGAGTGTATCAGTGTCAAAAGGAAGGAATGTAGTGGCGTCTGATGTACTGTCATATTTTAATGTGCCGGCACGTCCCAACGACAGGATGCCCTGTGTGTGCAGCTGAGCTTTCATCGCATCAACATCGCGGGCAATCAACCGCGAGGCATTTTCATGGCTGATGGCCTCGGCCCGTGCCACAGAATGCTCCAGAAGACCGTCAGAAACAGTCAGCTCGGAATTGAACGCGTAAGTTCGGCCAGGCGAGGAGATAAGCCCTTTTTCGCTGTCGATGCCGGCGGAACGGTGCCGGGCCAACACGGCACCAAGACGCGGCACGACCACACAGTTGTGTGTGGTGAGCAGCCATTCCATATGCCGTATCGTGATGTTCATTGTTGCAAAGGTACAATTTTTTCTTTGTCGCGTATGCTTTTTTACGTGACAAAATATTCAACAAATTATCAACAATTATGTTAAAATGTTGGTTTATTGAATTTTTTTACTTTTAAAAATCGCTGCGACATGCGCCGGGTCTGCTCCGAGCTCAATGGCTCGCCGGGCATCGCTGTGTGCCTCCTCGGGCTGATAGCGGAGATGGTTGAGTTTTGCCCGGTAGAAGTATAATTCGGCGTCATTGGGGAAAAGGGCGATGCCGTCACCCAGAACTTTCGATGCTTCGTTAAGATTGTCCATTTCAATGAGGCATCCGGCAAGCTGGGCATAATATTCAGGCATTTTTTCAATCTCGATGAGTTTTCTGAATCCACTGATGGCTTCAAGATTCTGCCCTGTCATGGCATACAATGTTGAATTGGCCAGTATGGTGCGCCGCGACAGGGGAACAACGCGGGACATCAAGGCAAAATCCTGCTTTGCGACATCGAGTTTGCCGCCGTAAAGGGCCATCATGCCGTGATAATAACGTGCATCTGTGTTCAGCGAGTCAATCTCTATGATAGTTGTATATTCCTCATATGCCTCGTCATCTCTGCCCATGCCGAGCAGAACGCGTGCCCGGTGTTCATGCGCGCCAATCAGTTTGGGCGAGCGGCGCACCGCCTCGTCAAGGGTTGCGAGTGCCAGTGAATCCTGTTCATTATAATAGTATATCATTCCGAGGTTTGACATCAGAGCTACGTTCAGAGGATTCTTCGGCTCTACACTCATTGCCTCGATGAGGCGCAGTGCCGCTTCCTCGTACTTCTGCTCGGAGAGTGCTTTCTCGCTCTGGTCAATGAGCAGGAAATACGGGCGTTCCTCAAATCCGAATGTATCAGCGGGGGCGGTGTTGTATTTTGGGGTCAGTTTCAACTCTGGTGTTCTGGATTGGGCTGCGGCAGAGAGAGAAAAAAGGAGAATGCTGAATGTAAATAATAGATATCTGGGCATAGTGATATGGCGTTGATATTGTGTGAAAGGCATTATTGCCTTAAGCCGGTATACGGATGCCCAAAATTAGGGATTTGGACCGAACCGGAAAAATTATTTTGAATTTTTTATATAAAAGTTTTGGCCATATGAGAAATAAAGCGTAATTTTGCAGTCGCAAAGGCTGAAAGCCCACTGGCTCATTAGCTCAACTGAATAGAGCATCTGA
>JAUNPQ010000084.1 GCA_030536615.1 Bacteroidales bacterium | reverse complement strand
GATAAAATCAGAGAGGCGATGCAATTTAAATTGCATCGCCTCTCTGATTTTATCTGTTATGCGAACAGTAGTTCCGGTAGTTAGCCTTTTATGGCAGCGATACCGGGAAGAACTTTTCCTTCAATGGCCTCAAGAAGAGCACCGCCACCGGTTGAAACGTATGAAACTTCATCGGCAAGACCGAACTTGTTTATGCATGCCACAGAGTCACCACCGCCAACAAGTGAGAATGCGCCGTTCTTGGTGGCTTCAACAATTGCGTCGGCGATAGCTCGGCTACCGGCGGTGAAATTGTCAAACTCAAATACACCGGCAGGGCCGTTCCAAAGAATTGTTTTGCTTCCGCGTATTGTCTCGGCAAAAAGTTTGCGTGTCTCGGGACCGGCATCCAGACCTTCCCAACCCTCGGGGATATCCATCACTGAGCAGACTTTGGTGTTGGCATCGTTGCTGAATGCATCGGCCGCAACGCAGTCTGTTCCCAATACAAGGTTTACGCCTTTCTCTTTGGCTTTGCGGATGATGTCAAGGGCAAGGTCAAGTTTGTCTGTCTCGCAGATGGACTGGCCAACGTTTCCGCCTTTGGCTTTTGCAAAGGTGTAGGTCATTCCGCCGCAGAGGATGAGGTTGTCCACTTTGTCCATCAGGTTTTCGATTATGCCGATCTTTGTAGATACTTTTGAGCCGCCCATGATTGCAGTGAAAGGACGTTTGATGTCGCTGAGGATGTTGTCAACGGCATTCACTTCTTTTTCCATGAGATAGCCCAACATCTTGTGGTTTTTGTCAAAATAATCGGCAATCACAGCGGTTGAGGCATGTTTGCGATGTGCGGTTCCGAAAGCGTCATTCACATATACATCGGCATATCCGGCAAGTTTTTTTGCAAACTCTTTCTGGCGCTCTTTCATCTCTTTCTTGGCCTGATCATATGCGGGATCTTCTTTATCAATACCTACAGGTTTGCCCTCTTCTTCAGGGTGGAAGCGCAGATTCTCAAGCAGAAGGACTTCTCCGGGTTTCAAAGCGGCAGCGGCTTCGGAGGCATTGGCTGCGTCATCAGCGAACTTCACGTCAACGCCAAGTGCTTTGCTGACAGCGGGGACAATCTGTTTGAGTGACATTTTGGGATTGACTTTGCCTTTGGGCTTGCCCATGTGTGACATTATTATAAGGCTTCCGCCATCTGCCAGAATCTTTTTGAGGGTGGGGAGCGCACCGCGAATACGGGTATCATCGGTGATGTTGCCTTTCTCATCCAGAGGCACGTTGAAATCAACGCGTACAATGGCTTTTTTGTCTTTGAAATTGAAGTTGTCGATTGTCATAATAATATAGTGTTTTATAGTCTTATAGCGTTATATTTCTGAAATATTCTCTGATATTTCAGAGATGATGCAAAATTACAGAATTTTTTCCATATTCCGGAATGTGCGGTATATAAAATGAGTTAATATGCTTAAACATAAATAGTATGTGCTATAATTCGTCGGCTTTGAGTTTTTCTGCGTTTTCGGCAATGATAAGATGGTCTATGACATCCTGTAGATCACCGTCAATAAATGCCTGAAGGTTATAGACTGTATAGTTTATGCGATGATCCGTTATGCGCCCCTGGGGATAGTTGTATGTCCTGATTTTTGCGGAACGGTCACCGGTAGAGACCATTGTTTTACGGCGTGAAGCAATATCATCAACGTATTTCTGATGTTCTTTGTCGTAGATGAATGTGCGCAGACGGCTCAGAGCCCGGGCTTTGTTTTTGGGCTGATCACGTGTTTCGGTGCATTCTATAAGGATTTCTTCGACAATTCCGGTATTGGGATTCTTCCAGTTGTAACGCAGCCGCACACCGCTCTCAACTTTGTTTACGTTCTGTCCGCCGGCGCCTCCTGAACGGAAAGTGTCCCATTTTATCTCGCCTTCGTTTATTTCAACATCGAAAGGCTCTGCTTCAGGGAGCACGGCGACTGTTGCCGCCGATGTATGCACGCGGCCCTGAGTTTCTGTGGCTGGCACACGCTGCACGCGGTGCACACCACTTTCATATTTCAGTGTGCCATAGACTCCTTCGCCACTGACAGCAACAACAACTTCCTTGAATCCACCGGCAGCGCCTTCTGAAAACCCCGTCACGGAGAATTCCCAGCCACGGCTTTCACAATATTTCTGGTACATCTTGAAGAGGTCTCCGGCAAATATCGCTGCTTCATCGCCTCCGGTACCTCCCCGGATCTCGAGTATGGCATTTTTGGAATCCTCGGGGTCGGCAGGAATAAGCTGTATCTTTATTTCTTCCTCTAATGCAGGGAGTGACCGTTGTGCTTCGTCAAGCTGCGCTTTGGCCATGTCCCGCATATCCGCATCTGTTTCTGTATCAAGGATTGAGTGCGCTTCCAGAATGTCATCGGTCAGTCTGCGGTATCGGGCGGTGAGAGCCACGAGCTTTTCAAGATCCTTATACTCTTTTGACAGATGGACATAGCGGCGCATGTCAGCTATGACTGCGGGGTCAGTTATCAATGTCGCAACTTCCTGAAAACGGTTTTCAATTCCGTCAAGGCGGTCAAGCAGTGTCTCCTCAGCCATTGCTTTCTGCGTCTTTTATTGCCGGGGGCAATGCCGGAGGCGTCTTGGACGTTGTTTTCTTTTCTTTGGCGGAGATATCCTCACTTTCTGGGTGTTCAGTGTCTCCGGATTTATTTTCCGGATTATGCTCATTAAGCGCCATGATCTCATCGGTGCGTGACACCCATGGCCTTTTTCCGAAGATTGCTTCCACATCGGCCGTAAAAATGACTTCGCGATCATAAAGTTCCTCGGTGAGTTTCGCATGGCCGTCCTTGTATTTGAGCAATATGTCTTTGGCTCTCTGATACTGTTCGTTGAGGATGCGTGAAACTTCCTGATCAATCACTTTTGAGCGTTCTTCACTATAAGGTTTGGAAAATCCATAGTCCTGACCGGTTGAGTCGTAATAGCTTATGTTGGGGATTTTCTCACTCATACCATAATATACCACCAATGAATAGGCTATTTTTGTGGCTCGTTCAAGATCATTGAGCGCACCGGTGGCAACCTGCCCAAGGAAAAGGTCCTCGGCGGCACGTCCGCCCATAAGGGAGCATATCTTGTCCAGAAGTGCCTGGGCCGGTACAAGTTGACGTTCCTCCGGAAGATACCATGCCGCTCCAAGAGCTTTGCCACGCGGAACAATTGTGACCTTGACCAACGGATCGCCGTATTGCAGATGCCAGGAGACGGTGGCGTGGCCTGCTTCATGGACAGAGATGCCTCTTTTCTCCTCAGCGGTGGTGATTTTGCTTTTCTTCTCAAGGCCGCCGATGATCCTGTCTATTGCCGCATTGAAATCCTCGAGAGTCACAACGCTTTTGTTGTTACGTGCGGCAATGAGCGCAGCTTCATTGCAGACATTGGCGATATCTGCGCCGGAGAATCCGGCAGTCTGACGCGCAAGAAGTTCAATATCCAGATTTTCGTCTTTTTTGATTTTACGGAGGTGTACACCGAATATGGCTACACGGTCATTGACGTCGGGGAGGTCAACATATATCTGTCTGTCGAAACGTCCCGCGCGCAAGAGGGCTTTGTCAAGTATGTCAACACGGTTGGTGGCCGCCAGACAAATCACGCCGCTGTTGCTGCCGAATCCGTCCATTTCCGTAAGGAGCTGGTTGAGGGTGTTTTCACGCTCGTCATTTGAGCCCATGTTCGGATTGCGGCCGCGGGCACGTCCCACGGCGTCAATCTCATCGATGAATATTATGCAGGGCGCTTTTTCTTTGGCTTGTCTGAAAAGGTCACGTACACGTGAGGCACCCACACCCACAAACATCTCAACAAAGTCAGATCCGGACATGGAGAAGAATGGCACATTGGCCTCGCCGGCCACTGCTTTTGCAAGAAGGGTCTTTCCCGTTCCGGGAGGGCCCACAAGCAATGCGCCTTTGGGAATTTTACCTCCGAGATCTGTGTATCGTTGCGGATTTTTGAGAAATTCCACAATCTCTTCAATCTCGGTCTTTGCCTCTGAGAGTCCGGCAACGTCCTTGAATGTCACCTTGTCCGCATTGTTCTTGTCAAATACCTGCGCTTTGGATTTTCCGACGTTGAACACGGAATTTGCACCGCCTCCGCCGCCTGACATTCGCTTCATGATAAAGAACCAGAATGCAATGAGCAGGATAACCGGGCCGAATGTCCATAGAATGGATGACCATCCGCCGCGGTCATTGTCATATCTGACATTGCCGTTAAACGCTCCGGATGCTCTCCATCCTTCTATGACATCATCAAATTTGTCAGCACTGGGAATTTCAGCTATTACCTTTGCCCCGGTGGCCGCACCAGAAGCAAGTTCCTGCGGGCTGAACTGTTTTTTTGCAGCTGAGTCTGTTAGAAATCCTTCAGCCTGCTTCTTGTCTGACAAGACAACTATCTTGGTAAATCCGCGGGTATCGCCGATTTTCTTGAATTCAGTGTATGATATTTCCCGGGTTTTAGTGTCGTTCTCAAAAAAATAGAAGCCCATGATGAATATAATCACTACGGCGTACATCCAGAACATGCTGAATCCGAAGCGATTTTTCTTTCCGTTGTTGTTGGGTCTTATGGGGCGGGGTGGGGGAAGTGGCATATTTTGTATGGTGGTTGGGTGTATATTCAGTCAAGATCAGGTATCCTGGTTATTGAAGCATCGCTCCACAGTTCCTCAAGATTGTAGCGGTGACGCGTCTCGGGGATGAAGACGTGGACCAATATGTTGCCGTAGTCTATGACAATCCATTCTGAGTTGGTGTAGCCGTCATAGTTATAGGGCTTTATTTTTCCGTTTTCAAGAACGTATTCCCTGATGCTGTCTGCAATTGATGAGACGTGCATTGAGGATGTTCCCTCGGCTATTATGAACTGTGATGTCGCTGCGGTATCTATCCGGCTCATGTCAACTATTGTTATGGCACGCCCTTTCTTTTCCTGGATACCTTCTATGATGAGTTTTTGTAACTGGGCTGATTCGCTCATTTCAAAACATTAATGAATATAAATATTATTCTGTATGTTATGGCACACAATGATGCCGATTTGGACATATGATGAACTTAAATTTAACATACAAAGTTAGCTGTTTTCTTTTAAATAACGTTCCCACGCTGAAAAAGATTTTCACAAAGAAAACTAAAAACAGTGATAAATGTTAAAAATGTGATGTGCTTTGATGGATGTCTGATGCAACTTGCTCATTCATAACGCATTGTTTTGGCCGGTGATATGGTTGCCGACATACGGGCAGGCAGCACAAGCACAAGCCAAGCGAATATAAAAGTGGCTAAATCAATGATGATTATGCCGGGAATGTTGATTTCCACAGGCATATGGTTCAGATAGTACATTTCCGGATCAAGCGGGACTATGTTGTATGCCTGCTGGACAATCATGAATGCGATCGCGATGACATTTCCGGCAATTATACCGATGCCGACAAGACGCAAGGTGATGCAGATGAATATGTTGCGGATGCTTTTCCCGGAAGCGCCCAAGGCTCTCAGTATGCCGATGGACTGAATGCTGTTCAGAATGATTATGAACAAACTTGAAATGAGGGTGAATGCCGCGACGCAGCACATTATTACAAATATAACAACAACGTTTGTGTCAAGCAGGTCAAGCCAGTTCAGATACATTGATCCGGTGTGAGTTATATTGTCTATAACGGGGACTTCGCCGGCATCTTCGTCTCGGGCTTTGTCAATGAGTACGTTCTGCAGCGCTTCCGCTTTTGCGGGTATCTCAGACTCATCAACCCCGTTTATCTCAAGAGCGCTGCCGCCAATGCTGTCAAGACCGCAGATACGCTGAAGAGTCGGCAACGCACAATATGCCACAGTCTTGTCATAGTCGCCGAAGTTTGATGTAAAAAGCCCGCATATGGTGAAACGTCTGGATTTTATGTTTTCATCTATGAAAAAGCAGGCGGTTACTTTGTCACCCACATTGAGATTGAGCCGTTGGGACGTGGCGTTTGATATGACAATGGAATTGTACGTGCTGTCCGAGAAAAAATCAGGCCAGCATCCTTTGATAATATTGCCTTTCTCAAAAGAAGGATTGTGCTTGGCATCAAAGGCCGTAAAAACCACTGCTGAATAATCGTCGTTGGTTTTCAATATTCCGGGCTGACGCAAAACGAGTGACTGTGACGTTCCGGGTAAATTATTCGCCAATAAATTTTTCAGTCCTTGATCGGCGTGCAGATAATTCTCCTGACTTCCTGTCTCATATACATATGCCGGCAAGACTGATATGTCTGCATTGAAGCCGTGGAGGCGTTCTTTAATCTGATTCTTGAAGCCCATTGACACGGCCAACGTCAGGAGTATTACCGTAACAGCGCATGTGACTCCGGCCACAGCGATTATGGCTGCCACTTTGTTGCGGCCGCCAAGGCTGATGCGTCTTGAAACAAATAATGTTGCGGACATAGTGCCTGCAAAGGTACATAAAAAAACACTATAAATCTAATCCGATGGAATATTGAGCACATGTCCGGGTGTACTGTGTGATTTGAAAGAATTACCCGGAGGAGGGTAATTTGGGCATTTTGTGCGAAATATTAGATTCAATCCTTTTGCCAATTCCATATTTTTCACCAAATTTGCAATGAAAAACGAAGGTATATATGCAGAGCATTGTAAGGCTTTCTGAACTCAAGACTGGCGAGACAGGCGTTATAGTTAAAATATTAGGTCACGGAGCTTTTCGCAAGCGTGTCATTGAGATGGGCTTTATCAGAGGCCGGAAGGTCAGTGTTGTGCTGCAGGCGCCGTTGAAAGATCCCATTAAATATGAGATAATGGGGTATGAAGTGGGGTTGCGGCGCTCAGAGGCAAAACTCATTGAAGTTGTCCGGGTGGATGCTGACAATGTGCAGGACATGGAACACAGTCATGAGATCAGAAGCGGCATTGACTATGTAGACACTATTCGTGATACGGTTGGCGCGCAGAGACATACAATAAACGTCGCCCTGATAGGAAATCCAAATTGTGGCAAAACATCATTGTTCAATCATGTTACCGGACGTCAGGAGCATGTGGGTAATTATAGCGGTGTTACAGTTGACACCAAATTAGGAACATATGCATACAATGGATATATATTCAACATTGTTGATCTGCCCGGCACATATTCATTGGCGTCCTATTCGCCTGAGGAACTGATGGTGCGCCGGTATCTGCGTGATGAGACACCTGACGTGATCATAAACGTTGTAGATGCATCAAATCTTGAGCGTAACCTATATCTGACAACGGAGTTGATTGACACAAGCCGTTCAATGGTGATAGCCCTCAATATGTTTGATGAACTACGTAATCAGGGAACAGTGCTTGACTATCAGCTTCTTGCAAAAATG
>JAUNPQ010000016.1 GCA_030536615.1 Bacteroidales bacterium | reverse complement strand
TAGAAAAAACAATAAAAAATAAGAGATGATACTTTAACCTTTTTACAAAAAAAGACTTAAAACGATTTCATAAAATTAATTAATATATTTTGAAATTACGTGTGTAGTGTCTATCTTTGCACCGAATTTCTTAAACGTTATCAACTTATATTAAGATGAAAAAAACGATTCTTTTTGCCGCAATTGCACTGGGTGCAATGAGTGCATCAGCTCAAGCTATTGAGCAGCCCAAATTTTTCGACAACTGGTCTGTAGGTGTAGACGGCGGTCTCACAACACCCATGAAGAATCACGCTTTCTTCGGTTCCATGCGCGGCCTTGTTGGTCTGCATGTAGCCAAACAGATCACTCCGACATTCGGACTTGGCGTTGAGGGCCAGTTCGGTGTGAACACAAGCACATGGAATGGCACAGGCCACAGCGCTACCGCTTTTGACAATTCATACGTAGGTACTTATGGTACTGTTGATCTCTTCAACCTTTTCGGCGGCTACACCTGCGAGACAGGCGTGCGTCCTTTCACCATCGAGGCAGTTGCCGGTGCAGGTTGGGGACACAACTATGTTGTTGGACATGGTGACCAGAACTATTTTGTTACAAAGGCAGGTCTTAACTTCAATTTCAATGTAAGCGACAAAGTTACCATCGGCGTAAGCCCCTATGTTGCATGGAATATGAACAACCCCGGCGCAAGCCAGACCACAACCGCCTATAACATCAACGGTGCTACATTCAACCTTCAGGCATCTGTCACCTATCACTTCGGCGGTCACAAATTCGCTTGCGTAATGCCTTACAACCAGGCTGAGATTGACGCCCTCAACGGTCAGATCAATGACCTCCGCGCCGCTCTTGATCAGGCTACTGCAACTGCTAACGCAAACGAAGCTAAAGCCAATGACCTCGCCAACCAGCTCGCTGCCTGCAACGCTCGTCCCGTACAGACAGTCAAGGAAGTCAGCAACAGCCTCAACTCAGTTCGCTACGTCTTCTTCCGCATTGGTTCTTCAGTTATCACAGCTGACCAGCAGCCTAACGTAGAAATGATTGCCGCTTACCTCAAGAATCACAAAGGCAGCAAAGTTCTCGTGAAAGGTTATGCTTCACAGGATGGTAACCTTGACTTCAACATCAAACTTGCAAAAGCACGTGCAGAGGCAGTCAAGACAGCTCTTGTCAACAAGTACAAGATCAGCGCAGACCGCATCCAGGCTGAAGGTGAAGGTATCGGTCACATGTTCAGCGAGGAATCATGGAACCGCGTAAGCATCTGCACCATCGAGGATGCTTCCAAATAAGTCACGATTACATAACTGACATAAACACAGAAAAAACTCCGGAGGTGATCCTCCGGAGTTTTTATTTTCATGAACAATAGTGTTATTGGGCTTATTTCTATGAATTTTATCTGCCAGGTGAGTCCGGAAGAGTAGAAATTAAATTTTATCGCACAGAGCGTGGTAGGCGTCAGCATATGCATTGCACATGTCATTGAGTGTGGTGATTCTTTCTGCTGCCGGAGTAAGTAGAAAAGCGTTTCGGATGGCTTTCTCCGTTGCGGATATATCATGGAAGTCCACGACAAAGCCGTCACCGGGCGCCACAAGTTCAGCGGGTGCCGTGTCTTGTTGCACCACTACGGGAGTGCCGCAAGCCAAAGCCTCGGCCACCGTCATTCCAAATGATTCACACGTTGATGCGCTAAGAAGAACAGCGGCGTTACGATATAACGCTGCCATCTCCCCGGCACTGAAAGGGCCTTTCATGACCTGCACGTTGGCAGGCAGCACGTGTCTGGATGTTTTTCCAACCACTGTGAAGCCTACATCCGGCATCTGTTCTGCCAGACGTGCAATTGCATCAAGATTTTTTGATGGTGTCCAGCGTGCGGCAACGGCTATCACGCCGGTGCGCTGTTTCATGTGCGTCTCCGGAGTGAATTCCGGCCCGACGCCATTCGGTATGATGCGGATGCAGAGGCCCTCTGGCAACCGTGATGCCAGATATTGTGTGGGAACAACCACGCAGGCTGCCTCATGAAGAGATTTGTAGCGAGGTGCGGTCTTACGCCATACAGCGGGATATGCAGTCCGGTCAGAGCATTCCGAGCAACGTTTGTCCATAAATTTCACACATACCGATGGCGTGGCGCATCTGCCTGTCAGCCACCAATGGTCATGCATGGTCACTATCAGAGGGATATGTCTCTCTCTGAGCCAGTCAGTGAGCATGGGCAGATTAAGATAATAGCCGTGGCTATTGTGCAGATGCACTATGTCGGGATTCAGATGTGAGGCATATTTCAACAGACGCTGCGTGTTGCCTGTGGCCGCATATCCGTCGTTGGCATACATGCGTGCACGCAACGCATTGACATAGCGGTCTGATTTTCTCCCGATGATTCTGCAACCGTCGGTTTCCGGACCATATCCTGCCGCCATATGCATCTCTACGCCGGGGGTTGAGGCAAGCGCACGCATCAGTCTCCCGACGGGCGATGTGCCGTGGGCAACTGTATTGATCTGTAGAACCACCGGTTTTCGGCTCATGATATGAAAAACTGAAAAATCACTGTAAATGCAAATATAGCCAAATTTATTGGAATATTTCCAAATTGACGTATGGTTGCTTCATGATTATGGCATATTTTTTGTAACTTTGATGGTTGAACATTTTCCAATGACTTTATATAAAAACGTATGGCAGTGAAAAACAGAAGTCTCTCAATTCTCATTGTTACAGGCTTTTTGTGTCTTGGCACCGCATATGGACAGAAACTGACATTCAATGGCAGCCCACACAAGGTTATTGAAATTGCGCCTGAGGCTTCTACCGGTCTGGCGGCTGTTTACGTTGTTGATAACTTACAGGCGTGTACGGTCAGCTATACATCATCGTCAGGAAATGTCACCTGGCAGCGCTACAGCAATCTTGGCGGCGGTTTTGCGGAGCCGGTTACCGGCGTGAACCGGACAGGCAATACGTTCACCATACATGCCGATGGCAATGATGTGGGTTATATAATTGATGACGGAACACGCCGCCACTGTTTCTGGACTGTAAATTATTCCAACCATAATCTGCGGCTTGAATCTCTCTCCGTCAGTGAAGATGACAGCGAATGTGACCGCACAGTGCTTGCTCCGGCAGGGCAGGGAGACGCAATCACATATTACAGCATCAACGGGCGAGCCGTGGAACTGAGCCGGGATATTGAAGTGGAATACCGCACTCTGGCCTATGATGAGGACGCGCAGGTGTGGCGTGAGTCTCAAGCATCGGTAACATTCCCGTCGTTGCGGCAGCATCTGTCTGTTGACGCACCCTTGTGTAACACAGACTTCACTTTGCGCGGCGACCGCTTTCTTGCTGAATGGGGTCAGGAACAGCAGGTTGTCAGCGGCTATTATAATACGATTGCCGTTAATGCCCAGACTGTTGTTGAACAGGTTGAGCATACCGCCGACAATGAGAGCCGCCCGTCAGGAGACGGTGAACTTGGCGGCTCGGCGCCCGCAGAGATAACGTTCAGGGCTTTCCCGACCGATGCGGCTGTGTTCCGCGAATGGCAATTCTCTCCATCTTCCGAATTTGAGGATATAACGGAACGCTTCAATCAGGACGAGATCACGCGTGTCTTTACTGACGAGGGAACGGTATACGCACGTTACGTATGTGCCGACGCGTCAGGAAAATGCGTCTATGAAGGGTCTGTATATCCCATCACTATCGGAGCATCGAAACTTGAATGCCCCAACGCGTTCTCGCCCGCCAATCAGGATGGTATAAATGATGAATGGAAAGTTAGCTATACATCCATAATCAGTTTTGAGTGCAATATCTTCAACCGCTGGGGCATAAAGATGGCCACGCTCAACAATCCCTCGCAGGGATGGGATGGAAAATACAAAGGGAAATTTGTGCCATCGGGCGTATATTTCTATGTCATAAAGGCCAAAGGCGCCGATGGGAAAGCCTATGATCTGAGCGGTGATATAAACATTATAAACTCACGTATCAGCAATTCAGCCGGAACTTCAGGCGAGGAATGATACAACATAAAATAAACTTGACATAAAAATGGGAAAACACATATATTATAAGGCGGCTATTGCCGCCACAATGCTGCTGTTGGCAGTAGCGCCTGCTACAAGCGCACACTCGCGGCATGCGGTGACGGCGTCTCCGGTAGTCAGCCCGCGCGTCCCGTCCTCAATGACTTTCTGCGAAAAGAAAATTGATCTTGACCGCGCGGACATTTTTGAACGTTTTGACCGTGAACTGACCTCAGTGGCCTATACACATGGAAATACTTTGTTGACAATAAAACGTGCCAACAAATATTTTCCGGTGATGGCACCGATATTGAAACGTAACGGCATTCCTGCCGATGTGCTTTATCTGGCATGCGTAGAGAGCTACCTGAGTCCGCGCGCCTACTCAGGCGCCAAAGCCGCCGGGGTGTGGCAGTTCCTTGCATCCACCGCAAAGGAGTATGGTCTTGAAGTGACTGACGAGGTTGATGAACGCTATAATCTTGAGAAAGCTACTGACGCCGCCTGCCGCTATCTGAAAAAAGCATATCAGAAATACGGTGACTGGCCCACGGCGATGGCCTCATACAACGGAGGCCAGGGAAGAATATCCTCTGAACTTGATAACCAGCTTGTGGACAATGCTTTTGATCTCTTTCTGACAGAGGAGACACAGCGATATGTTTTCCGCATCATGGCTATGAAAGCGGTTATGGAGAATCCGGCAGTGTTCGGCTATGTCATTCAGGATGCCTCACAGCTTTATCAGCCTGTAGATGTTGACATTGTCACAGTCAGTGAGTCTGTTGAAAGTTGGCCGGAATGGGCCAAGGCGCACGGCATCACCTATTCGCAGCTCAGAGAAGAAAACCCGTGGATACGCGCCCGTAAACTCACAAATAAGGAAAACAAGACATACAATGTACGTGTTCCTCGTGAAAAAGCGCTTTTGCGCTCGCACCAGCATCCCAAAGCATACAACGACAAATGGGTGAACTGAAAAATACAATCGGCATTGTGCCTGAAAACTACACGCATGCCAACCGGACGCTCACTGCCGATGACGGCACCGGGCTTCTGGTTGTTGAAGGCGCGCGCGTCAACAATCTGAAAAATATTGACGTGACCATTCCCCGCAACTCGCTGACGGTGATCACCGGACTTTCGGGCAGCGGAAAATCATCATTGGCATTCAACACCATCTTTGCGGAGGGGCAACGGCGCTACATAGAGACATTCTCGGCCTACGCCCGCAACCTGCTTGGATCACTTGAACGTCCGGACGTTGACAAGATCAGCGGGCTCAGTCCCGTTATCGCCATAGAACAGAAGACAATCAACCGCAACCCGCGGTCAACCATAGGCACCACGACGGAAATTTATGACTTTCTGCGCCTGCTCTTTGCCCGTATAGGCCGTGCACGGTCATACGTCAGCGGAGAGGCGATGGTGAAATATACGCGCCAGAAAATCATGGAACTTGTTGCCGGACGTTTTGACGGTCGGCGTGTCTACATACTTGCACCGCTTGTGCGCAACCGTAAGGGCCACTATAAGGAATTGTTTGAAAACCTGCGCAAAAAGGGATATCTCCGTGTGCGTGTGGACGGTGAACTCCGCGAGATTGAATACGGCATGAAGCTTGACCGTTATAAGAACCATTCCGTTGAACTCGTCGTTGACCGCATCCGTGTGTCAGCCACAGAGCCCGAGCGCCTGCGTGATACCATTGATATCGCCCTTGACCGCGGTGACAAGCAGATGATGGTCTATGATGTTGAGGCCGGTACAATCACACACTATTCGCAGTCACTGATGGATCCCGTGTCAGGCATCTCCTACCGTGAGCCGGCACCCCATAATTTCTCGTTCAATTCTCCCCAAGGTGCATGTCCCCATTGCAAAGGCCTGGGATATGTCAATATAGTTGATACGGAAAAGGTCACGCCTGACAAGAAACTGAGCATACGCAATGGCGCGATAGCCCCGTTGGGCAAGTATAAGAATTCCATGATCTTCTGGCAGATCGGAGCGATATGTGAAAAATACGGCTGCACCCTTGATACTCCGTTTGAGCTGTTGCCTGATGAATGCGTGGATGAGATCATGAACGGCACGGCAGAACGTCTGGTCATCAGGAATGAGACAATGTCGCTTCACAATTATTTCATGAGTTATGAGGGCGTTGTGAAGTATATAGAGATGCAGCAGGACGACGATGCCGGCGCCGCGGCACGTAAATGGAGTGGACAATTCTACACACGCGCGCTATGCCCGCAATGCCACGGTGACAGGCTGAACCGCGAGGCACTTCATTTCTTCATCGGCGGCAAAAACATTGCAGAACTGTCAAGGATGGATATTTCAGACCTCTATGACTTTCTGGGCAACATTGACACTGGCATGGATGCGCGTGAGCGCGCTGTTGCCGCCGAGGTTGTGAAAGAAGTACGAAACCGGCTGCATTTCCTTATTGACGTGGGTCTGGATTATCTACAGCTAAACCGGGCCTCCGCAACCTTGTCGGGCGGTGAAAGCCAGCGCATACGTCTTGCCACGCAGCTTGGCTCTGAACTTGTGAATGTGCTCTATATACTTGATGAGCCGTCAATAGGACTGCATCAGCGTGACAACCGCCGCCTCATCAATTCATTGAAACGGCTGCGCGACGCATCAAATTCGGTTATTGTCGTTGAGCATGACAAGGATATAATGCTCGATGCCGATTATATTGTGGATATTGGTCCGGCAGCAGGACGCAAAGGGGGCAATGTCGTTTTTCAGGGAACACCTGAAAAGATGCTTGCGGCAGATACCCTCACGGCATCATATCTCAACGGGAACCGTCATATAGATGTTCCCGGCAAACGTCGCAAGGGAAACGGCAAAGAGATTGTTTTGCGTGGCTGCACCGGCAACAATCTCAAGGATGTGACGTTCAGTCTTCCGCTTGGCACACTGACATGTATATCCGGTGTGTCGGGTAGTGGCAAGTCATCGCTTGTGAACGGTACGCTTTATCCTATTCTGGCGAAGAAATTCTATCGTTCCACTGCAGAGCCGCTGCCATATAAGCTGCTTGAGGGTGACGGCAATATAGACAAGGTAGTCACCGTCGACCAGTCACCGTTGGGCAAGTCGCCACGGTCAAATCCGGCCACCTATACCGGCGTATTCTCTGACATAAGATCATTGTACGTCAATCTTCCCGAGAGCAAGATCAGAGGCTACAAGCCGGGCCGCTTCAGTTTCAACGTGAGCGGGGGGCGCTGCGAGGCTTGTGCCGGCAATGGCTACCGGACAATAGAAATGAATTTTCTGCCCGATGTGCTTGTACAATGCGAGATGTGTCACGGCAAGCGTTATAACCGTGAGACCCTCGAGGTGAGGTTTAAAGGCAAGAGTATAGCCGATGTCCTTGACATGACAATATCTCAGGCCGTGGAATTCTTTGCGTCAGTACCTGCTATTGTCAAAAAACTGAAAGTGCTTGATGAGATAGGTCTCGGATACATAAGGCTCGGCCAACCGTCCTCAACCTTGTCAGGCGGCGAGAACCAGCGTGTCAAGCTTGCTACAGAACTTGCCAAGAAAGATACGGGCAAGACACTTTTCATACTCGACGAACCCACCACAGGTCTTCATTTTGATGACATAAAGACCTTGATGGTGCTTCTGAACCGGCTTGTTGACCGGGGTAACACTGTCCTTGTGATTGAGCACAACCTTGATGTGCTGAAAAGCGCCGACCATATAATTGACATGGGTCCCGGTGGCGGTAAGAACGGTGGCCGGATAATTGCCGCCGGTACACCTGAACAGATTGCCGCCTCTGATTCTCCCACTGCGCCTTATCTGGCCGAGGAACTTGGAGATTAAAAAAATTTTAGACGCTCTCAATAATGAATTTATTGGCTGTTCCAAGACGATTTGCAGTTGAATTCCGGTAAATTAGCAATATTACCACTATCTTAACATTATTTAACGGGGGGGGGTAAATCATGTAACTATTCAGCGTTTCTAAACGGAACTTTTATTACCTTTGTGAATACGAATTTTATAAACCAATAACCCAACACCCTATGAAATTTTTAAAAACAACAATGGGCGTGGCTATGTCGGCGGCACTGGTGCTGGCGGCCTCTTCATGCTCAGGCGACAGCAGTGATGAAAAATGGAACAATATTGAACTTATTCCCGTGCAGTTGAGCAGTGGCGGCAGCTGGAGCATGGTCAACAATGACGGAGATATTGTTTATGAGGACGAGTTCAAGAATATGCCCACGGTGGCATACAACGGCGTGTTCAGCGTACGTGAGGACGAGACTTATGCCCTCTATACCGTTGGCAGTAAAAAGCCTGAGCTTGTGAAAGACTGCGACAATCTGAAGCAGGTGGGTTATATGTCTGACGGCCTCATTCCTGTTGTCCGTGCCGGCGAACGTATTTCTTTGGTTGACAAGGACGGTGCAAAGAAATTTGACCTTACGGCCATTGACGGAAAAGAAGTGGAGGAATGTGCGGCAGGTTATGCTGACGGGCTGCTGAGAGTGACGCTCTCGGACGGTATGGTGACATTTGTTGACACTGACGGTAAGGCGGCGTTTAAAAACAAGTTCAGCGATGCCTTTGATTTTTCTGAAGGTCTGGCTGTTGTTGGAGAAGGCGATGACAATGCTGTTATAAGAAAAGTCATCAATAAGAAAGGCGAAGTACAGTTCAAAATCAAAGAAGAATATTCACTTTCTTCAACCGGTTTCAAAGGCGGCTATCTGTCAGTCAGAACTGATGATGACCGTTGCGTGCTGCTTGACAAAAAAGGAGAAGTCAGAAAGTTCCCCTCCAAGATCACAAGAATACAGGACTATGATGGCAAGTATGTAATATTCAGCAGCAACGGCGACTGGGGTGTTGCCGATATGGAAGGTGAGACACTCATCAGACCAAAATACCGCAGAATAGTGTTTGACGGCACAGGCAATTTCATGGCTGTCAATGATCGTGGCGATCAGATTGTGCGCCTTGACAAAGAAGGCGAGGTACTTCAGGAGGTTGACGGAACAGGCATTGAAGAGAATGCCGGCAAATTCGGCATCATTGCCCGTGACCATGGCAAATATATTCTTCTGGACAACGACGGCAAACAGAAAGGTAAAGAAGATTTCAAAGCTCTTTCAACGGCACTTTCTCTGTTCTCAAGCATAGAAAGTGACTATTTTGACGTTGAAGGTCTTGCCTCATTGGCTGTCGAGAAAGTGCTTATGGAGAACATGCCCGCGACATATAAGCTCGGTGCTACCTCGGTGGACATTAATAAAGGCACAGAATGCAGCTATAAATACGCTTCCCGTGATGTTGATTATGAAGCCGCGAATGTCGATAACAAGAAATACCGGATACAGTGCAACCTTGTCTTTTCAGAGGATGCTGCGAAGTATGTTTATAACGACGGATCATACTCAGGAAGTTATCAATGGAATCCGGATGCACGGCTTTTTGTTTACCGGGTGAAAGTCACCGGCTCTGACAAACTTAACGAGGAATTTTACAAGGCCGTTATAAAAACTCTTGAAGCCAAAGGATTCAAAGTGGATCATCAGGGCGCACAGAGATCTTCAAATGCTACCGGAGCTATTCTCAAGAAAGGCAATACGGATGTATTGCTCTCTTATGACAACAAGTATAACAACAGTTTCTATCTCACATACTTTGATGGAAATGAACAGGTGCTTGTGGCAGAGGCCTATGGCTATTTTGAGAATGCGCCGGCAATACCTCAGACATCCCAGGCCGAGGAATCCGCTCAGGCACAGGAGTCAGGCAGCGATGATTACCGGCAGATGGTGACTGCGCGCAAACTGACGGCAGATGATCTCAAAGGCTACACAAAGGCACAGCTCCGTATCATGCGCAACACGGTCTATGCCATGCACGGACGCAAATTCGCCTCAAAGGACCTGAGTGACCATTTCAGCAAATATGACTGGTACAAGCCCACAAAGGCGGATGTCTCAGTCAATGAACTGAATGAGATAGAGCGGCACAATGTTGCTCTGATACAGAAATACGAATGACATTGACAAAGAATATAATGGCGCTGCCGGTCATGCTGCTGTGGATCACCTCATGCAGCGCGTCCGGCAGCGACACTTCTGTCTCAGCCATACATGGGGCGGATGAAACAACGGTGACTGACACCGTGCCGTGTCAGGCAAAGGAGGACACGGCCGGGATACAGCCGGATATGCCTCTTGGCGTCAGGGCACTTATGCACGCGTATCCGGATTTTGTTGTGGGATATGCCGACGGACGTATCCGCATGGCAGACGGGTCAGAGCTGACTTATGATGACGGAAAAGAAAAATCCTTTGACGAACTGCTTGACAATTCAGACATAGAGGATATGTTTTTTGTCCCTTACGAGGTGCCTGATTCCGCACCTGCCTATCTCTCTGATGCCGGGCGCTCGCGCTCCGATGCTTTCTTCAAAAAGATGTATGGCGCTGATGAGGCGGCTGTGCGCCGGCAGTTGGAGCGTGTTGATTGGTTTGGACAACGCGTGTATTTCAGCCGCACAAACGGTGCTGCTGATTCTCTGCGGCGGGTGGCGGCAGAACTTGCGGCTCACCCGGATCTGCGACCGTTGCTTAAATCATCCGGAACATTTTATTGGCGCAAGGTGCGCGGAGCAAACCGTCAGAGCGCGCACAGCTATGGCATAGCCTTTGACATAGGCGTTGACAAATCGGATTATTGGAAATTCCGGAATCCGCGGGCCAGAGAAACAGACAGAATCCGATATCGCAACCGCATACCTGCCCGGATTGTGGAGATCTTTGAGAAACACGGATTCATATGGGGCGGCGCATGGTATCATTATGACACCATGCACTTTGAGTTTCGTCCCGAACTACTTCATTACAGAGACCTGTACAAAGCGCACAGATGACCGTTCAATTGGATTTTGGCGAGAACAGATAGCGGACGCGCACATTGTAGCGGCGCGTGATGTGGCGCATGTTCTCCATGCTGCCGCCGGCATCGTAGGCGGCATTGCTGACTGCCGGCATACCATAGCTGTTTATGCCGGTCTCAATTATTTCCAGAGGGGTGGTTATCACAAGACCTTCATTCTCAGCAATGAATTCGGCCTTGGCACGTGCAGCATCAAGCGCTCCCTTAAGGCCCTGACGGTTATAGGTCTCAAGCATGCTGTTGTCAAGACGGGCAATGCGGAAACTCCTTATGCCGCGCATTGACATTTTCTCCGAGAGCCGGTCAAGCTGCTGATAATCCGTGAGTGTGGCCGATATGCTTTTGGCCATTAGAAAGCGGCCTCCCGTTCTCCGGTCGCGGTAATTGCCAAGATCAGACGTGATGATGAGTGAGTCAGGCACGTTTATTCCGGAAAGCTCCTTGCGCACGGACCTCTCTATGTCACGCAGCCTGACAACGGTGCTGTCACCGCTTTTGTCCGGCCGGAAGTATTCCTCGATCTCAATTTCAACAGTTATGCGGTCAGGGGCTATGTTCAATGTTGTGGTTCCGTTGACTTCAATGAAAGCCTGAGCCGATGTCTGGGCGTGCGCCGGCATGTGAAAGCACAATGCCGTGGCAGCTACGAGAAATGACAGGGTGAGGTGCTGACGCAATTTTCTTTTCATATGTACTTAGGTATATGGTGTTTATAAATGCTGTGTCATGATGACAGCTTCCTGATGCAAAAATAACGAATAATTAGCAAAAAAGCTGTGATATTTGGGCTATAAAATAAAAAGTTGTATCTTTGCGGCAGAAATGGTTGCTTTGTCCTGAAGAGACGGGACTTAAGAGCATTAATAGGGAACAAGGTTAGAATCCTTGACAGTACCCGCTGCTGTATTTCCCGCCCGGAACGGTGTTGATCTGCCGGGCAAAAGTTTTCCGCATCAAGTCACTGGCTGCAAAGCCGGGAAGGCGCGGACAAACCGGGATAAGTCAGAAGACCTGCCATATCACATAGAACTACCGTCTACGGGATCATGGACTAAGAAATACAAGGCAGGATGCAGCATTTCCGGTTTTGTCAGATAACGATTGTCATCATATATTTTCCCGTTTGCGGCCACAGTCCACAAAACGGGAAATTTTTGTATAGTTACATCAGACAAAACCTTATAGATGAGGCCTATTCCAGCAACTCTTATGTGCATGGCCATCATTGCCGCCTATGCCACAGAGCCATCGGACTCAACATTCAATCCTGACAAAATACAGCGGCTGCACGAAGTCGTTGTCACAGCGGCGACCCCGAAAGTCGAGGTGATACCTGCGCAAAGTCTTGACGGAGAGGAACTGCAACGTCTCAACAGTAACAGCATTGCCGATGCCTTGCGATATTTCTCAGGTGTTCAGGTAAAAGATTATGGCGGGGTGGGAGGTATCAAGACAGTCAACATAAGGTCAATGGGAACCAACCACACCGGCGTTGTATATGATGGTGTGGAACTCGGTAATGCTCAGAACGGGCAGATTGACCTCGGCCAGTTCTCGCTTGATAACATCGAGGGTATATCGCTCTATAACGGCCAGAAGAGCGAGATTCTGCAGCCGGCCAAGGATTTCGGCTCTGCCGGTTCAATATACATACGCACGCGCACTCCCCGCTTCAACGGCCAGGAGACCTATCATGCCAGAGCCACGATGCGCACCGGCTCATTTGATCTTTTAAACCCCTCCGCTCTGGTGGAACTCAAGTTATCCGAGAAAGTGAACACCTCTCTCAGTGCCGAATGGATAAACTCAAGCGGCAAGTACAAATTCCGTTATCGCCGTGTCAATCCGGCGGGAGAACTTGCCTATGACACAACGGCTGTGCGCCAGAACGGTGACATAAACGCCACGCGTATCGAAGTTAATGTCAACGGGCAACTGAATCTTGGAGAGTGGCATTTCAAGGCCTATAACTACAATTCTGAGCGGGGCGTTCCAGGCGCTATTGTCAACAACGTGTGGCGGCGCGGCGAGAGAATATGGGACACAAACTCGTTTGTACAGGGCAGCTACACACAGTCTTTCGGCAAGTTCACAACGCTCAACAATCTCAAATATGCTTTTTACCGCACACATTATGTGAACAATGATGACAAACAGATAAAGATTGACAATCTCTACAAACAAAAAGAGGTCTATTTCTCGTCATCCAACCAATATACTATCTTTCCCTGGTGGCACGTCTCAGCCGCATATGATTTCATGTGGAACGCTCTTGATGCTGATGTATATGGCTTTGCCAAACCTGACCGGTTCACAAACATGCTCTCAGTGGCCACTGCCATAGATTACAGGCGCTTCAAATTTCAGGGAAGTGTGTTGGGTACTTTTATCCATGACATACTCAAAGGTCAGGAAGCTCTGGCCGACAAACATGTGCTCACCCCCGCCGCCTTTGTGTCATACACACTGTGCAGAGGCCTTTCGGCACGGGCATTCTACAAGCAGTCATACCGCATGCCGACTTTCAATGATCTCTATTATGCCGATATGGGCAACTCCAAGCTTGAACCTGAACGTGTGACACAATACAACTTAGGCCTTCTGTTCAGCAAGAATGACCGTGGATTTGTCAGTGCCATGCGCTTCAGCACAGACATATACTATAACCGCGTAAAAGACAAGATTGTGGCATATCCCAAAGGTCAGCAGTTCCGCTGGACAATGCTCAATCTGGGCAAAGTTGACATCCGCGGTATTGACGTGACGGCGCTTGTCACTCTGAATCCCTTCCGTGATTTCTATGCCACAGTCCGCGCCCAATACACTTTCCAGCGTGCCATTGACGTGACCAATCCCGCTGACAATTACTACCGCGACCAGATTCCATATATTCCCCGAAACTCAGGCGCCGCGGTCATAAATCTCACATGGCGCAAATGGAATCTCAACTATAGCTATATATATGTGGGTGAGCGCTATAACCAGCAGGAGAACATCCGCTACAATTACACGCAGCCGTGGTATACAAGTGATATATCCCTCAGCCGCGACCTGACGCTTGGACGTGTCAATATGCGTGCATTGCTTGAAGTGAACAATCTGCTCAGCCAGGATTATGACGTTATTTTGAATTATCCGATGCCAAAACGCAATTTCCGGGTAACACTGACTGTTGAGATATGAACGTAAAAAAACAGTTTTTCATATATTTTTTTCTGCCACTCCTGATGGTTGCCACGAGTTGTCGAGAGGACGAACTCGTGGTGCCTACGGAGTATGAGATTATTGGTGACGAGTCCCCGCAAAGCCCGCTCCGCGGCTTCTATCTTGTCAATGAGGGCAACATGGGCTCCAACAAATGCACCCTTGACTTCTATGACTATTATACAGGCCTTTTCTCACGCAATTTCTATTCAGAGAAGAACCCCAATGTCATCAAGGAACTTGGCGATGTTGGTAATGATATCGGAATTTACGGTTCAAAGCTTTATGTGGTTGTGAACTGCTCGCATAAAGTTGAGGTGATGGATGCCCATACCGGCATCCGTATCGGGCAGATAGACATCCCCAACTGTCGCTATGTGCGTTTCCATCGCGGGAAAGCATACGTCAGCTCCTATGTCGGGCCGGTGCTTATTGATGCCAATGCCCCCAAAGGTGCTGTCTTTGAAATTGACACCGCCACGCTTGCTGTGACGCGTAAAGTTTCCGTAGGCTATCAGCCGGAGGAGATGGAGGTTGTTGATGACTATATGTATGTGGCAAATTCAGGAGGTTACCGTGTACCCAATTACGACAATACTGTTTCTGTGATACAGATGATTGACTTCAAGCAGGTTGAGCAGATTCCGGTGGGTATAAACCTGCACCGGCTGAAAAAAGACCGGTACAAGAAACTCTGGGTGACATCGCGCGGTGACTATGAATCGCGCCCGTCAAGGCTCTATGTACTTTCAAAGAAACCGGGCTACAACAAAATGATTGTCACGGACACAATTCCCGTTGCATGCACAAATATGGCCATCTATGGTGATTCGCTCTATTATTATGCCACAGAGTGGAACAACTACACGGCCACAAACACAATCTCTTACGGCATAATAGACATACGGACAAAGAAGATTGTATCAGACAATTTTATCACTGACGGCACAGACAAGGACATCACTATACCATACGGTATTGCTATCCACCCTATTACCGGTGATATCTTCGTGACCGATGCCAAGAACTATGTGTCTTCCGGAACACTTTATTGCTTTGGCCGCGATGGTAATAAGAAATGGAGTGTGCGCACCGGTGATATTCCCGCACACATAACATTCCTTTATCAATGAAAAAAACGTTACTGTTTATATTAAGCCCTTGTGCACTTATATCATGTACCGATGACATTCCGATGGTCAATCTGGGCATTGATGAAGTGTACTACATTCCGCGCATGTCCAAGCTCCCTCTAAGGTCGGCGCTGACAGGTCAGCGCTACAGTTGGAAAATCAACGGCAAAGAGGTTTCCGATGCTGACAATTATATCTTTATAGCTCAGGAAGAAGGAACCTATGAAATGTCATTTGACATAATAGACCCCGAGACACCCTACCATTTCGACTTCACGGTGAATGTGCTGCATGAGGAAGTTGAATACAGCCCTTACATAACGCGAGTGTATGAATATTGTCCGGCCCCGGGACAGTTCATAAACACAATGCCGCAATATGAGCCCGGAGACACCTATGCGGATATCCTGAAAAAATGCGAGGAATCCATCTCAGGCACAAATGATGTGATGATTTCACTGGGAGGCTATGGCGGTTATGTGACATTCGGGTTTGACCACACCGTCATCAACGTTCCCGGCGAAAAAGATTTCCGCATCTGGGGAAATGCTTTTTACGAACTGACCAATCCCGATGCGAAAGGCGGCTCTGCCGAACCGGGAATAGTCATGGTCAGCTATGACGCAAACTGCAACGGTATTCCTGATGACCCATGGTATGAACTTGCCGGCAGTGCATATGCAAAGAGCAAGCACCGTTACGGCATCATCTATCACCGCCCTGATCCTGACCGCGTGATAGATGAGGATGACACCGGCTATCTCAATGACATAAACTATATTGCCTGGGAGGACACTGACGGTACGCGCGGGCATATTGCCAAAAACATCTTCCATTCACAGGATTATTTTCCTGCCTGGGTCACCGACAATACAATTTCGTTCACCGGCACATGTCTTCCACCCAACGGCATAGACCTTAGCGGGACAGGACGTTACTATGTTCTCTATGCCTTTGATTGGGGATATGTTGACAATCATCCCAATGATTATCCTGATCTCAACAGCTTTGACATAGGCCACGCTGTGGACAGCGACGGGAACCCGGTGCATCTGCCGGGTGCTGATTTCATCCGCGTCTATACCGGTCTGAACCAGTATTGCGGATGGCTTGGAGAGACATCCACGGAGTTGTCAAAAGCTCAGGACCTGCATATAGACCTGCCGGGTGTCCCGCTACCTGATCCTCTCGGAAAATAAACTATATCATTCAACGCCTAAAACCATATCAATCAAAGATAAAAGTATGAAAAAAATTTTACTCACATTCGTTGCCTTGTCGGCAATAAGTTTTGCCCATCAGGCCTATGAGGTTGTGCCCTGGGTTGATTGGGACAAGATACAGTACTGGGCCGGTGATCCCGCCGGTGAAAACCGTACGGCACTGATCATTGATTTTCAGAAAGCCGGTAAGAATTATTGTTATGTGTGGGGTTATCGATGGAACGGCACAAAGACCGGCGAGGACCTTGTGCGTGCCGTTGCCGCGCAGAGCAGTGTGCTGACAGCTCTTGTGCAATATACCGGCACCATGGGGTCCACGTTGAACGGCCTGGGCATTAGTGATGACAGGGAAGAACTTGACTATCTTATTTACGATTACGCAAGTGCATCTGAATCAACAGACGTGTCATTCGGCTATACCTCTCCTACCACAGCGATGGGTCAGGACGGTTGCCCCGGCCCTGAGGCTGAACCGATGTGCTATGACGCTATAGAAGTGGCAAAAGAGACAGGCATCATTGAACATCCGCTGAATGCGATCCGTTACGGCTATCCGGCCTATGATTATGATTTCTGGGATCTGGACGCCGCCACACTCGCGGAGAATCCCTCGTTTCTCTGGTACGCGCACTGGTACAAAGGCTATTGGAGCTATTGGCACGGCCCAAACGACTATGAGGACGTCAGCTATTCCGCACTTGGCATGAGCAGTACCCTTCTGGTTGACGGGTATGTGCAGGTCTGGAAAGCCACCCCGATTCTTCCTGACGAGACAATGTCAGTTGGCGGTGACCTCAATGAGGAGCTAAGCTATGACATAAAAGGTTACAATGAACAGTGGAAAGAATACCGGGCTCCTGTAAGTCTCATGGATATGGATAAGATACAATATTGGGGCGGCAAGGACAAAGGTGAGAAAACGGCCACGGTCATTGTCCGTGTGCCCAACGGTGACAGCACCGACGATATTGTGTACGGCTACAGGTGGACCGGCGGATATGATGACCGTTTCACAACCGTCCTTGAAAATCTGGCCAAGGCTGACAGCCATCTCACTGTCACAAACAACGATGGAGAAATAAGCCTGACATACACATATGGCAGTGGCGATGCGGCCCGAAGCGGAGTATATGCGCCTGCAGAAGCAGCCGGTACAACCTACAAGACATATATACGCCGTGTGGTTGACGCCGAGTTTGTGCAGGTACCGTCAAACCGATGGCTTAACCCCGGAGCAGTGCTCATTGTAAGCGCTTCAGACAATGAAACTCCTGAGTTTGATTCCAACCGGCTCAACTTCACACACCGCGATCCGTCATCCGGGGTTGAGGACATTGCCGCTGATACGGATGGTACAGCCGAGTACTTTACACTGACCGGTGTGAAAGTCGCAGCGGAGAATCTGTCGACAGGCATATACCTTGAACGGCGAGGAAATACAGTAAACAAAATATATATCAGATAAACCGGAATATTATGTTGAAAAAAATCATTATTGCAACTGCTTTGTTTGTGGCAGGTTCAGCAATGTCGGCAACGGAGCCGGCGCGGAATGTGCTTGGAGAAGGCAGTCAGACAACAACACTGACTGTGCGTTGGGGTGACGATGTCGCCATTGACAATCTTGCAAGCACCGTGAAATTTAACGGTACGGCTACTGTTGGTGACATCATTAACACCGCTCTTGCTGAGGATCCGCGCTTCTATGCGCTGAAAGATGGTGGGGATTCATTCGTAGCTTTCGGCTTTGACACCAACGGTGACAACTCGGAGGCCATAAGCGTGGGCGGTGCTCTGGAACTCATTGCCGGTGTTGCTGTGACTGCCGATGACTATTCTGCAGCCAAAGGATCATCGGACTATGACCACTGGAAGGTGAATTCTGATGCAACATGCTGGAAAATCTTTGTCAACAACGCGGAGGCTACCTGTGAAACCACTGTTGCGACCGGTGATGACGTTGTTCTGGAGTACACTGCCGCCGATGCTACGGCACCCGCAGAACCGGTGATAAGTATGAGAAAATTAGATTCTAAAGCAATCTGACTATGAAAAAGAGCATGACATTGTTTTTTCTGGCACTCCTGTCCGCTTTACCGCGGATGGCGGCTGCCGGAGAAAATGATTATTCAGACGGAATAATCATAATCAACGAGGACTGGTACGGACATCAGAATTCAACGGTCAACTATCTTTTGCCTGATGATCAGGCCGGTGACTACTGGCAATACCGTGTCATACAGAAAGAGAATCCCGGCATGGAACTGGGATGCACCAACCAGTATGGCGCCATATGGAACGGACGCATCTATATGATCGCAAAGCAGGAAAAAGATCCCGGCGCTCAGATCATTGGCGGACGCATCTCAGTGGCTGATGCCAGAACCATGAAAATGATAAAACAGCTGCAGCTCATAGATCCATCCGGCAAACAATGTGACGGCCGCGCTTTTGTGGGCGTATCTGACAAAAAAGGATATGTCTCGTCGAGCAACGGAATGTGGATTCTGAATCTTGAAACCCTTGAGATAGAGGGGCAGGTTGAGGGGTCTGCAAACCCTAATGCAGGCGGTGACAATGACAAGCCGGCGGGAGACCCCACAAGTTCGCTATATTACGGGCAGACAGGCACAATGATGCTTGCGGCCGGAAAAGTCTTTGCTGTCCATCAGCAATATGGCATGCTTGTCGTTGATCCGCAGACAGACCGCGTGGAGCAGATCCTTGACATGGAAATTGTTGATGATGCGATTGAGCAGGACACAGGAACACGCCCGCGGCGCACTTCCGGAATAGGTTCAACCATAGTGAAATCAAAGGACGGAAATCTGTGGTATGCGGCGTCCAAGAATGTGCAGGGAACAGGTGCGGCAGTGCCATATCTTATCCGTCTTGATCCGGTGACTCTTGAGCGCGAGGTCATAAAAATCTCAGGTGACGGCATGTATCCTCCCGCAAATTCATGGTATGCATGGACTCCTGATCCATTCTGCGCCTCAGAGATGACAAATACTCTCTACTGGTGCGGAGGTGACAACAGCTGGTTCGCAAACTACAGGATATTCAAGTATGACATTGACAGCCGCAAGCTTGAGAAAATCATTGACTACACGGCCGGTGACTGGCATCTATACGGGTGTTCATTGGGAATACATCCCAAGACTGATGAACTCTATGCCTCACTGTTCCATCAGTTCAGCGATCCCACTTATATGACTGTGCGTTATGACAACAAGGGCAATGTAATCAAAGAGTATCCCATGATAAGCAACTACTGGTTCCCGTCATTGTTTGTGTTCCCGCAGGCCAGGGACAATTCAGGCATAGTTGATATGACTGCCGAAGATACTGAACCCTATGGCGATCTGTATACGCTTGGCGGCGTTCTTGTTGCCCATAAAGTTGAATATGGACAGTGGCCGGCATTGCAGAGAGGCATTTATATCTGGAAATCCACATCATCGGCACGTAAAGTCATGATAAGATAACTTAGTTGGATAGATAAAGAAGTGTAAAAATGGGCTGTGCCAGTTGTGAGGTACAGCCCATTTTGTAGTATGGATGTTGGAGTTATCAGTCAGGATCTACGGCATCGGGAGCAATGCCTTTGGGCAGTGTGATGTGAAGCCACAGGAAGCCGATTATGCCGGATATCAGAGAGCCTACAACAATGCCGAGTTTGGCATGTGCCAGAAGGTCAGCCTGAGCGGGGTCGCTTCCGAATGACAATGTGGCTATGAACAGTGACACGGTGAATCCAATGCCGCCAAGCATAGAGATTGATGACATCTCATGCCAGTTTGAATGTGCCGGCATGGGGGCCATGCGGGTCTTGACCGTAAGCCACGAAAATGAAAGTATGCCTAAGAATTTTCCCAGAACAAGGCTTAGGATTATGGCCAGGGAGACACCTTCAAAAATACTCATCGGATCCATGTCAAGCAGGAATATCCCGGCATTGGCAAAAGCAAACAGAGGCAGGATAAAATAGTTGACAATGGGATGGAGAGTGTCTTCCAGTTCCTGAAGCGGAGAGATGACTTTGTCTGATGCTGATTCAACCTGCTTGAGCCAGTTCATCTGCTCGCATGTGAGAATGGATTTCTTGGTAAGTATCTCGTCATCCTGACTGCGGAAATTGCTTATGGCCTTGCGCATTTTCTTGATGTATTTCTTGGGCGAATAGACCGGACGTGCAGGTACACAGAAGGCAACAAGCACACCGGCTATGGTGGGATGTATGCCGGAGTTCAGAAACAGGAACCATATGGCAGTCCCTATGCCAAGATAGAATGCCTGACTCTTTATTTTCAATGCCGAACCTAAAAGCAGCAACGCCAGCAGACCGGCGGCATAGGCAAGCAATGTGAGCTCAATGTGTGTGGAGTAGAAAGCGGCGATGACAATGATTCCGCCTATGTCATCAACCACAGCAAGTGTTGTCAGGAAGATCTTTAATGACAGCGGCACACGTTTGCCCAGCATGGCAAGCACGCCCAGTGAGAAGGCTATGTCTGTTGCCATGGGTATGGCCGCGCCCCCGGCGTAATCGGTGCCTTTGCTCAGGAAAAGGAAGATGAGCACGGGCATCGCCATACCTCCTATGGCACCCATGATGGGAAGAAGCGCCTGACGGAACGATGAAAGCTCACCCACAAGCACCTCACGCTTTATCTCAAGACCTATCGAGAAAAAGAACACGGCCATCAGGGCATCGTTTATGAACTGTAGCATTGTCATGGGGTGTCCCTCGTGACTGAACAGGTTGAATGACCCGATCTGTAGGCGTACTTCCTGATCCCAGAACTGGAAATAGTGCCCGTTTATGGCGGGAATATTTGCTATGACCAGAGCCAGAACAGTACAGAAAATAAGTATGTTACCGCCGGTGGCATGGCGCCTTAGCGCCTGGCGGGCGGCATAGAATATAGAATGGTCAGCAGTCTGCTGCTCAGGAGCATGATTGCTGTTCGGTTTTTTGTTTTCAGCCGTCTTGTCCGCGTCCGGACATGGCCGTGAAGAATCTGTCATTGTGTTGTCCTGTTGGAAATTATGTGTCTTATGCCGGCATGCTGCCGTGTTTTATGTGTAACAAACGTGATGCATTAAGGTTTGCCCGGCCTCATAACCCGCGGACAGAAGCAGGGTGGAGGTTGCATGCATCGGTTATAATTCTAAATTAATTTTGAACACTTGCCTAAAACTTGTACCTTTGCATTCTGATGCGCAAAGGTATGAAAAAAATTCAAGATTAACGGTATGGCCTCACAGAACAATGCATATGGCAAACAGAAAAATCCGGTTTTAAATGTCGGAGACAAATTGGGAAGGATAGCACCCCGCGACAAGGAACTTGAGGAAGCGGTGCTGGGCGCGCTTATGCTTGAGAAAGACGCCTATGCCACCGTGTGTGATCTGCTGAAACCCGAATGCTTCTATGAACCCGCCAACCGCCTGATATATGAGGCAATCCAGACTCTTGGCGCCGCCCAGAGGCCCATTGACATGCTCACGGTGACAGAGCAGTTGCGCCTCAACGGCACTCTCAAAGAGGCCGGCGATGCCGTGTTCATCACCGAGCTTACTTCACGCGTCAGCTCGGCGGCACATGTGGAGTTCCATGCCCGCATAGTGGCACAGAAGTACCTTGCCCGCGAACTTATTGCCTTTGCCTCAAACATCGAGGGGAAAGCCTATGATGAGAGCAACGATGTGGAGGACCTTCTGCAGGAGGCCGAGGGCAAACTGTTCGAGATATCCCAGCGCAATGTCAAGAAAGATGTCACCCAGATTGATCCGGTCATCTCTCAGGCTCTGCAGCAGATACAGAATGCCGCCAACCGCACATCGGGGTTGTCAGGGCTGGAGACAGGATATCACAAGCTTGACAAAGTGACAAGCGGATGGCAGAACAGTGATCTCATAATCATTGCGGCACGTCCGGCAATGGGTAAGACCGCTTTTGTGCTCTCCATGGCCAAGAACATGGCAGTAAACTACAATACTCCGATAGCAGTGTTCTCGCTTGAGATGAGCAACCTGCAGCTTGTAAACCGTCTTATAAGCAATGTGTGTGAACTGGACGGCGGCAAGATAAAAAGCGGCCAACTCTCGCCTTTGGAATGGGATCAGCTCATGGCCCGTATAAAATATCTGAACGGTGCTCCCCTGTATATTGATGACACACCCTCTCTGTCAATCTTTGAATTGCGCACAAAAGCGATGCGTCTGGCGCGCGAACACAATATAAAGATGATCATCATAGACTATCTGCAGCTCATGAACGCCTCAGGGATGAAGTTCGGGTCACGTGAGCAGGAAGTCAGCATGATCTCGCGCTCTTTGAAACAGCTTGCCAAGGAGTTGAACATCCCCATCATCGCCCTCTCGCAGCTCAACCGTTCTGTGGAGAGCCGCACCGATGGCAAACGCCCCCAGCTCAGCGACCTCCGTGAGTCAGGCGCTATTGAGCAGGATGCGGACATTGTGTGCTTCATACACCGTCCGGAGTATTACCTGCATTCCGATACTGATGCCAACGGCAATGACATACGCGGCAAAGCGGAGTTTATCATCGCCAAGCACCGCAGCGGTTCTGTAGAGGACATACAGTTGCGTTTCCGGGCGCAGTATGCACGCTTCGAGAACTGGGACGATGATCCCGGTGTACCGTCCAAGATGGCGTCAGTGGGAAGCCGCCTCAATGCTACTGCCGGCGCGCCGGCTCCGATGACTGACATCTCTCTGGCATCACCATTCAGCGGCGGGGAGGGTGCGCTTACAGCCTCTGATGACGCAACCCCGTTCTGACCTGAAACGTCTGTGTCTGCCAGTCAATTATAGCCAACAGATTTTTATACGGAAAAATTTTGTGCGCGAACAAACCTTTGCGCGTGTTGTCTTGTTATCTAATCAGACATCGGAGAAGAGAAGAATGGCTCAGATCTCTCACGATGTCACACAGATAACATTCAACATACAAAACACACAACATCAACATTATGAAAAAAGCCGTATTACTGTTGGCCGTCACTCTCGGAACCTCGATGGCCTTCGCCCAGAACATCAGTAAAAACGAGCTGAAACAGCTCCAGACGTTCCTGTCAGCTCCTGCTGAGAAAGACGCATCAAACGCTCAGGCACTTAAGATCACCAATCTGAAAGATGCTTCTACATGGGAGGGCGTCACTGTTGAAAACGGACACGTGGTTGAAATCAAGTGGAAAGACAAGAAACTTGCCGGTGATCTCAACCTGTCAGGATTCACCGCATTGCGCAAAGTGGATGTGTCACGTAACAAGCTCACATCAGTGACAACCGCCAATGACCCCGCTCTGACTGACGTGAATGTGTCACGCAACAAACTCACCGATGTCAACCTTACCAATTGCCCGCAGCTGACAGACGTGTCTGTCAACAACAACCGCCTGACAGACATTGACATCTCAAATGTCCCCGTGCTGAAATCACTCAACCTGTCTAACAATCTATTTGTTGAGCTGAACCTGAGCGCCTCTCCCACACTCCAGACACTTAACTGTCAGGGCAACCGCCTGGAAAGCCTCGTTATAGACAACTGCACCGCCCTCAAGAACCTCTATGCCGGATATAACAAACTTACAGGCCTCACATTCAGTGGCGTCGAGAACCTTGCCAATGTGAACCTTGACGGCAACAACATATCAAACATGATTGTTTCCGGTCTGCCCTCTCTGTCAACATTTGTCTGCACGGACAACAATATGAAGACCCTTGGCGTGCGCAACTGCGCAGTGCTTCTTGACCTGGTATGCTCCTATAACGATCTTACCGAACTGTCAATCAGCGAGTGCCCGCGCATCCAGTTCATTGACTGCTCATACAATGACCTGACTTCTCTGGACCTTTCCAACCAGACTTTCCTGCAGCGTCTGCTTTGCAACAACAACGAACTTACCACACTCGACGTATCATTTGATCAGGCTCTGACCTATATCAACTGCCGTTACAACCAGATCATTGATCTCCGCACAATGGCTTGTCCCAACCTGACAATGGTTGCCTGCCAGTGGAACTTCTGAACTATGACACAATAATACGGATAAATAGATAAGATGATCAAGCCCGGGGTTTCGGCCTCGGGCTTGATCTGCATTGTAGATAGGATGGTCGTACATTTGTACGACCCTCTAAATATTTTCGCCACGGAAATGCCCGGATTGGATTTGGCATTGCACCGGCTTATTTGTAACTTTGCAGTGTAAAGAAATAACATAACCAAAGAGATTACCATGAGAATAAAAATTTTGGCATTGGCGTGTGCCTGCGCCACTTTCACTGGTGCCACCGCTGCACGTTCCTCAGAAATAATCCGTACACCGGCATATGTGTGGAGCGGTGATACCATTACCCAGGGCGTCTACATGGCCACTGCACCTTCAGACACGGTCATTGTGTCAACATATTCGGCTCAGCCCGGCTATTATATGGGTATTGACAAAACCTGGCGCCTGAAAAATGACATCAGCGGTTATCCGCGTCTGATCACTCCGAACACCTTGCATCGTGCAATATACAACATGGGCCTTGATGAAATGGTGAATGCCGTTGAGCCTGACACCACCTTGCGCACCGGAAAGGAATGGGCCGGTGTCTGGACCCGTGATGTCAGCTATTCCATACTGCTCTCCATGGCATATATGCAGCCGGAAGCCACGCGCATCTCACTCATGAAAAAGATTGATCCTCTGGGTCGTATAATACAGGATACCGGCTCGGGAGGCGCCTGGCCCGTGTCTACTGACCGCATGATATGGGCTGTGGCTGCATATGAGTATTATCTTGTTACCGGTGACCGGCAGTGGCTTGAGACCATTTATCCGATTATAAAAAAATCACTGTATGATGACCGTGATTCGCGCCTTTACGCTGATGACAGCGGTCTTGTGCGCGGCGAGACTTCATTTATTGACTGGCGTGAGCAGAGCTATCCCAAGTGGATGCAGACCGCCGACATATACCGCTCGGAAGCTCTCGGCACATCAGTTGTACATGCGCAGGCATGGACTGTTCTGTCTAAAATAGCGGACATTCTGGGCCATAAGAAAGTTTCAGCCGATGCTGCCTCACAGGCGCGCAAACTCTCCGATGCCATAAACAATGTGCTTTGGAATGAAGAGAAAGGCTATTACGACATGTTCCGCTATGGACGCGACAACCTCATTGCCAATCCGCGGGCCGAGACACTTGGCGAGTCTCTGGCAATTGTCTGGGACGTGGCCGGCAACGATCGCGCCCGTACCATCACAGAGCATAATCCCGTAACTCCTTTCGGCTCCGCTATCTTTTTTCCACAGATAGCGGATATGCCCGCATACCATAACAATGCCCTTTGGCCATGGGTGGGAGCATGGTGGGCCATCGCCAATGCCAAAGCCGGCAATGAGGCCGGAACGCTTCAGGCAATAGGCTCCGTATTTCGCCCCGCTGCACTGTTTGCCACCAACAAGGAGAACTTTAACCTTGACAACGGCGACATAGCCACAGAACTCAACTCGTCAAACATGCTCTGGTGCCTGTCCGGTAATCTGGCAATCACCCATAAGATTCTTTTTGGCATTGATTTTACAGAAAAAGGACTTGCGTTCCATCCCTTTGTGCCTGAGGCCATGAATGCCGTGCGCACACTTGAAAACTTCAATTACCGTGGTGTGCGCCTTGACATAACTGTGAAAGGATATGGTGACAGCATTGCCTCATTCACCGTTGACGGCCACAGACAAGAGCCGCTCATAAGTGTGCGTCAGGCCGAGAAAAACCGTGGACGCAAATTGAAAATTGAGATTGTGATGGCCGATAAACCCATAGCGCCTATGCAGATCAATGAAGTGGCGAATGTCAAGGCTCCGCTTACGCCCATTGCGCGTCTCAACGGCAATATGCTTGAATGGCAGCCCATTGAATATGTTGACACATATGTGATTGTTCGCGACGGCCAACGTGCCGACACTGTGCATACCACTGTCTATGATGCTTCGTTGCCCGGAGAATATCAGGTGATTGCGCTCAGCGATAAAGGCATTGAGGGCTTTGCTTCCGAACCGGTGTCAACACGTCCGGCAAAATGGTTTGACATCCCCGGCGAAAGAACAGATATGGATTCAGAAGAAATTGTCTACAAACCGACATATTCTGTTGCCGGCTACAAAGGAAACGGTTTTACAGAGACAGACCATATTGCTTCAACACTTACAATCCCTGTTGAAGTTGATGCCGCCGGCGATTATTTTATCTCTTTCCGTTATGCCAACGGCAACGGCCCGGTCAACACGGAAAACCGTTGTGCCATCCGTACTCTTGTTGTTGACGGCAATGATGTCGGGACAGTAGTCATGCCGCATCGTGGACGCGCAAACTGGTCAGACTGGGGCATGACAAACAGTCTCAAAGTCCCGTTGACTGCCGGCAAACACACCTTGCTTCTTGAGTTACGGCCCTATAACGAGAACATGAACCGCGAGAGCAACCACGCACTCGTTGACGGAGTGCGTCTGGAGCGCCGCTGATCACTTCTGACAGACAATTACGCCTGACAAAAGGACAGCCCCATGACCGGAAAAATGGTCATGGGGCTGTGATTGTATATAGGTAACTTGATTATGGTTTCTGGAATGCTCCCATCATAATGATTGTATTGCTTTCCTTTTCCACAATAGCATAGCCGAACGGACGGTCTGCTGTCACTGTCAACGGATATATTAGTGTGGCGCCCACTCCGTCAATACCGGTTACAGCGGCTGCCTCAGTCCCTTCTTCATATACCTTTATCGCTGTGCATTGTTTTATAAAGATTTGCTCATCTATAACAGGTTTTCCATCGCTAAGAACGTTAGAAAGATTACATCTCTCCATGTCTATTCCGGCATCTATAAGGAATGGAGTCATTTGGATTGTTGCTTCATTTTCAAAACGTGGCAATTTCAGCGTGAGCCGATAAGGTTGCCAATATACATCAGGCGCTTTGACATTCATGGCGTTTGACATGCAATAATTTATGTCTTGGCCATCTTCAGGCACAACAATAAGCATGTAGAAAGCATTTTGTCCATAATATAACTTTACAGCCTTATATTCGCCCGGCTTTTCACAGCCAAAACCTGTATACATAGTGGTCATCATTTCAACCTTTTTGGTCGCTTTGGTTCCTGATTCATCAGTATATGTAAAATCCGCCGGCTCAGTTTTTTTCTTGTCGAATTTGCAATTCTCATTCCATTTGCCGTTGAAATACATGGCATTGAGCAATGAAAAGTTTAGTCGGGACAAATCTTCATCTTCCTCATAAAATTTATTTATCATCCCTTGGGTTTTTTCATCCACCCATTCATTGGCTTTGATGTTTATATTGAAATTACTGAACGGCAGAGATGTGACTGAGGCAGAGTAGTCACTGTCAAGTGTATTTGTGAACGCAGGGGTCAATGACACATTCCAGTCACTGTTCAGCCAAACGGAATTGCACAGGTCAAGTCTGACAAGAGAGGGATCAACCATAGGGAGATTTTCCAGCATATAGCGGTTAAAGCTGTTCAGTGCGGTCATGTCACTGTATCCCAAAACATTCAATAGCTCGGTCTGCGTCTCTCCGTCGGCGGCATTGGCAAGCATGCTAAGCGCTATTTCAGCACTGAGCGGAGACACTGCCACATTGTCACCGTTGGCAGCTTTCAGCGCATATGCAAAGAAGTTGTGCGCAAACTTGTTGTGGGCTGCTATAATTGTCTTCTGAGCCTCATCTACTACGAGCGGTTTTGCTTCCTGCTTGTGCGGCGTTACATTATCATCATCGTTGCTGCAAGCCGACATCATCATTGATGCGACAGCAATGGCTGTTGTTGTCAGCAGATTATAAATAAATATTCTTGTTTTCATATGCAAATAGATTTATTCAGAAATAGTTATATAATTAAATTGATGATCGTAGTTGCTTCTTATTTTGCGCAGTTATAGGATTATGGTAATGGTTTTATCATGCGGATTTTGTACTGCATGTTGTACATCATTGCCATAGCAGGCAGGATTAGATGGTGGATTTTTGGTTTCATAAATATTATGTGTTTGTGATGGGGTATCGGATTTTTAGCGCTGCCGGATGTCAATGATGCAAATTTATGTAAAAATAACATCAATAGCAAATAAATTTAATAAAAAATATTCGCTATTGATATAGAAATGAGATTTTTGTTTTGCGAATGCTATTCTCGCTCCGGCCGGTTATCAGATGTTGAAGATGTCATTCCTGACAATCCGTTCCAAAACGGCGCGGTGACGTTTTGCGTCAGAGGTTGTGAGATAATGGCGCAGGCAGTCTATATGGCGCATGCTGTGGATGTCTGTGCCAAGGAAATCGGCAAACCCTTCGCGGGCAAGCATCACGGCCTTGCGGCATATGTCTTTGCCGTAGTAGCCTGCAAAACTGAGCATGTTTATCTGGAACGGAATGCGTTCATGCAGTTTTTTAAGCCGTCGCATGTCATAGTAGCTGAACCTCTCGGGATGTGCCAGAATGGGACGGTAGCCTTTTACCTGCATGTCAAAAATCAATTGCTCGAGATTCCACGGCTCTTGAATGAAAGAATTCTCAATGAGGGCGTACCCGTCAGGGAGTGTGGGGACAGCCGTGCGAGATATGTTCTCAAGCAGCATGTTGTCAATGCGGTTCTCAGCATGGCATTTTATGGCCACATCCGTACGGCCGGTGCGGTTCAATGCCGCCATAAGTGTTTCATAAGCCGTGGTGATTGACGTCCGTGTGTTTTCAAATGCTCCCTCGGCGATGTGCGGACTTGCAAAAATAGTGTCTATGCCCATGTGATGCATTGCATCGATCAGTTTAAGTGATGTTTCAGCGACCGGGGCGCCATCATCTATTCCCGGAATGATGTGGGCATGGATATCGGTTGAGAAACAGAAGGTTATCGGCTGTCTGGATTTTGTGAAAAAATGGAACATGGCGGTGAAACGGTATTACGTGACAAAAATAATGAAATATTTCCAAAAAAATTACGGAATAATTTCTTTATTTCAGAAAAAATACAATATCTTTGTGGACTACAATAAAATATCATAAAACTTACCCTATAATAACAAGACATGGAAAGACGCAAATTGCAAATCAGAGACCTTACATTGCGTGACGGCCAACAATCATTGTTTGCCACCCGCCTCAGTCAGAAAGAAATAGACAAGCTGCTCCCGTTCTATGAGAACGCCGGCTTCTATATCATGGAAGTATGGGGCGGTGCAGTCCCTGACTCGGTTATGCGCTATCTTGACGAAAGCCCCTGGGACCGCTTGCGCACAATCTCAAAAGCTATGAAAGGAAAATCGCTGCTGTCGGCGCTTTCACGCGGACGCAACCTTTTCGGCTATGTGCCTTATCCGGATTATGTGCTTGAGGGATTCTATAAAGAGGCTATTGCCAACGGCCTGAATGTCATGCGCATTTTCGATGCACTCAATGACATTGACAATGTGCGTGAGTCAATCAGACTTATAAACGAGCTTGGCGGCATTGCCGACGGCGCTGTCTGCTACACTGTCGATCCCAAGCCTGTGGCTGCACCGCAGGAAGATTCCGGTTTCTTCAAACGTCTTTTCGGAAAGAAAAAGGCTGCGCCTGAACCCGAGAAAATATTCACCGATGAGTATTTTGTGGAGAAAGCCAAGGCGATGGAGGCTCTTGGTGCAAAAATCATCACTCTAAAAGATATGGCTGGTCTTGTCACCCCGGCGCGTGCCGCATCAATCATCGCCAAACTCAAGGCGGCTGTTAAAGTTCCTGTGGATTTCCACACACACTGCACCCCCGGTTATGGACTGGCATCATCAGTGATGGCCATTATCAACGGAGTTGATATTCTTGACACCAACATATGGTGGTTTGGCGGTGGTTCAGCCGCTCCGGCAATAGAGCTTGTATATCTTTTCTGCCAGAAACTTGGCGTGGAAATAGAAGCAGACATGAAGGCTGTGGGCGAAATCCGCAAGCACTTGCGTGCCGCACGTCAGAGTCTTGCCGCATTTGACCTCCAGAAAGACAACTTCCCGCGCGAGTTTGATCCTCTGACAGACACATTGCCTGCCGATGTCGAGGCTCATCTTGATGCCGCAGTAGCGGCTGCCAAGGCCAATGACTATGAGACATTGCTCAGCCACTGTCATGCCATTGAGCAGTACTTCGGCTTCCCCAAACCCAACGAGCTTGTCAAAGAGGCTGAAGTTCCCGGCGGAATGTATTCAAATATGGTAGCCCAGCTGAAGAGCCTGAATGCCAGCGATCTGCTTGATGACGCCATGCGCCTCATCCCGATGGTGCGCCGTGATGCCGGACTGGTGCCGCTGGTTACTCCGACCAGTCAGATAGTTGGTTCACAGGCAGTGATGGTGGCCATAGACCGCCGCGCCGGCAAACCGGACTACACCACCAAATCAAATCAGTTCATTTCATTGGTGAAAGGTGAATACGGACACACTCCCGTGCCGGTTGACCCGCAGTTCCGTGCCATGATCACCGGCGATGCCACAGAGCATCCCTATGACACCTCCACATATAAACGCCCTGAGAATCCCGCATTGCCTGAGCTTGGCGGTGTGAAACTTGCGGCTAACCGTGAGGAAGAACTGCTGCTTGAACTTCTGCCGAACGTTGCCAACGGTTTCCTGCGCAAACGTCGCGCCGAGGAAGCTGCCGCTGCCAAAGCCGCTGCTCCTGAAGCGGAGAAAGCTGAGGCTGCCGGTACTGCTGCTGACGATGCTCCTATCACCGGTCATACACTGACCGCTCCGATGCCCGGTACGGTTGTCGAGATAAAAGTCAAGCCCGGTGACAGCGTCAAGAAAGGCCAGACAGTACTTGTCTATGAAGCCATGAAAATGGAGAACGAGGTTGAGGCAGACCGTGACGGAACAGTGAAGCGCGTCTTTGCCGCTCCCGGACAGCCGGTGGCTGCCGATGCCGTTCTCGTTGAATTTGAATAATAGTCTGAATACCAACAATAAGAGAGGGCTTTCGCGAATTGCGGAGGTCCTCTCTTTTGGGAGGATAATGGATGCTCCGATGGCAGAGCCGGGAGATAAGAAGTGGCGGTACAGTTGTGACGTTAGCCGTATTGCGGGCATAGGCGGAGAACAATAATGTTAATGAAACGTTAATTGTAGGAAGTTACAAAAAAACTTTTTATATTTGTGGAGAACAACCAAACATTACTAATCCAAGAAAAATGGCTAAAATAAAAGGAGCGATAACAGTCAACGACAAACGTTGCAAAGGCTGTGACCTGTGTGTCGTTGCCTGCCCTGTAGACGTCCTTGCCCTCCAGCCCAAGGAGGTCAATGACCGTGGATATCATTTTGCATATATGGCACATCCTGACAAGTGCATCGGCTGCGGATCATGCGCCCTTGTCTGTCCGGATGCATGCATTGAAGTCTACCGTGTTGTCGAGAAATAAGGGCGAGTAAAAACCAACAAAAACATCGCACACTATGGAACAGGAAGTAAAACTTATGAAGGGCAACGAAGCGATTGCCCATGCGGCCATACGCTACGGTATGGACGGATATTTCGGGTATCCCATTACCCCGCAGAGTGAAGTTCTGGAAACACTTACCCTTGAAAAGCCATGGGAGACCACCGGAATGGTTGTCCTTCAGGCCGAGAGTGAAGTCGCTGCCATAAATATGGTTTATGGGGGCGCCGCATCGGGAAAGGCGGTGATGACATCGTCCTCATCGCCAGGCGTATCACTCAAACAGGAGGGCATAAGCTATATAGCGGGCGCGCGCCTGCCGGCGCTTATCATCAATGTGATGCGCGGAGGTCCCGGACTGGGCACCATACAGCCGTCGCAGGCCGATTATTTTCAGGCCACCAAAGGCGGAGGCCACGGTGACTACCATCTCATAGTCCTCTCGCCGGCAACAGTTCAGGAGATGACAGACTTTGTGGGGCTTGGTATGGATCTCGCATTCAAATACCGCGTGCCGGCCATGATCCTTGCCGACGGTATAGTAGGTCAGATGATGGAGAAAGTTGTTCTCCCGCCTGCGCGTCCGCGCCGCACCGACGAGGAAGTGCGTGCGCAATGCCCGTGGGCCGCAACCGGCAAGCATGGCCGCGGACACCGCAATGTGGTGACATCGCTTGAACTTGACTCCGCCGTCATGGAGAAGAACAACGAGATTCTTCAGGATACGTACAAACTCATAACCGCCAACGAAGTTCGTTGTCAGGAGTATTTCACCGATGACTGCGATTACCTGATTGTGGCTTTCGGCACCGTTGCCCGCATAGCCCTGAAAGCCATTGAGGAAGCCCGCGAGAAAGGTATAAAGATAGGCCTTTTGCGTCCCATAACCCTCTGGCCGTTCCCCACTGACGCTGTGGCCGCAATGTCCCGGAAAGTGAAAGGCATTCTGACTGTTGAGCTAAACGCCGGTCAGATGGTTGAGGATGTGCGTCTTGCCGCAGAAGGGCGTGTACCGGTGACACATTTCGGGCGTATGGGCGGAATGATTCCCACGCCGGCAGAGATACTGGACGCTTTCAACCGTGACTTCGGCAAAGAATGACGGTGATATAGCAACAAAAAAGAAAAAGGTCAAATTCCAATAAATATGAATATTGAAGAAATAATCAGACCCGAGAACAAGACGGCAAGTCGTCCGCGTCTGTTGCTTGACGTGAATACACATTATTGTCCCGGCTGCAGCCACGGCGTGGTTCATAAACTTATTGCCGAGGTCATTGATGAGATGGGACTTGAAGACAACGTTGTCGGTGTGGCCCCGGTGGGCTGCGCGGTGTTCGCATACAATTATATTGATATAGACTGGGTTGAGGCAGCACATGGACGCGCACCGGCTGTTGCCACGGCACTGAGCCGTCTGAACCCCGGGAATGTTGTGTTCACCTATCAGGGCGACGGCGATCTTGCCGCAATAGGAATTGCCGAGACCATCCACGCCGCCAATCGCGGAGAAAACATAGTGATTGTGTTTATAAACAATGCTATCTACGGCATGACCGGCGGCCAGATGGCTCCCACGACACTTCTGGGCCAGAAGACGGCGACAACGCCATATGGGCGCACCGCCGAGCTTAACGGCTATCCTATAAAGATCAGTGATATCCTTGCCGGCCTTGACGGAACATGCTATGTGACACGTCAGAGTGTTCATACACCGGCCAGCGTGCGCAAAACAAAAGCAGCGTTGAAGAAAGCCTTTGAGAACGCCCGGCAGAAACGCGGCACATCGATTGTCGAGGTTGTATCCACCTGCAATTCCGGCTGGAAACTTACCCCTGAACAGTCAAATCACTGGATGGAGGAGAATATGTTTGAGAAATATCCTCTGGGTGATTTGAAAAATGTCTAACCGCAAACAGAACTCATTGATATGAAAGAAGAAATCATCATAGCCGGATTCGGTGGACAAGGCGTCCTCTCCATGGGTAAGATTCTGGCATATGCGGCCCTCATGGACAACCGCGAAGTGACCTGGATGCCTGCCTACGGTCCCGAACAGCGAGGCGGCACCGCCAATGTAACTGTAATTGTGAGTGACAAGTCCATTTCATCGCCTATTGTGGACAGCTATGACACCGCCGTGATCCTTAATCAGCAGAGCCTTGACAAGTTTGAGAGCAAAGTGAAACCCGGCGGCACACTCATTTATGACCCCTATGGAATACATCATGCCCCGCAGCGTAAAGACATTACCGTTATTCCGGTGAATGCCACCGAGGCGGCCATAGAAATGGGAAATTCCAAGACATATAACATGATTCTGCTGGGCGCGTTGCTGAAAGCCCGTCCGCTCATGGAAGATGAAGCCGTTATACGCGGTCTTAAAAAGACTCTCCCTGAGAGACATCACCATCTCATTCCTCTGAATCAGGAGGCCATAGCCAAAGGAAAATCACTAGTGAAATGACCTTGCGGGATGGACTTGGCACGAATGTGTGTTTTGGCCATCTCGGATAATATGCGTAAATTTGCAGGCTGACTGACGGCTATATCACCGCAGTCAACCTGCTTTTTTTGTTTCAATAGAACTTTTTTCATATAAGATCATGGCACTTCAATGCGGCATAGTGGGCTTACCGAACGTAGGCAAATCAACATTGTTCAACTGTCTGTCAAGCGCAAAGGCTCAGGCGCAGAATTTCCCTTTCTGCACAATTGAACCCAATGTGGGTGTCATCACCGTTCCGGACCACCGACTGAACAAACTTGTGGACATGTGCCAGCCGCGTTCTGTTGTGCCGGCAACCGTTGAGATTGTTGATATCGCCGGGCTTGTGAAAGGAGCTTCGCGCGGAGAGGGACTCGGTAATAAATTTCTGGCCAACATACGTGAGACAGATGCCATTATACACGTTCTGCGTTGCTTTGACAATGACAATGTTGTGCATGTTGACGGCACGGTTGACCCGGTCCGGGACAAGGAGATAATTGACTATGAACTTCAGCTCAAAGACCTTGAGACTGTCGAGGCACGTATTGCCAAGACGCAGAAAGCCGCACAGACTGGTGGTGACAAGATCGCCAAAATGCAGTATGGCGTGCTGAGCCGTTTCAAGGAAGCTCTTGATGGCGGACAGCCTGCGCGGACAGTGAAGTTTGACACGCCCGATGAGGAGCGATATGCCAAAGAACTCTTCCTGCTCACCAACAAGCCGGTGCTTTATGTGTGCAATGTGGATGAAGCCTCTGCAGCCGCCGGTAATGCATATGTCGAGGCTGTGCGTGAGGCTATCAAGGGAGAGGACGCTGACCTGCTTGTGGTTGCCGCCGACACAGAGAGCCAGATAGCCGAGCTTGACACATATGAGGAACGTCAGGAATTCCTTGCGGAAATCGGTCTGGAAGAAAGCGGCGTGGCGCGGCTTATCCGCGCTGCCTACTCATTGCTTGACCTGCAGACCTATTTCACTGCCGGTCCTGACGAGGTACGTGCATGGACATTTGTCCGCGGTACAAAGGCACCTCAGGCTGCCGGAATAATCCACACAGACTTTGAGAAAGGTTTTATCCGTGCGGAAGTTATAAAATATGATGACTACGTTAACCTTGGCGGAGAGCAGGGAGTCAAGGAAGCCGGCCGACTTGGGGTGGAAGGCAAGGAATATGTTGTGCAGGACGGCGATATAATGCATTTCCGTTTCAACGTCTGACGGACTGCATCATTTGCTCGCCAGACGTCTGCGCCAGAAATTCAGGAAACGTTCAGCCACAACAGTGGCCTCATTGTGCCTGACCACAAATCTGCGTGAGGCCTCGCCCCTTGCTTTCAATTTCTCAGGCGCGCTTGCCACACCGTCAAGAATTTCTATGGTACGGTCAAGATCAGGCGTGACATTTATGATCGGACGGTTCTCACGCTCACCTATGAAGTCATAGAACTCCGGTTCGCCGCCACTTGCCGCCGCAAGTCCGCGTGACATGGCTATCATGGCGTTTGTAGCCGGACTGTAGCTGTAAATCTGGTCAAGGACAATATGGCTTTTTGCCATAAGGTTTATGTACTCAGCATATGGCCTGTCCTCAACAATCTCAAGATGCACTTTTCCGGGATGCCTGTCGCACACAACCCTTGCCGCCTGCTCAAGGATATCAGTGCCTTTTTCAAGCATGCGGCGCTTGTGCCGTCCCAGAAAAATATTCACGCAGTCAGGATTCCCGGGGATAGCATACGGTTTGAGACTCTCCGTATCTATTGGGATTCCGCCATATTCAACTTTCTCGGGAGGCAGATTGCGGAGCGTGGCAAGCTGATATTCATAGAGAGCGGTCACAACACCGTCCACATGCTGATATATGTAGTCATTATAAGCCGTCAGCTCATCGCATTGCCATCCGTCCAGCCATTCCTTGTTGCTCAGTGAGAACTCCGTGAGGTTGTTGCCCACGCGAAACTCATTGTAGTGGAGAGACGAATCATGGTTGAGGCATTCTTTGACATAGTACGAGTCGGTGCTTGCCGCTGTGAGGAAAACAGCTCCATTCTCACCGCGCAGACGCTCAAAGAAATACCGGAGCCGTTTTGTCCGCAAGGGCATGAAATGTGTGTCCTGAAGTGCCACAATGTCATTGCCGCGCATGAACTTGTGAAGCGGGCCATAGCACCGCGCGGCCAACCATGCGCCGCCCACTATGCCCTTGCGGCGGGTTATGTCTATTGACCGCTGTGTGTCCATGAATCCGCAGCCGTCAGACATCAGTGTCACATGATGTCCCATGTCACGTAAAGTCCTCGCCAGCTGACTGTGCATATTGCTATAGTCGCCGACGAGGAGTATTCTAAGTGGTTTTGTCTCTGTGGGCTGCACCTCAGTTGCCTATTGACAGTGTCGTATAATAGCGCATGGTGCCGTTGTAGGCATAATCTGAGAAATAGCTCAGGGTTATGTATCCGTTGTTATAACCCCACCATGTTGCCGAGACGTTGTAGCCGCCGTTGTTTTGTACGGAAACAGGGTACCCATATTGCGCCACGAGGCTGTTATAGAGCATATTGTAGCGGCTCATGTCATAGCCGGGTGTCGAGTATGTGAACTCCGAACCGCGCAAGTTGCCGTTCACATAGTTGAGTGTGGCATTTGGCCATGAAAGGTTGAACATCGGCACATTTGACAGATAAATGCAGTCATTGCCGTATCCGGTGACATTATAGCCCGTATTGGCCAGATTGGAAAGGGTGATTCCCAACGCTGTGCCGAAGGTCAGCCCCAGAATTCCGGTGAATGACGGTGCTCCGTAATATGGTCTGAAATTGGGTGGCGGTACCGGCGGACGCCAGGGCCGGTGTGCAGGCATATGCGGACGTGGGGGAGGGCCGGGGCGATAGCCGCCGTGATGGTGACCGCCGCCGGGACGGGGAGGAGGCGGAGTGCCGGGACGATGATGCCCATGGTTCCCCCCCGGGCCATGTCCTGGAGTATAACCGCCGCCGGGGCGTTGCGGTCCGTTCCCTCCGGGTCGCTGGGGAGTGTTCCCTCCGGGTCGCTGA
>JAUNPQ010000083.1 GCA_030536615.1 Bacteroidales bacterium | reverse complement strand
TGGATAATTCCTGGATGAATAATGAAACAAATTGATCAATAAAATCGGATATAGTAGTATGTGAAAAAAATAAATTTTTCACGAAGTTGATATAGGACAATATTGATTCATTCTATAGCAATAGCTAATCAGCCAGCCAAGTTGAAAATTTAAATAAAGAGATTGATAATTAATGGAGCCGGAACAGAATAATGATTAAATCAATTGGCATATTGGACAAGGATTACACTTCGATTCTTCCACAACTTGTGGAAAGATTATATTCTGATTGGTCGCCTGTAATCATCTTTTACGCAAAGAGGGACGAGATAATCCCACAATTCCGTCAATCAAGGAGATAGAAGCCAAATTAGATGGTCAAACGAATAGCTGAATTTCCAATTTTTATGAGACTATTAAGAGCAATATCGGTTGTGTTAGTTTTTTTGCTTGGTGTGAATGCCGGAGCGCAGGAGATCAAGGTGAAGTCGTTTTCCATGCAGATGATGGAGGTGATGACAGAGCCGATGCAGCGCCGGGACAACAACGGCAACATCTGTGCCCTGGTAAAGGTTATTATCCCGTCGGCACAGGCCGCTTTTGAGGGCAATCTCATAGGCAAGTGTGATTTCAAGACGTCCGAGTACTGGTGTTATCTGTCGCCGGGCAGCAAGCACCTCAAAATCAAGTACCCCGGCTGCGAGCCCCTGATGGTCAACTTCGAGGAACTGATGGGCAGCGGTGTGAGGTCCAAACAGATCTATGAACTATATCTGCAGGTTCCGCAGACGGGTGCATTCTCAGAGGCCGTCACCATAACCGGCAACATCACGTGCGAGCCCATCAAAGGTTCAAAAGCCAATAACTTCTGGAACTTTGACAAATTCGCATCGTCAGTGAAACTTTATCACAATTATCACTATGGGAAGTATGCGCGGATGATTGAGGGCAAGGATATGGATAAGGCAGTTTTGGACAAGAAGCTTCGTTATTCCATTCCCAATGTCCATGTAGGTGACTCTCTGACGGTCATATCAGAGAATCAGATTTATACGCCAAAGACCATACATATCACAGCAGACATGCTTGGGGGCGACAATTTCAATATTCAAGTGCTGAAGAGGCGAGAACCGCGCCGGGGTTGTCTCATTGACGGTTGGAACGAACGCCCATTGGGAGGCGTTAAAGTCAAAGCCGGCCCAAGCCATTCATTCAGTGAAACCTTATGTGAGACAGATAGTGCGGGATACTTTTCTATTCCGGACTGCCCGGTGGATGAGGATTTTGAAATACATTTCGATTTGCCGAGAAATTACAACACATCTCATAGAGAATATATCAACAGAACAGCCCCCAAAAGTCATTTCATTTTCAGGGCATCACGGTATGTGAACTGGGTGTTTATCAAGAAAGGAGATTTTGACATTGCGGACATCTCGGCGGTGTGTGACAGTCCGGAGGACACGCCCCGGATTGAAGTTGACAGGAATAATGATAAACAGATAAGAATTACATATCCGGTGAGCGAGGATGCTAATGGCGTGACAATACGCTGCAAAGGGCATAACCCCGTGCATGTAAGCAGTAAATACGGCAAAGCCATAAAGTTAAAGAAAGGTGATGAGAACGCTCCGATAACCAATTATTAAAGAAAACCATGGGATTTATGATTGATAAAAGACGTTGGCAATCATGCCGCTTATTGATGCCGGTGTTCCTCTGTGCGGCTGCATGCTTGTGCGGTTATGCCAAAGAGCTGAAAATTGATGGCTTCGAGGCCAGAGCTCTTGACATCACCGCATCCACTGAGCGGCGCAGCGATCTTAACGGCAACGCGTGCGCACTGATCAAAATGCCTCATGATGACCGGATCAGCAAGGTGACTTTTGAAGGAAATATAATTGACATGCGCGATGACGGTTCAGAGGTATGGGCCTGGTTCAGTCCTGGCACCAAGAAGATAGTGCTGAAGTCTCCGGGTTTTGCCGCACGGGAGATTGTGTTCTCTGATTATGGAATATATCGCCTTATGCCAAAGACCACATATATACTTCAGGTATCGGTGGTGAACAATGGGGGCAGTGCGGTGCAGACAGCCCCTGCACCCACAGGCCCGAGTATCTTTGAGATGATTGATGACTCACAGGGCGGTGATCCGGTTGATGAGATAGTTGCCAACGCAAATGCCGCTTTTACAAATGGCAAAGAAGTTGAAGCTGTGCGCTTGCTTAAAAAAGCTGTTGCTGTGGGACACCCCGAGGCGCTGTTGTCGTTAGGCATGTTGTATGAGAAAGGAATCGTTAAAGGCAAAGACGTTGTTTTGAATAAGGATGAACGTCAGGCATTCGCGCTGGTGCAGCAGGCAGCGCAACAGGGATATGTACCCGCACAGCGGGTGCTTAGCCGCTACTATCTTACAGGTGTGGGAGTAGACCCCAATAAAGAGACCGGTGACATGTGGAAAATCCTTTATGACAAAAATATAAAGGAGGAATCTCCCGCTGGTCCTGACGCGGGGAATGAAAATGAGGTGTTTCAGGCTGTGGAGCTGATGCCTGAATATCCCGGTGGCAATACCGTGCTGATGAGAGATATTGCCAATAATATCAATTATCCGGCTATCGCCGCCGAGAATAATATTCAGGGGCGCATTGTATTGGGGTTTATTGTAAACAAAGACGGGTCAATTTCCGATATCCGGGTTGTGAGACCGCTCTACCCGAAATATCCGGAGACAGGATTTCCGCCATATCCGTATGACAGACAGGAGGGCGAGAGCGAAAGTGATTATAATCTGAAAGTTCAGCAATATGAGGTGCGCATGCGAAAGATTGTTACCGCCATGGAGGAGGCGGCGATAGAAGCCGTCAGCAGATTGAAGAAATTCTATCCCGGTAAGATGAACGGTGTGCCTGTAAGGTGCACTTTACTGTGCCGATCAACTTTCGGCTGATGTAAGAAAGCATTTCATCAAAAAAACAACGAGATTCAAACATGATTGTCAAAAAAATTTGGTGACGTGTCGTAATAATAGTAATTTCGTGACAGAATCAATAACAAATCAACCAGACAATGGATACACAGAAATTTACAGCCCCGTCTGAGGAACAGAACGGCGCATCTCAGCAAAAGAAAAGTAAAGTGAAGAACGTTGCAGGCAAGGCTGCCGGATTTGCCGCAGCTGCCGGAGCAGGTGTTGCAGGCACAATGGCTGCCGAGGCATTTGCCCAGCCCGAAGAAGTTGAGGAGGTGGATGCTCAGGAGCTGAATGCCACCAATCCTGCCGAAACAGAGACCGAAGAGAATGCCGGCACTGAGACTCACGAGCCCTTTGATCCGAATGACATAAAGATCGAGGAGATTGACGAAGTGGATATTGAGGATGTTGAGCATCCTGACGTAAACCCCATTGACCCCGATGAACCCGAGCCCATAACCGGACTCCCTGAGGAACCGGAAGTGACGGTTGATCCGGAAAATCCGGAAGTGGTGATGATTGACGTTGATCCGGAGCCAGAACCAGAACCGGAGATTCCCGTTGAACCGGACGTATGTATGTATGGCGGCCCCGACGGATGGGACAATCTGGTTGACAATCCTGATGATCTTTTGAACGGGATGGGAGACGATGATCTGGCAGACAACTCAGACATAATGGATGACATGCTCAGCTGAGAATTTCAAACGCCCTCTTAAACCGACAAAAAAACAATGATTATGCGAAAACTGACAAATATACTGGCCGGTCTGGCAGCCGCTTTTATTCTTTGCCCACAGGCAGCGGTTGCACAGCAGACTCTTGAGGAGGCCACAGACAGTATAAAGAATATCCTCGCCGAGGCTAAGAAAGGCGATGCCACGGCTCAGAACGAGGTTGGCGGATGGTACTATCGCGGCCGCCATGTGAAACAGAACTATGAGGAGGCATTGCAGTGGTGGTCAAGATCAGCCAAACAAGGCAATGTGCAGGCCATAGGTAACATGGGTCTCTGTTACCGTACCGGCCACGGCATAGCCCAGGACTCGCTGAAAGCCACGCAGCTCATTCAGCAGTCAATAAAGAAAGGCAACAGTGCGCTTCTGAAGCAGAACGTCGAGATGGCTGAAAAAGGCAACGTGTTCAGCAACATGCTCGTAGCGGCATGCTACACTGACGGTATCGGTGTTGCCAAAGATAAGAACAAGGCAGTGCCATATCTCACTGCCGCCGCCAAGAAGAACAGTGTGGAGGCACAGCGAGTGCTCGCACTTTCTCTTCTGAATGGCAAGAAAGCCACAGAGGCAGCCAAATGGTTCAAGGCCGGCGCTGAAAACGGCGATCTGACATGCGAGTTCTATTATGGCAAGATGCTTGTTGAGGGACTCGGTGTTAAGCCCGCAAAGAAAGACGGCGCCAACTGGCTGCTCAAAGCTGCAGACGGCGGTTTCCCCCAGGCCATGTATTATGTGGGCAAATGTTATATGACCGGTGATGGCCTGACTAAAAATATTGAACAGGCTGTGAAATGGTACAGACTGGCTGCCGGCAAGGGAGTCTCAAATGCCCAATGGGCGCTGGCGCAATGCTTACGCGAGGGCGTTGGCACACCGGTCAGCTATGATCAGGCGCTGTACTGGTATGCCGAAGCGTCGGCAAAAGGACATACCCATGCTTTCAAGAAACTTGTAGCCGATTCAATTCCTGATTCTCCGTTCGTAGCCTATATGCGTGGCATGAAAGATTATATCAACAAAAATTATGATCATGCTCTCAAAGAGTTCAAGATTGTGGAGAAAGCAAAAGTTGCTGACGGCAAGATCATGGAAGCGGCAATACTGGCCAACTCAAGCTATGCCAAAAATAACGTGAAGAAAGGCGTCAAACTGCTTAAGGACGCTGCAAAAACCAATGCACAGGCCATGTATCTGCTTGCTGGACTTTATGAAGCCGGTAAGGGCGTGGAAAAAGACATGCCGGCAGCCGTCACCTATATGACTCAGGCAGCCGAGGCGGGATACGGAACCGCACAGTGCGCATTGGCTGACATGTACTTTGAGGGACGCGGCGTTGACCGCAGCGATGAAAAGGCAGTGGAATGGTACGCCAAAGCCGCTGCTCAGGGACAGCTCACCGAAAATGCAGCCAAACGCTATGCCTCATGCTATGAGGAAGGAAAAGGCGGTCTTGAAGTTGACAAAGAGAAAGCAGCCTCTATCCTCAAGTCAGTACACAAAAACCAGATTCCCGAGCTTCTGAAACTCATCTGACGCCACTACCATCATTGTTTCCTGAAAACGACGCACACTCGCGTCTTTCAGGAAACAATATTTTTATAAAACTGCAGAACTATAGTCATATTCAGCCCTTGACTTCTATGAAAAAAATATTCCCTGTCATCGCATCGCTTGTGGTGTGCTTTGTTGCATCGGCACGCACATTTGTGGTCAACAATGTTGAGGTCAATGAAACGGATCTGACTGGAAGCATCCATCAGATTGCTGACAAGAACGGGACGCCGTGTGCCGTACTGAGAGTCCATATTCCGGTGCCGGCAAAATTTAAAGGTGAAATATATGGAGATATAGAGAAATCGGGTAATGAATATACCTTGTATATCTCAACTGATGCTAAGAATCTGCAAATATATCCTGAAAAAAGTCAGACTCTTAATGTAGATCTGCAGGCTTATCCGTGCTATCCGTATCGCTCCAAAATGAGCTATGTCATGGAGATTGTGCCCGATGATGTCAAATCCGCAGAGGACAATCTGGATTATCTCACCAACGAAGAACTGATGAAGAAAGCGGAGGCAGGCGATGTGCTGGCATGCTACAGCCTCGGTTCGGCATATTGCGTGGGTCAGAGAGGTCTGGATGTGGATTATGAGAACGGTTTCAAATGGCTGATGAAAGCAGCGGCCAAAGGTCACGCTGCCTCACAATGCGAGGTCGGTAAATTTTATTTTCAAGGAGCAGGCGGTGTCGGTAAAAATGATGCCGAGGCATTCAAGTGGTTTCGGCGCGCCGCGGATGGAGGTAATGGCAATGCGCAGTTCATGATGGCTACAAAATATTGCGCCGATATGAATGCCATGACTGCCGACGATATGAAAAACGCCAAGTATTGGCTTAATAAAGCGGTTGAAAATGATTATCCGCTGGCTTACCTGCAGCTTTCGCTTATCCATTTTAAAGAAGGAAACATTGATAAGGCAGTGAAATCTGCCGAAAAAGTTGCAATGCAGGGACATGCCTACGGGCAATGTCTCCTCGGATTGTGGTACTGCAATGGAGATCTGGATATATATGATCTGGAAAAAGGTTTGTTCTGGATAGAGCTGAGTGCAGAGGGTGGATTCCCTACAGCTCAGTATTTCCTCGGGGATGCGTATGAAAATGGTGATGGACGTCCCAAGGATATTAAAAAAGCAGAATTCTGGTATAGGAGAGCTGCTGATGGAGGTGACCAACAGGCCAGTGAAGCATTGAAAAGACTTGGAAAATGAAAAAGCTTATTTTTTTATTTATCGGGATTTGTGTTGTTATGCCGTTGATAGGCCAACAAGTACAGCCGGTATCCTTGCAGATTGTGGAAAATCCCGGAAAAGTGAGTTATGCCACTGACCTCAACGGGAATGAGTGCGCACGGATGACCATCACATGCCCTGGTGCCACAATCAATAAAGTTGAGGGCAATATAATAGGAGGGCTTGAATCTACCGGCAACGGATGCGTTGTCGCATTGACAGCAGGAACAAAATCGATCAAAATCCATTCTTCTGTAGGCACTCCGGTACAAGTGTTTTTCCGCCCGCTTGGTGTCAATGCGCTGCAAGGAGGTGTTTGCTACAGACTCACGTTGTCAGTGGTGGATGAGAATAGCAAGGAGCTTTTCAAAATAGAAAAAGGTCTGAAATCTTTTAATGAGACCTTACCGGAAAAGCATAAGACAATGGCGCAGCTTAAAGAAATGGCCTCAAGAGGCGATGGCGATGCCAAGGCGGCGTTGGGGGCGTGCTATCTGAACGGCACAGGCGTAGAGAAAGATTATAAGACCGCACATGTTTATTTTAAGGACGCGGCTGACATGGGAAATCCACGAGGAATAAACGGACTTGGCGTGCTTTATGAGAACGGGCTGCATGTGACAATGGATAAGAAGAAAGCTGTTTCGTTGTATGAACGAGCCGCCAAAGCCGGTTTCCCTATTGCCTATACAAATCTCGGCCTTTGCTATGAGGATGGTCTTGGTGTAGCACCGGATTCTAAAAAAGCGTTGGAATGCTACCGTACAGCGGCAGATCTGGGTGATGCTGATGCTTGCGGCTATCTGGCGTGCTTATTGTATAACAATGGCGATTTTGCCGAGAGTGAAATGCTTGTGAAATATATTTCCAAAGGTATCTCAATGAACGATGCCAGATCATACCTCACCGGTGGAGGGATATATCAGTTTGGAGATCTTGGACCGCGGGACCTCAAGAAAGCCTATGAGTATTTTCTGAAAGCCAGCGAACTCGGAAATGTAATTGCGACTACTGAAACAGGCAAGTGCTATTATTGGGGATGGGG
>JAUNPQ010000082.1 GCA_030536615.1 Bacteroidales bacterium | reverse complement strand
GGTTTCTGTCATTTTCTCGTCATCCACCATACAGTGGTTCAACTCACCGGGTGCATTCTTCCGTGAATGCCGGCGTGTGCTTGTGGCAGGGGGCTATCTTGTTGTGTCATCATTTGTGCGTGGCAATCTTCAGGAAATAACGGATATCGCCGGAACAGGTCTGCAATTGCCCACGGCTGAGGGTTGGCGTTCCATGATTCCGTTACAGATGGATGTTCTGATATGCGATACGGGCATTGAGCGAATATTGTTTGACAGTCCGCGACAGGTGTTGGAGCACCTGCGCGACACCGGTGTGAACGCGGTTGACTACGGACGCAGTGCGGTTGGAATCACCCGGCGCCTGTTGCATGACTATCCGCGCCGGGATGAAGACGGAAAATATCCGCTGACATACAGGCCGATATATATGGTTCTCCGTAAGCAGGATGTTTTGTAGTATTATAAACAGAGAGGCTGATAGAATAGGACATTTCATATGAAGATAATCCATTTTTGGGGGGTATCTTGAAATAAGGAGGAGACAGTGATGGAGATTTTTATAAGCGGAATAGACACTGATGCCGGCAAGACATACGCCACTGCGTGGCTACAGTGCAAACTGATGTCTGAAGGCAAGAGTGTCATCACTCAGAAGTTCATACAGACGGGATGTTCAGGCACATCCGAGGATATTGACGCTCACCGGCGTCTTAGCGGGACGGGGCCTATGCCTGAGGATGCGCAAGGCCTGACAGCACCGGTCATATTCACCTACCCGGCATCTGCCCAACTGGCTGCCCGGCTTGATGGCAGAGAGATAGACCTTGATGTGATTGACAATGCTCGGCGCATCCTTGCGCGGCGTTATGATGTTGTCCTCATTGAGGGAGCCGGCGGTCTTATGGTGCCGCTGACAGATGATTTCATGGCTATTGACTATGTGGCCACACGCGGCCTGCCGTTGTCACTGGTTACAAACAGCAGGCTGGGCAGCATAAACCACACAGTGCTTTCTCTCGAAGCTATCATGCATCGGGGTCTGAAACTGCATAGTGTGCTTTATAACACATGGTTTGACACGGATTCAGAGATCATAGCCTCTGATACCCGTGCCTTTATAGAACGTTATGTGGAGCGCCATTTTCCCGGCACTCCCATATATGACGTTCCGGTCAGTCAACTATAAGCATCGCATCACCATATGCTCCGAAGCGGTAGCCCTCCTTGATGGCTACCTCATAGGCGTGCATGATGAGGTCATATCCACCAAAAGCGGCTACCATCATCAGCATTGTGGAGTAGGGGAGATGGAAGTTGCTGATAAGCGCGTCAGTGACACTGAACTCATAAGGCGGGAAGATAAATTTGTTTGTCCATCCGCTATAAACTTTCATATGTCCACCCATGCTTACGGCGCTTGCTATGCCACGCAACACGGATGTTCCCACGGCGCATACTTTATGTTCTGAGTCTTTTGCTGCATTGACTGTCTCCACAAGTTCCGGTGATGCATCCATCTGCTCAGAATCCATGCGGTGTTTGGTGAGGTCCTCAACATCTATGTCCCTGAAATTCCCCAACCCGCTATGCACGGTGATAAAAGCTTGTTTTACTCCTTTTATCTCAAGACGTTTCAGCAGTTCGCGTGAAAAATGCATGCCGGCAGCTGGCGCCACTACAGCTCCTTCTTTAGATGCATAGATGGTCTGGTAGCGTTCGGCATCGTCAGGCTCGGGATCGCGTTCAATATATTCAGGCAGCGGTGTCATTCCCAGTTTGAAGAGTGCGTTCTTGAACTCCTCATGGGGGGCATCATAGAGGAATCGCAGTGTGCGGCCGCGTGAGGTTGTGTTGTCAATCACCTCGGCCACCATTGACTCATCTTCGCCAAAATACAATTTGTTGCCTATGCGTATCTTGCGTGCCGGCTCAACAAGCACATCCCACAATTTATTGTCTGCGTTAAGTTCGCGTAGCAAAAATACTTCGATTCTCGCACCGGTTTTTTCTTTGTTGCCGTTCAGACGTGCCGGGAATACTTTTGTATCGTTGAATACCATGACATCGCCCTCATTGAAATATCCAAGAACGTCTTTGAAAACGCGATGTTCAATTTCACCGGAACGGCGGTGTACAACCATCAGGCGACACATGTCACGCTCTTCGGAGGGGTATTGTGCAATTGATTTTTCGGGAAGTTGGAATTTAAACTGCGACAGTTTCATATTGTATTGGTGATTAATTGCTTTTGATTAACGATTGGTCTGCACTGCGTGCGGCTTCTTTTCTTGTGAAAGCAGGTGGAATGGCGTAATCATCAGGCCATTCAACGGCTATATCACGTATTTTATCGGCCAGTTCTGCCACTGATAGACACTTGTCTATGGTCACGTTGCCCACCCGCGTCCTTCTCAGAGCTGTCAGGTGGGCGCCGGACCCGAGAGCCTGACCAATGTCACGGGCAAGCGCCCGGATATATGTGCCCTTGCTGCATACTACCCTTATTGTGATGGTTTCAGGGGAAAATGCCAGCAGCTCTATCTCATCTATGACAAGAATTTTGGGTTTGAGGACCGGCTCATCGCCTCTCCTTGCCTTGAGATAGGCGCGTTCACCGTCTATTTTTATGGCTGAATAGGCCGGTGGAATCTGTTCTATTCTGCCTGTAAAATGTTTCAATGTGTCCTTTACCAGATCTTCTGTGATATGATCTGTGGGATAATGGCCGTCAATCTCTGTTTCAAGATCAAATGACGGTGTTGTGGCGCCAAGGGCTATTGTGGCTATGTATTCTTTTATGCCGGCCTGAAGTTCCTCTATGCGGCGGGTGGCGCGACCGGTGGTAAGAATCATGACGCCGGTAGCCAGAGGATCAAGTGTCCCGGCATGTCCTACTTTGATTTTGTGTACACATAGGCGGCGCGTTATAGCTCCGCGTGTGCGTTTAACAACATCAAATGATGTCCAGCCCAATGGCTTGTCTATATATATTATTTCCCCGTCAAGAAAATTCATGAATATCTTCAGTTCATGCCCAGAAAAGGCATATTAAGCCGATGATGACGCAGTAAACTGCAAACCAGATCATCTTGCCGCGTTTCACTATCTCAATCATCCATTTGCAGGCCAGACATCCAACAATGAATGATGCCATAAAGCCAACAAGGCACGGAAGCCAGCCCACGTTGCCAAGTTCTTTTTTGCCGGTAGCCGCTCCGTAGATATCAAGCACTGCGGCGCCCAGAACGGGAATTATGACCATCAGGAATGAAAACGATGCAAGACGGTCGCGCTTGTTGCCAAGGAGTATGCCGGTTGCGATTGTTGAGCCGCTTCGGCTCAGGCCCGGCAGCACGGCTACGGCCTGTGCACAGCCAATTATGAACGCATCAAAAAAATTGATGTCACGGCCCACATTGGCTGATACAACCTTTTTGCCGGGCATCCACACGGGGCGTGTGCGTGTAATGTATGCGAAAGTGAGCAATGCGGCAGTGATGCACAGACATGTGCCTACAACAAGCATGTTTCCGCCAAAGAGGGCATCGACTTTGTCCTTGAGGAATATGCCTACAAGCAGCACCGGTATGCATGAAATAAGTATCTTATATACGAGAGTGGTGTTCTTGTCACGTTTTAGTGTGAAAAAGGACCGGCATAAACCGGAAAACTCATGCCAGAGCACAACTATAGTGCTCAGTACTGTGGCTACGTGAAGCACAACATCGAACTGCAATGCTTCAGCGCCCGATGTGTCAAGGCCAAGCAGGTTGTGGCATATTTCAAGATGTCCGGATGAACTGATGGGCAGATATTCCGCCAGTCCCTGCACTATGCCCATGATAAGGGCGTCTAACCAATCCATAATTTAATTAGTTATATGTTTATTCACTTGTCAGGATCATACAGATCGCCGCGTCGCAATCCGTATAAACGTTTTTTATTCTTTGCAGGGACGCTGGCTTTTGCCGATGCCATTGCCCGTGCAAACATATTAATTTTGTTTTGTGCGCGGACGAATTATTATGCCGGCACCTATACCCAGAAATCCGATGAATGCCAGCAACGGGCCTATAACAATGCGTCGGGTGCTGAAAATCTCATAGCTGAAAACATTGGGATCATCTGAATTGCCTCCGGCCATCAGCAGAAAACCTAAAACTATAAGTGCGGCAGAAATGCCCATCACTATGAAATTCAGCTGGCTGAAAGGTTTCTGACTTTCTGACTGCTGTTTGATGTCTCTGTTTTTCTTTGCGGATTTATCCTGTGTCTTATCTGTCATTGGAATTGTGGAATACTTTTAAGAGGGTGAACGATTATCGTCTGAACAGACGGTCATAATTGCGGCGCAGATATCGTGTGGCGGCATACCAGGCTGCCAATGTACATAAAATCATGCCTAAGACGGGCAGTGATGCATACACTACGGCTGTCTGTGTCCAGGGGAGTGTTGTGGCGATATCAGGTGCTATTTCTGAAATCCAAAGCTGTAAGCATGCCAATACCGCCGTGGCTGCTATTCCGGCAATGAGGCCGTTGACAGCTCCGGAGCCAACAAAAGGCTTGCGTATGAACGATGGGGCAGCCCCCACAAGTTTCATTGTGTGGATTATGAATCGGCGGCTATATATTGAAAGGCTTACAGTGTTGTTTATCAGAACGAATGAGATCAGCAGAAGCGCTCCTGCTATGCACAGAAGCACAATGGTTATCTTTTCAAATATTGTGTCCGCGTCTGCAAGCGAGGTGACATCGGACGATATTTCCTCGATCGCAGGAAATTTTGCCAGTTGTGCGGTTATGCGGTTTATTGAATCAGGATTGGCCCATGCGGGTTTGAGATGGAGTTCAAATTCTGAATTATAGGGGTTTTCATCCAATAGGGCTGCAACATCTTCACCTATATATTCAACTTCCTGGGCCAGTATGGCGTCAGCATCGGTATATGTGTGACTTGAAAGATAATTGGCATTGGAAAGATGTTGTTTGAGCGCGTTGAGTTGGGCAAGTTCGGCGTCCGGTGACACTTTCACCAATACCATGATGTTTGTGCGCACATTTTCCATGGCGCTCCGGGCGCTTATCAGTGTCAATGCCGCAAGTCCGAAAAGTGTCAGGGTAAGAGCAAGGCTCACGACAGCTGTAGCGCGTGAGCCAAATGTGGAGATGCGTAATGTTTTTTTATTCGACATCAGTTGGTTTCCGGAGGATGATGTTACGTGGATTCGGACTTACGGAATCATCGTGGTGTGATCTTATATAGGGCTGGATGATTCTGGCAGCCCTGTTGCCGGATAGAGTACAAAATTACAAAATCAGAGTCCGGTTGTCAATACTTTAATGCAATAAAAATTGCATATTAGTATTTTTTATCAATTATTCCAATGCCCATTTGATAGTGACATTGCCCGATACAACTATGTTTTCCGGAACAATTGTCAGGTTGGCGGCTGTGATAGAGACATCATTTTTGGAAATGACGGATTTATCCCCCCCTAAATTTGTTAATTTTTTTAACTGAATCTCCGGTTCCTGATCGCATATTATACTTTCTATCTCGCCAAGTTTTTTATTTGACGCTGCGGCGATTGCCCGGGCTTTGCGGGTAGCATCAGCAACTGCGTCGGCTAAAAGGGCGTCATTGTGTTTGTGGAGAGTGTCAGAATCAAATTTTATGGATATCTGGGCGCCGGATATGTATTTGCCGATTCCTCTCAGCACACTGTCAGTCACGGCGTTGTCATAAGAAAGTTCTACTTGTATCTCCTGATGAAGCGAGTATGCGTCCGGACGTGATCCGAAAATATCATTGTCCTGCCCGCGGTTTTTTGACAGATAATCTATGATGTCAAAACGTGTGGTCTTGGCCTGATCAGGATTCAGATTGTTATATTCAAGTATCTTCGACATCCAGTAGCCGTTTTCTTTAGCCTGAGCATATGCTTTGGCAAAATGAGGAAAATTGCGCTCAATGGTTATGAATACGTACGTCAAGTCAGGATTAATCCGGACACTCCCTGTTCCATTTACTGTGATGGTGCTCATTTTTTCCTTTCTGTTGTATTATTCAGTTCTGAAAATAAAATCTGCGTCGCTGATACTTGAGGTTGTGGTTATGAATCACAATGCAAAGTTAGGCAATTTTATACAAACTACAATGCTATATGGCGTATTTCTTAAAATATTGTTTTTTTATCGTTTCCCACGCTATAATCTTTTATTGTGTTTCTATTTTCGCGATATGGCACTTTGTGCGTTAAACACATGAAAAACGGTATAAATAATGTTGTATATACTTGACATATGCTGATGATTTTTGTATATTTGTATGACCTTTAAAAGTCACGCTGACACAACAGCAACCAGTCATTGCCATTGCGCTGACGTTGACCGATCTTATTTTGATACTTGAAATGAAATCACACACACTTGCAATAATGGCATTTGCCGTTTTATCATTATGTCCGTCTCTTATGAAAGCCGATGAAATAGAGCCGGATTCTAAGGAAAACACAGATGGATTTATTCCGACAGCAGTCTATGCCGAGGCTGAGCATCTTGCCGATGGTGACAATGAGATATTTGATGATCTGATCCGGCTCAGCAACGGTGATGAGCTTGCCGAAGATATTCTTTCATATGCCGGACGCTATCTCGGTGTGCCCTACCGTTATGGGGCCTCCGGGCCTCGGGCTTTTGACTGCTCCGGATTCACCAGGCATGTTTTTCGTAATTTTGACATTCCGCTTCAGCGTACATCACGCGGGCAGTACACACAGGGCACGGAGGTTTGCCGTGAGGACATCTTGCCCGGGGACCTGTTGTTCTTTTCAGGGCGCAACGGTGGCAGCAGGGTGGGCCATGTAGCCATAGCCACAGATGTGTCCGATGAAGGCGCTGTGCGTTTCATCCATGCTTCCACAAGCCGTGGCATACGCTATGATTCACTTGATGACAATTACTTCCGCCGCCGGTATATAGGTGCGCGCCGTGTACTTCCTGAGGCATGATGTTTTCTATTGAAGCGAAAACCATAAAAGAGACAGCCGCACTGAGCATGGGTAGTGCGGCTGTCTCGCTTATTACGGAACTGTATTCCGTCTGTGCGGCAAATTTTATTTGCTTATGAACTTCTGGACTTTGCTTCCCTGACGTTTGATCAGTATTTGACCGGGTGTAGGATTGTCAACGCGCTGTCCATAGATATTGAAGTATTCGCAGCGCTCTGATGAACTGTCGGGGGTGATGATGTCACTTACACCTGTATCTTCGGGGAGAACCAGTTTGGTGTTTGTGTTGCCATAGTAGAATTTGCCATTGTCATAGTCACTTTCGCCAAGCAGCAGGGTATCATCATTGAATGATATTGTGCGGCTTTTGCTGTCGTAAGTTCCGAAATAGTTGGCATTCTTGGCTGCTTCTTCGTTGCTTGTACCTACATATTTTGCACCGTATGAATAAAGTGCGCCTTCGCCGGAGACATTCACTCCGACCGGACCTCCTTCAAGAACAACATATTCCGGACGGCTTGCGTCAATATATACGTAGTGGTTGGCATGCTCTCCGCATTCGGTGGCATAATCTGCCGTGCCAAGCATTGAGTGATTCATGTAGGGATTTACAAGG
>JAUNPQ010000015.1 GCA_030536615.1 Bacteroidales bacterium | reverse complement strand
GGAGTGTTTCCACCCGGGCGTTGTGACGCGGGACGTTCGGTGCGGGTGCCTCCGCCGTATACGCTGCGGCCACGGGACTGTGCGTCCATTGCAGGCACAGCAACCAGTGCTGATATGATGAGTGCTGATACACTTGTATATATTTTACGCATAATTGTATTCCGGTTTTGTGGTTATATAGGCCTGCCTTTATTTTTTTGACAATTCTGAATCAACGAAGTTTAACGAGGATATGTCATCATTTTTGGCAATAAAGTCCTAAATAATTGCAAATATAGCATGTTTTCTCGCAGTTATGAAGTATCTTTGCATAAAAATTATAAAACACAGTCTTAATATGAAACAGGTAGAGCGTCTTCTTGCCAAGAAGCTTCTGGACATCACGGCAATAAAACTCCAACCCGACAACCCTTTCACATGGGGCTCAGGATGGGTTTCGCCAATATATACCGACAACAGAAAGATATTGTCATACCCGCAGGTACGTACTTTTGTCAAAACAGAGATCAGCCGTGTCATCATGGAGAATTTCGGTTCTGTCGAGGCTATAGCCGGTGTCGCAACAGGCGCAATTGCACATGGTGCTCTGGTTGCGGACAACATGGGCCTGCCGTATTGTTTTGTCAGACTGACGCCAAAAGACCATGGTCTTGAGAATCTGATTGAAGGTAACGTGAAACTTGGCCAGAAAGTGGTGGTGATAGAAGATAATATCTCAACGGCCCATACGTCGCTCAAGGTCGTTGAATCATTGCGCGATGCCGGATGCAAGGTTATCGGCATGGTTGCCATATTCACTTACGGTCTGCCTCAGGCCGAGCAGGCATTGAAAGCAAAAGGAGTGAAACTCATCTCGCTCACAAATTTTGACGCCATGGTTGAGGCGGCTATCGAGACTCATTTCATAGACCCGGAAGATGCGGACGCACTGAGAGAGTGGCGCCGCGATCCGGACAACTGGAGCTATTAAGAGATTGTTGCCAAACAACCTCCAAACAATATATAAATACAATAATGTCAACATATAAAGGTAAAACAGTTACGATAAACGTGCCGGCGGACGTCGTTGCGGGGAAATTTGATGATCTGAGCGCAATGCAGAAGTCATTTGACAATATACCCGCCGAGATGAGAGAGAAGATGGGGGATATAAGACTGGAACCGCAGGCTATTGTTGTCAGCAATCCTATGGCCGGCGAAATGCGGTTTGAGATTGAGGAACGTACTGACAACAGGATTGTCATGGGATGCTCGCACCCCATGCGGCTTGTCATGGACATTCTTCTTGAACCGGTTGCCGGCAATCCTGACGCCACAGAAGTCAGCACGGCTGTTGAGGTTGATCTTCCTTTCTTCCTGAAACCGCTTCTGGGTCCGCGTCTGCAACAGGCAGCCGACGGATTTTCCGTTCTGGTGGCGAATATAGCCAATGCAGAGTGCGCGGATAAAGAATGAACAAGGCAATGAGATTTTTCCGGAAAATCGGCATTGCCCTGCTTGTGTGCTCCATGAGCGGCATTGCCGCATGCGACTCAATTGATGATACCCGCTTGCCATATGCTCCGGTGAACATAACTTTTGCCAATGCCGGTATGTGGAATACCTACGGCATTGGCGGAGCGCTTGATACGCGTGCGTTTATCCTTACGCCTACAAGCCGCGAGCCTGCCAACTTTCCTTACACGGCAAGTTCAGCAACCGGCTTCGGGGGCGTGCTTCTTGTAGGCGATTACTACGGAAACCCGGTGGCATATGACATGGCATGTCCCGTTGAATGCCGCTCGGATGTACGCGTATACGTTGATACGGAATCACGGACTGCCGAATGCCCTAAATGTCATTCGACCTATGCCATATATGAGAACTTCGGACATCCGCTGTCCGGACCGGCTGCTGAAAACGGATATGGGCTACAACGCTACAAAGTGATGCAAGGCGCAGGGAACTATTACGCAATCACACGTTAGAAAAATTGTAACGCATCAGATATGTTCAGGCATTATAAAGGAATATGGATGTTGTTGGCTGTTGCGCTTGTGGGCTTTGTCGCATTTTCGTTTGCTGATCCGCTGTCAATCGGTGGTCATGAACTGAAGAAAAGTAGCTTTGCCGACGTGCTTGCAGCCGAGACAGAAAGCGCTGACAATGAATCGCAGAAAACGTTGGCTCCTGAAACGGTTAAAGGCACAGATGCCGTGGTGGAGAAAAAAGCTCAGGCAGAACCGGACACAGTCCCCAAGACAATATTGTTTATTGGCGATTCCATGCTCGACGGGCTTTCACCGCGTCTGGCTGCCTATGCCGCCGAGAACGGCCACACCCTTTACTCGGTGATATGGTACAGTTCATCAACTGAAAGATGGGCCGAGTCAGCCAAACTGACATCATATATAAACAAACTGCATCCCGATTATATATTCATATGTCTTGGCTCAAATGAGCTGATGATACGCGACATAAAGAAAAAACGCGACGGCTACGTCAAAAAAATCATAAAAGAGATCGGTGATATCCCATTCATATGGATAGGACCGCCGAACTGGAGAGAGGATACAGGCATCAATGACCTTATTGCCGGAAATGTGCCGGCAGGATCTTTTTTTCTCAGCAATGGAATGAGTTTTGAAAGACGCAAGGACGGTGCGCATCCCACTGTTGCTTCGGCGGCATTGTGGATGGACAGTGTGGCGCGGTGGATGCCGCGGCACAGCGCACATCCCATAAGGATGGATAAACCTGCGCAAGGATTCAAGGCACGGCCTAAACGTATATTTATTCATCAGCCCAATGAACGGTAAAGTATAATGGTATTGTGCTCCGTTATAGAAAACATTCTTGACCAGCTCACCTTTAAGGAGGGTGAGCCGATGCTATTTTCGAGCGGCCTGTTCTGGGTGATTTTTCTTGTTTTTCTGCCTGTTTATGCCGCTTTGAAGAAGAGACGGCGGCAGATGACAGTGTTCGTCATTGCATTCAGCCTCTTTTTCTATTATAAATCATCGGGATGGTTTGTGCTGATGCTCACTGCCACAAGCATCTTTGACTGGGTGCTGTCAAGGCTGATGGAGCGCACGGACACACGCTGGAAACGACGGCTATGCCTGTCGCTGTCGTTGCTGGCATCATTGGGAATACTTGCATGGTTCAAATACGCCAACTTCTTTATGTGGAACTGGCAGCAGATGGTTGGAGGCAACTTTGAGCCGCTTGACATCATCCTGCCCGTGGGCATATCCTTTTACACATTCCAGTCAGTCAGCTATATGATTGACGTATACAAGCATAGAGTCAAGACCACGCGCACATGGATGGACTATGCATTTTTCCTGACATTTTTTCCGGCGCTTGTGGCCGGACCCATTGTGCGCGCCGACTATTTCCTGCCGCAGCTCGAGGAGAACCGTTCCGCAACAAAGACCATGGTATACATGGGTTTGTGGCTCATCATACTCGGAGTGGTGAAAAAAGCCATTGTGGCTGATTATCTTGCCCAATACAACGATCTGATTTTTGTTGTTGATCCTGCAACAGGCATCCCGGCCTATTCCGGTTTTGAGACCATGATGGGTATAATCGGCTACACAATGCAGATATATTGTGATTTTTCGGGATATAGTGATATGGCCATAGGGCTGGCGCTAATCATGGGATTCCGTCTTGCACAGAACTTCAACTTTCCCTACAAATCACGCAACCTTACTGACTTCTGGAGGCGATGGCACATCTCCCTGTCCACATGGCTTCGTGATTACATCTACATCCCTCTTGGCGGCAATCGCAAAGGAACCGCCCGTACCTATGTCAACAACTTTGCCACAATGGTCATTGGCGGACTATGGCACGGCGCGGCATGGAAATTCGTGTTCTGGGGAGCCATGCACGGCGCAGGTCTGGCTGTTCACAAAGCATCGCGTCCCTGGCTTGGCAGGATAGGGGACAGTTGGCCCGTAAAAGCGTTGAGCTGGCTGGTGACATTCATGTTTGTGATGCTGCTGTGGGTGTTTTTTCGTGCAGATACATTCGGCGATTCAGTGGCGGTGATATCACATGCATTCTCTGACTTCGATGTGGCCTACGCCATGCCTTTTGTCGCAGTCAGATGGCTTTGGCTGATTATCATGGCTGTGATTGTGATATCACACATTCTGCCCACTGATTTCTGGCAGAGAGCAGCGGCGTGGTTTGTGCGCTCGCCGTGGATTGTAAAACTGCTGGTGTTTGTGGTTGTTGTGCAACTTGTCCTTGAACTGCAGGGCGAGGACGTGGCGCCATTCATTTATTTCCAGTTCTGAACAGTATGAGACTATGACTGATGTTTCACCGTTGAATAATAGCAAGGTATATTTCCATACCTTTGGCTGCAAGCTCAATTTTGCTGAGACCTCCACCGTTGCCGGAATTTTCGCGGAACACGGCCTGCTCCGTGCCGCAGTAGGGGATGTCCCTGATATAGTTGTGATCAACACCTGCTCTGTGACGGAGGTCGCGGACAAGAAATGCCGTCAGGCCATTCACTCATTCCATAAACGATTCCCGCAGGCAGCCATTGTTGTCACAGGCTGCTATGCACAGCTCAAGCATACTGACATAATAGAGCTGCCGGGCGTGGCCGTTGTTGCCGGCAATGACAAAAAGGACCGTCTCCATGAATTCCTGACACGTTGGAAAGTTGAGAAAGAACGACAGGAGCATGTTATTCCCGCAAAAGACATTGAGAATTTTACGCCGTCATGCTCACGGGGAGACCGTACGCGATATTTCCTCAAAGTTCAGGATGGTTGCGATTACTGGTGCACATACTGCACTATTCCCCGCGCCCGTGGCCGCTCCCGCTCCGGCACAATTGAGCAGATTGTGAGTCAGGCGCAGCAGGTAAGCGCACAAGGAGGCAAGGAGATAGTCATCACCGGAGTCAATATCGGCGATTTCGGACGCCGTAATGGCGAGACCTTTGGTAATCTGGTACGTGCTCTTGATGAAGTTGACGGGATAGAGCGGTACAGAATATCGTCGATCGAGCCTAATCTTCTGTCAGATGGCATTATTGATTTCTGCGCATCATCAAAGCGCTTTATGCCGCATTTTCACATTCCGTTGCAATGCGGAAGCGACACAGTGCTGAAACTGATGCGGAGACGTTATGACACCGCCCTTTTCCGCCATAAGATTGAACGGATCAGGCAAGTCATGCCCGATGCTTTTATAGGAGTCGACCTCATAGTTGGGGCGCGGGGCGAGACAGATGAGTGTTTTGAGGAATCTTTCAACTTCTGCAAGGAACTTGATATTTCGCGGCTGCATGTGTTTGTCTACAGCGAACGTCCGGGCACCCAGGCACTTGGCCTTGATGGGAAAGTGCATCCTAAAGTTCAGCGTCAGCGTGCCAACCGCATGTTGTCGCTCAGTGATGACAAACTCAAGGAATTCTCCCGCCGGTTCATAGGCTCCGTACGCCCCGTGCTGCTTGAGCATACAAAACCTGGACATCCAATGAGCGGATTCACGGATAATTATCTGAAAATTGAGGTTGATGCTCCGGCAAGTCTTGACAACACTATAGTTGACGTGCGCCTTGACCGTCTGTCAGACGATGGCGATTTTATACATGCATCAGTTATAAACCGGTGATGGGATTTATTCGCGACATACCATATCACATACTGAAAGGCTTTTTGCATGTGGTTGCCTTTATGCCATTCTGGATATTATATGGCATTGCTGACATAATCTTCGTGCTGATGTATTTTGTAATCCGTTACCGGCGTAAGATGGTGCGGAAAAATCTTGCGGAATGTTTTCCGGCGAAAGGGGGAAAAGAACGTCGCATCATAGAGCGTAAGTTCTACCGGAACTTTGCGGACTATATATTGGAAACTATTAAGCTGATGCATATTAGCGATAGCAGCATGAAGCGTCGCTTTAAGTTTGAAAATGTTGAGATTCTGCGCAGGCTGATGGATGAAGGCCGCGGGACAGTGGCATACTTCTCTCATTGCTTCAACTGGGAATGGTGTCCCAGTGTGACATTGTATTGTACGGAACAACTCGCCGCCGGCGCGCTCATGTGTCAGATATATCGCCCGCTCAGAAACGGGAAATTTGATTCCCTGATGCTTCAGTTGCGTTCCCGATTCCATTCTGTCAGCATACCTAAAAAAGTTGCATTACGCAGCCTTCTCCAGTACAGGCGCGATGGCATTCCGACAGTGACCGGATTTATGAGTGATCAGAAACCGAGTCATGGTGATGCCGTGCATATTGTTGATTTCCTGAACAGGCGCACGGGTGTGATCACCGGCACTGAGACACTTGCGCGGCGACTTGGTATGGCTGTGGTGTATTTTGACATGCATAAGCTTGGACGTGGCAAATATATGATTGATGTCCGGCTGATGAGTGAGAACGGCGCTGATACACCTGAATATTATCTTACAGATAATTACATGCAGCTTCTTCAAGAAACAATTGAACGCAATCCGTCAATATGGCTGTGGTCGCATAACCGTTGGAAAAACACTATCCCTGATGGAAAATAATATAAAATGTGCCGTAATTATCCTGAATTGGAACGGTGCCGCGCTTCTGCGTAAATTCCTGCCCTCTGTCATTGAGAACACTGACGCATCGATGGCCCGGGTCATTGTTGCTGACAACGGATCGGAAGATGAATCGTGTGAGGTTCTGGCATCGGAATTTGCCGGTAAGGTGGATGTCTGGAAATTTGATAAGAATTACGGATTTGCCGGTGGATATAATCGTGCTCTGGCACGCGCACACAAAGAAGGATATATCTATACCGTGCTGCTCAACAGCGATGTCGAGACACCGTGGGGATGGCTCAAGCCCATGATTGATTATCTTGACATGCATACTGATGTCGCGGCGGCCCAACCTAAAGTCCTCAGCTATGAAAGACGCGGGATGTTTGAATATGCCGGTGCTTCGGGTGGTTTTCTTGACCGGAACGGTTATCCATATTGCCGGGGCCGTATATTCGGCACATGTGAGCAGGACAACGGACAGTATAACGACGTGTGCGATATCTTCTGGGCCACAGGAGCCGCGTTGTTCATAAGAACAGATATATATATCAAGGTCGGAGGTCTTGACGAGGCTTTTTTTGCCCATATGGAGGAAATTGATCTGTGTTGGCGCATTCTGCTTGCCGGAAAAAGAATTGTTGTGATTCCTCAATCTGTTGTGTATCATCTGGGCGGGGGATCACTTCCTGCCTCCAATCCGCGCAAAACATATCTGAATTTCAGAAACAATCTGTTGCTACTGCATAAAAATCTCCCGGACGGAATCCGTGGCCGGAAACTTCTGAAACGGCGGCTGCTTGACGCGGTGGCATGGGCCAGATTCGCCATGACTTTTTCATGGGGAAACGCGTCTGCCATATGGCGCGCGCACCGTAAATTCGCCAAAATGAAAAAACAGTATACCAACCATCCGGAGACAGACATCATGAAAAACATTCCGGGCGGAAAGATCAATATACTCACAGCATACTATCTGCGCGGCAAACACACATATGGCGCGTTAACATAGACACCGCCGACACCCCGGCTTCCTCAAGTGCATTTTTGCCTAAATAAGGGCAGAAACCGCCATAAAAACAAGATATTCTTAATGGCTGTTTCAGTAAAAAAACGTACTTTTGTACTCTGAAATATAAATGCACTTTTGTTGATTCTATGAATAAACGGAACCTAATGACGCTGATGGCCGCAGCGGCCGTAGCATACTCAGGCGCACAGATCAATTCACCGGATCCGGTTGGCTTTATGGCCCGCGGAGGCTCAATGTTTTCATGCGAGAATTATGTGGGCGCCATGCAACAGTTGCGCCATGCGGCATCAAGCCGTGAACTGACTGTCGGCGAGCGTGAGCAATTGGAGTATCTTGAAGCCATGAGTGCTTTTCGGTTGGGTGACCCTGACGCCAGGCAGCTGCTTGAAATGTGGCTTGAGCATTGGCCCGAATCAGTGCGTCGCGCCGATGTGATGATGAGCGTGGCTGACTGTGTTTTTTTGGAAAACTATGCCGAGGCGTTGAAACTCTATGAGGCTATTGATGCTGCAGCGCTTCCTGATGCCGCACGTCGCAATGATCTGACATACCGAAAAGCATATTGTCTGCTAAAATTGGGAGAGTATGACCGGGCGCTGACATTGTTTTCAGCATTGGAGAATTGTCCGGAATATGCCAACGCGGCAAAGTTCTACAAGGCATATATGGCATATGCCCGTCATGACTATAAGAGCGCTCTTGCCCTGTTCGGACAAGTGGACACCTCCGGCCAACCCGGATGCATGGCTGACTATTATCTCAGCCAGATTTATTTCATGGAGAACAACTATCGCCGCGCATATGACACGGCATCAAAGTTGTTGAAGCGTAGCGATGTCGAGACTCCATTTGTCGCTGAGACAAACCGCATCGCCGGTGAAAGTCTCTATCAGATGGACGATGCGGCTGCCGCGATACCATATCTGAAAAAATATGTTGCATTAGAGGAAAATCCGCTTCCCTCAACGCTCTATATCCTTGGCCTGAGCTACTATAAAGACGGCGATTACCGGGAGGCTGTGAAAACATTGCGCCCTGTCACCGCCGCTGACAATGCAATGGCGCAGGCGGCTTACCTCTACATAGGGCAGTCCCTGTTGAAACTAGGAGATACAGACGGCGCCATCATGGCCTTTGATCAGGCCACCCGGATGACTCATGACCTTGAGGTCACAGAGACAGCCTATTATAATTACGCTGTGGCCAAATATTCAGGCGGCAATGTACCGTTCGGCTCCTCCGTAAAAGTTTTTGAGGATTTCCTGACACGTTTCCCGAAAAGTTCACATTCCGCGGAAGTGCGCCAATACATCATCAACGGTTATCTGACTGACAACAACTATCAGGCAGCCCTTGATGCCATTGAGCGTGTGCCTGCCCCCTCCGCGCAGGTGCTTGCCGCCAAGCAGCGTGTTCTTTACTCACTTGGTGTGCAGGATCTGCAGGCCGGCAGAATAAGTCATGCCGTCAGCCGGCTGACACAGGCACGCGCGTTGGCAAAGTACAACCCCGATTATGCCCGTGAGACCAATCTTGCACTTGGTGAGGCTCTTTATCGCAACGGGGATTACCGGGAAGCCATAACGGCTTTGAAAGCGTTTCTTGGCAATAAACGCGGCGCATCGGCAAAGAATGTGGCGATAGGCCATTTTGATCTGGGATACGCTTATCTGGCCGAAAAACAATACAAGGCCGCTGCGGCTGAGTTCCGGAACGCGCTTGACAACCGGGCACAGCTGTCATCTGATATTCTTGCCGATGTCTATAACCGTCTTGGAGATTGCCATTACTATCTGAAAGACTGGGACGCCGCGGCCGATGCATATGATCATGCCTATGACATAATGCCTGAGGCAGGTGACTACGCTCTTTTCCAGAAAGCCATGATGCAGGGCTATGCCGGAAACTTTGCAGGCAAACTTTCAGGCATGCGCCGGTTGGTTTCAGATTTCCCCACCTCGTCAATGCTGCCCGATGCCATGCTTGAGATGACAGAGGCACAACTGCGGACATCTGACAATGACGGAGCTATAGCCACATGGAAACAGCTCATAGCCAGATATCCCGACACGGCACAGGGCCGTCAGGCTTATTTGCAGATGGCTCTGACATTGGCATCAATCGGCAAGGAGGCTGAGTCGGAAAAAGCATATAGAGAGATTATAAGCAAATATCCTACAAGCGATGAAGCCGCTCAGGCCGCGGAGATACTGAAACGCAGCGCCGCTGACAACGGAACGCTTGATGACTACATGGCTTTCATAGAAAGCATTGACAATGCCCCGCGCATGGATTCCACAGAAGCTGAGAGGCTGATGTACAATGCCGCCCGTCAGCGTGCCGAAGAAAAAGGCGATTTCTCCCGTCTGAAAGAATACGTGACCCGTTATGAGAACGGCAGATATGCCTCCGCCGCATATGCGATGCTGCTGGAAAACGCCATCACCGGAAATAGCTCCGAGGCCGACGGCTACGCCACTGTGATCATTGATAACTGGCCCGACAGCAAAGCCGCTGAGGATGCTTATGGTGTGAGGGCACGCACATTTGAACGTCAGGGACGGGGTGAAGATGCACTTGAGGCATGGTCAACACTGGCCAGAAAAGCATCAGACCCGTCAGTGGCCACAGATGCACGCATGGGTGTGATACGTGTGGCACGTGATCTGGGAAAAGCAGACATCCTTGAGCAGGCATCGCAGGCCGTCCTTGCCTCAACGGCGGTCGGTGCGGCACAGAAGTCGGAGGCGACATTCTCCCTGGGCCTGGCGCAAAGCCTGAAAGGTGACAACAGCGCCGCCATCGGCACATGGAAGACAATTGCCGGCGAGACATCAGATGTCTATGGTGCCAAAGCAGCCGTCTATGCTGCCGAGGCACTTCTCAAAGACGGCAAAGTCAACGAGGCAAGCGCGGCAGCAAAAAAATTCACCCAGTCAGACACGCCTCATTCATATTGGCTGGCCCGTGGATTTATTGTCTACAGCGATGCTCTCCGACAGCAGGGCAAGACGTATGAAGCTGATGAATACCTCAAGGCAGTCCGCGACAATTATCCGGGTACAGAAGCAGATATATTCTCAATGATTGACGAACGCCTCAAATAATCCACTTATGAAAAGCAATATAAAAAAGATATTCATACCGGTTGCATCATTCATTGTATGCGTGGTGCCTGTGTCAGCCCAGCTTTCAAAAGAAGTTGTCATAGACCGTGACATTGAGCCGGCTATGCGTGCTGTGTCACGCCCGCAGCTTGCTCCGGAGATGTTCTCGTCGCCGGTGCAGCTCAAAGCGCTCCGACCATGGGAATACACATCGCAAGGTACCGTGGCAAAACAGCTTACACTGCTTGAACCGGCCGCTTATGCTGATACATTCGCCATATCTCCCTATAAAGGATATGCGCGCATAGGCTATTTCCCCACTTACAATCTCGGGGCCTCCGCAGGATACCGCTTTATAGACAACACCACTACAAAACTTGGTGCATGGCTCAACTATGCAGGATGCAGCTACAAAATGGACGGAGACCGTCTGTTGATTCCGAAAGATGACAAGGTGACGCTGACAAGGCATACATTCAACCTTGGCGCTGATCTCAGCCATCACACTTCTCAGGGAAGTCTTGACGGTGATGTCTCGTTCATGTATGCATCGATCGGCCAGCCGATATACGCGGATAATTTCACACAGTCAGCCACCGCATTCAATGTCGGTCTGACATGGAAAGCTGCGACGAAGACCACACCCTGGAGCATAGGCGCATCGTTCTCAACCTTTGGCTTCGGCGATGACACCCCCGGTGTTCTTGACGGCTTCCCCGTGGTTGATCCCGCCGTGCAATACAAACCCGATGCCGTGCGTGAATATGTTTTCGGCATTAAAGGCGGTATATTGCTGCCCAAAGGGAATCATGGCTGGGGTTTGGACGTTGACGCCCGCTTTCAGCATCTGGGTGCTGTAAACGTACTGATGCCCGGTGTGTTGCCCGGTTCTACGAGTAACGAAGTGGGCACGTATATTAACAATGATAAGGGAGTGACCTATGGCGTTACGCGTATATCGCCATATTATCACCTCCGCAAAGGCAACTTTACGACCCGTTTAGGCGTAAATATTGATATTGCCACCAAAGGCAACAGCGGCTTTTATCTAACTCCTGATGTGACGTTTGCCTTTACCCCCTCGCAGCAGTTTGCGCTGTGGGCCAGAGTTGACGGGGGCAAATGCCTCAATACACTTCAGTCACTCTATGACTATTCGCCATATATGCTCTCCCAGCTTTCATACCGGCAGAGTGCTGCCGCCGATGCTACGGTGGGTGTGAACGTCGGTCCGGTATATGGATTCACCGCTTCGTTGTGGGCCGGATACAGTGAGGCCAAGGATTGGCTCTCGGCAGTGTATGTAGGCTCTGCAAATTTCTTCGCCTCGCACAACACCTCGGCATTCCATTATGGACTCAGACTCGGGTGGCAATGTCGTCAGGTTGAAGTGTATGCATCGGCTGAAGGTGCACAGAACGGAGATTTCGATTCGTATTATATGTGGCGCGACAAAGCACGCTGGAACATAAACGCCGGAATCAGGGTGACGCCCGTGAAGCAGCTTGATATTGCTGTAGACTGGAAATTCCGGTCAGGACGCCACGCATGGAGACTCATCCCGGAGATTGTCGATGCCCAGCTGCCGTGGGGCTACTGGGACGCTGAGGTAAAAACACTTGGTGTGCTCTCAGATCTGAATGCGTCCGCAACCTATCGCCTTACGGATGCCTTCTCCATATTTGCCAATGTGGAGAACATACTTGGACGGCGTTGGCAGACGGTTCCCGGCATTGACAATGCCGGCGTACATGGCCTTGTCGGGGTAAGTTACAAATTCTGATATGACAAGATTGTATTGAAAAGAGTAATTGACTTCAATGGTTCATCCGGAAATAAACATTACAAAGGAACAAGTAAGCGAGATGCCGGTAGTGACACTCCCCGGCGGAATCAAAACCGTCACAGTCATTGACACAGCGGCAAAGGCGAAAATGGCGCTCAGAGCCCTCAACAAATGCACCCATATCGGTTTTGATACAGAGACCAAGCCAACATTTCAACGTGGCGGCCAGATGCATAAAGTGGCGTTGCTGCAGCTAAGTACAGAAGACCATAATTTCCTTTTCAGACTCACCTGTGAGGGAATATTCGAGATGGTACGCCCTCTGCTTGAAAATCCTGATATAATCAAAGTGGGGCTTTCCGTGCATGACGATTACAACGCCCTGCGCAGACGCGGCGAGATCAATCCGGCAGGATTCCTTGATCTTCAGGACTATGTGCAGACATTTCACATAACAGACATTTCCCTCCAGAAAATCTATGCGATAATCTTCGGGGAGCGTATCTCAAAAAGCCAGCGTCTGACCAACTGGGAGGCGCCTGTGCTCACAGAGCAGCAGCAGATATACGCCGCTATTGACGCATGGGCATGTCTGAAACTGTATAAATACATGCGTGCCGGCGGCTTCCATCCGTCAGTATCGCCTTATTATCATCTCATAGATTCCGAGCAGCAATGAAACTGAAGCGTTCAACCGTAATCCCCGTAATATTGTTGATTTACCTTGCCGTGATGGCCTATATGGGCTGGGACAAGGTTGCCACCGGACAAATGTCTCAGTTTGAATATTTCGGAATTGTCGGCATAACATTTGTGTGCATAGTCTTTCTGCACTTCAACCTCAAACGTCGCGAGGCATTGCGGCGCGCCCGCAAGGAACTGTCTCAAAAAGACATTGGGACTGATGCAGAACATCACCACTCTGAAGACCTCCGTCAGGATGATGATGCACATACTGATAAATAAGAGGGCCATACAAATGTAAGATCCTCTAAAGCCGGACAAGTTCCGAAAACATAAACAGGAAATGCTACGGACGCTCCCGGTATATGGGAGCGTCCGGACATACTGATAAATCAGTATTGACAACAAGCTTTCTTTTTGTTAGTTTTGTGCGGTGGTTAACGGATCATCGTTACATGAAAAAACATGGAAGTGGTGTCATTGTGGCTCTCATGCCTCTTTTTGCGGTCAGTTTCGTATCGCATATAGCGCCATATATCTATATACCGTCATTACCTGACATAGCCGCTTCTTTTGAGATTGACACCTCCCGGACAGGAGGCCTGATGTCCGCCTACTATCTGACATTGTCTCTGACCTTGCTTGTGGCTGGCGTTGTGGGTGACAGATTGGACAAAAGAAAGATGTTGTGTGTGGCAACATGTGTGATTTTTGCAGGAGCATTTCTTTCGTCATTGCCATTCCGCTTCGGGTTCACGCTTGTAGGCTGGGGGCTGCAAGGAGCAGGAGCGGCTACTATCACAATCATCGGACAGACATGGATAGGTCAGGCCTCTGATAAAAACAATGTTACGTCGCTATATTCCTATATGTCTATTGCGTTGAGTTTCGCGCCTTTGATTGCCCCGGTGCTGGGCGGTCTGATAGCGGAAATCTTTTCATGGGAATGTAACTTCTATATAGTCGGTATACTATGCCTGCTGTCAGCAATACCTGTTTACAGGAGCACACTGCCGGCGCCGCTACAAAAAAACGTTGCATCAGTCCGCCATGTGTTCTCTGATTATGTAAAACTGTTGTTCCGATCAAAACTAATAGCCATAAACGGCACTTCATTGGTGTGTTTCCTGTTTCAAGGGATGCTTATGGCATATTCATCATTTCTGTTCATAGATCAGCTTGGACTGACACCGGCGTCCTTTGGTCTCATTTCTGTTCCCGTTGTGGTGGGAAGCATCATCGGCCAGTTTCCTGTGATGTATCTTGAAAAGAGATATGGGCTGACTTCCGCCTTTATATTTAACAGCGTGATTGCTGTGGTGGCATTGTCAGCTTCATTAGTATTTTATGCGGTCACTGGCACTCACACCGTTACAGAACTCGCGATAGTGATATTTTTATTCAGCATAGGTTTCGGAGGCCATACTTTGCTTGCCACCAGAAACACAATGACTGAGTTTTCATTCGCCCGCAGCTACTCTTCCGCACTCATGAATTTTCTTGACCAGTTTGCCGGATATATTGCCGCCGTGTCCGTGCAGGTGATGTTTGCATTTATCAGCTCCGCCATGATGGCTCATAATTTTGCCTGCGGGGCTGCAATCATACTGATCATATTCACTTCTGTTATTTACGTCAGACTTGTCAAGAGCAATGAACGGTCTCTGTAAACATATTGCGAATCCTAATATTCAGGTTAACAGTAGGTTGCGGCTACAATACTGATTTATCAGTATTGTAACGAGTGATAAGCATACCTAATTTTGCAGTGAATTATAAAATGCAAAATTAGATATGAGTAAATTTTTTGCCACATTGTTGGCTTTTCTTGTCTGCGGCGCCGGTCTGACAGCACAGACATTGCAGACAGTCCGCGGCACAGTCTATGAAAATGCAACGGGCGCTCCGCTTGAATATGCAACCGTAACAATAGCAGACACAAAGCCCCTCATCGGGGCATCAACAGACTCTGTGGGAGAATATTCCATGAAAGTTCCCGTTGGGCGCCATAACATTCAGGTGCAATATATGGGCTTTGAGCCGGTGATACTGAAAGAGGTTCTTGTAGGCTCATCCAAAGAGGTTGTCCTCAACATCGGTATGACCGAGAGCCTGACCACCCTCAAGGAAGTTGTAGTCAAGCCTCACATCAACAAAGCAGAGCCCCTAAACAGCATGGCCGTGACGGGAGGACGGATGCTGAGCACAGAGGAAGCAAGCCGCTATGCAGGTGGCATGAATGACCCGGCCAGACTTGTATCGGCTTTTGCTGGGGTGTCATCCAATGTCGGCAATAATGGTATAGTGGTCAGAGGTAATGCACCTCGTTCTTTGCAATGGAGACTTGAGGATGTGGAGATACCCAACCCCAACCATTTTGCCGATGTCACAACCTTTGGTGGCGGTGGCTTCACATCGTTGAGCAGTTTTGTTCTCGGTAACTCCGATTTTTTCATCGGCGCATTTCCGGCTGAGTATAGCAATGCCCTTTCAGGTGTCTTTGACATGAACATGCGCAACGGCAACAATCAGAAATGGGAGCACGCTTTCAAAGTCGGTGTCCTTGGTATTGATGCATCGTCAGAGGGTCCGTTCAAAAAAGGATATAACGGCTCATACATCATCAATTACCGCTATTCAACTCTTTCTCTGCTATCGCCATTGCTCCCTGAGGACGCTGACGGCACGAACTATCAGGACCTGTCATTCAAATTTTTCCTCCCCACTCGTAAAGCCGGCCTATTCACACTCTGGGGAACCGGTCTGATTGACAAGTCGGGGACCAAGGTTGAGAAGAACCGTGACAAATGGGAATATGATCAGGACATGGAGAATCAGGATGTGAAACAGTTTATGGCTGCGGCCGGAGTTGGTCACAAACTTAATTTCGGAAATTCCGCTTTCCTGAAGTCAACAATGGCGTTTACGGTCAGCGGACTTGACATGCACACTGAGCGCATGAACACGATTACGGATCAGCTTCAGGCCAAGGATAAGATCAAGAACACATATTGGAATTTTGTCTTTGCGTCGGCTTTTCAGAAAAAATACAGTTCGCGTCACACAAACCGTACAGGCATACGTCTTACCGGTCTGAAATATGATCTTGATGTGCGCGATGCTCTGAAAAAGGACGGCCAATTGCAAGTCCTGGCCGATGAGACTGGTTTCAGCGCCCTCCTGTCCGCCTATTCAACCTCAACGGTCAGACTCTCACAGAAATGGACAGCAAACATCGGTCTTAATGCCCAGGTGTTCACCCTCAACGGTAACTACTCAATTGAGCCAAGAGCCGGAATTAAATATCAGTTCAAACCCAATCAATCCTTGTCAGTGGGCTACGGCATGCACAGCCGTCTGGAGATGCTCAACTACTATTTTACCCAAAAAGACGGCGAGCATGTCAACAAGAATTTGGATTTCACACGCGCACACCATGTCTCTCTTGCCTATGACCTGAGTATTGGCGAGAACCATCACCTCAAGATTGAACCCTACTTCCAGTATCTCTTTGACGCACCCATCATTCCTGACAGCACATATTGCTTCATAAATCTTCAGGGTGGCGATGACCTATTCCTCTCCGACAAACTTGTCAACAAAGGTAAAGGAATGAACTACGGTATTGACATCACCTTTGAGAAATATATCACCAACGGCTTCTACTACATGATCACGGCATCACTGTTCAACTCCCGCTACAAGACAGATCTGGGCAAATGGTACGATACCCGCTACAACCGTAAATACGCTGTCAACCTTCTGGGCGGCAAAGAGTGGATGGTTGGCCGCAGCAAACAGAATATGTTTGGCCTGAACCTGCGCCTGACATTGCAGGGTGGCGAAAGATACTCACCGATAAATGAACTGGAGTCAATCAATCAGGAGACAGCTGTCTACAACGAGAACATTCCCTTCTCCAAATCACTTTCACCGGCATTTGTAGGATTCATAGGCGCCAAATACCGCATAAACCGCAAACACGTTGCCCATGAGTTTGCCGTGCAGGTCATAAACTTCACCGGCTACAAAGACTATTACGGCCACCGCTACAATCACAAGACCGGCAAAGTTGAGCCGGAGCGCGAGGCCAACATGGTCCCCGAAGTCAGCTACAAGATAGAATTCTGATTCTGACTTGTAACACAGTCAATTGGCTGATCAGTGTCTACATCGGTGAACTCAGGCTGTTGATCAGGATTACAATAAACACCGTTTTCATCAGAATCCTTTAGTAGCGTATCGGGTATTTCGCCTTTGGTTACTTTTATAACCGTGTTATCTGGTACCTCACCCAATACGACTTCTGATAATTTAACATCAGAATTAGAAAAAGGGTTCTCAATGGCCGGTGTCTCGTCTTTCTCTTCAATATCTTCAATTTCGCCATCAAAATCCAGTGTGTCAACTACTTCTATTGGCTCGCTTCGTTGCATTTCAGAATTGATGGTCATTGTTTTGCTATCATTGAGTCCGCATCCTGAAAGAGCTATCATGTCAACAGAAATTCCGGCGATAATTACGGCTTTACCCATGCGTTGGCGCACACGGAGTTGTTGCTCCAAATAGCGAACCTCGCTTTCGCACTTGGGGCAAGTTCCGGGGCAGTCTCCTTTATAGTGACACTCAGAAGTCACAAAATTAATGCTGTTTGCCTCGGCAATCTGCCGACGAATCTCTTTCAGTATCTTACATGTATGTTTTCCTCGTGCCATAGTCAGTGTCTGCGGATTTGATAGGTAAATAAGTCAAAACGGGTAAAGCCGAGAGTTTCCAGTGCTGCTCGGCTTGCGGCGCGGTCAGTCTCGGTGTTGAAATTCGGTATTAACGGTAGACGGATAATGCAGTCATCTTGCCGTCCTTTTTTAATTATTAGCTGGAGATTGTCAAGAACCTGAGTATTGTCTTGACCGGTATAGCAGCGATAAATTTCAGGATTCATGTCCTTTATGTCAATAATCATCGTGTTAATTATCGGGAGCAAAAACGCGATATTGTTCACCGGAACATTGAGCGACGTTTCAAGATTGATCTGCCACGCGTCACCGCAAAGTTCGCGGAAACGACATATAAAATCGGTGTGCATGCATGGCTCACCACCGCCGAATGTCACGCCACCATTGGTCGCAAGGAAATAAAGCCCGTCTATGCAGACTTTTTTGTAAAGCGATTCAGGAGAATATTCCATGAATCTGTCACGATCGCCAAGAGACTGGGGATTGAGGCAATATCGGCAACAAAGCGGGCATCCATGGAAAGCCACAAGCGTGGTGATGCCGTCGCCATCGGTAGTGAGACGGTGACGCGCTATGCCGATTATCCTTGCGAGACAGTTTTCCATAAGATCGATAATATACTATATCTTGGCATCTCCAACAGCAAAGATATGACAAATTTCTCATATTACAGCTGATGTGTGTTGAGAAAAATGCCTTATTCCCGGCGAAATCGAGGCAATCAAAGCTATGGGTTTTTCCACTACGGGCCATCTTCAACAAGAATCGCCTGCAATTTGTATGGATTTCGGCTTGTGCCTGGATTTCTGTATATATAAAAATTAGAACCGCCGTAAATCCTTGATTTGCAGCGGTTCTAAGTGCTTGATTGGCGGAGAGAGAGGTTTGTGGACCTTGCTGGTATTATCCTATCTCTCAGCGATTTATCTTTGCAGCTTTATTCCCTGGTGGGGCGCTGTTAGGCCGTTGTTAGAATTTTTTAGGGCTTTTGGATAGCGCTGTCAGGGCAGTTTGCACCTGATTTTATTCCTCTATTCCGGCTATTTTTGCCTTGACAACATCGATCTCTTTCGCCAGTTCATCTGCACTCGGAAGGTACAATTTATATTCGCTTGCCAGAATCGTGGTGTTATCCAATGGCAATGCCATTTTCACAAGAGTGTCGTTCTTATTTGTGCAGAGCAGTATGCCGATGGTCGGATTTTCGTCGGCGGTTTTCTCGCAGCGGTCGTAGTAATTTACATAGGTCTGCAACTGCCCGATGTCCTGATGTGTCAGCTTGCCAGTCTTGATTTCGATAATGACAAACGATTTCAACAGGCGGTTGTATAGCACCAGATCCGCAAAAAATTCATCATCCTCAAGCAGGATGCGTTTCTGCCGGGCGACGAATGTAAACCCTTTGCCCATTTCCAAAAGAAAATCGGCAAGATGTGATATTATCGAGCTTTCAAGATCTCTCTCGTAATACTCCGCTTTCCTTTCCAATCCGAGAAATTCAAGCACCATCGGATTCTTGATGATTTCCTCCGGCGCCTCAGGGATACGCTGACCCCGTGCCACAGCAATCACGGCCTCCTTGTCATTGCTCAAAAGCAACCTTTCATATAACAGCGAATCAACCTGTCGTTCAAGCTCCCGGCCGTTCCATCCGTTATTGACCGCTTCCAGCTCGTAATATTCCCTTTTGTCGCCATCATCAATCGAGATAAGTTTCTTATATTGAGTCCAGTTCAATTGCGCACGCAGTGCGTTCGCAATTGGATAGGTACGGTAAAACTGGCGGCATATTTCAAGTTGCCGTACAGAAAAACCGCTGCCATATTCCGGTTCGATCTGCCGGGCAAGATTCCTGATAAGGTATGTGCCATATTCGGCACGGTCTTTTCCATCCTGTTCTTCTACAAATATTCGCCGGCCTATGTGCCAGTACATCTGCACACGCGAGAAATCAACACTTCGCACGGCCTGTTGCCGGGCGGAGCTTATTATCTTCTTTACATCGCTTACAAGCGAGTTGAATTTATATTTATCTATCTCAATGGACATCGGGATATTTACTTATTGGCTTGAACCGACATGATTCAAATACAAAATTACTGAAAAATAATCACCTGTGAAAGAGGTGATTTGATTTTGTCTAAATCGGCAAGAGATATGGCGGCGAGGTGTTGGTGGCGTATTTTCGGCTTGACACAGAATACATAAAACACCCAATTTCAACCTTTTGGGTGTAAAATTGGGTGTTAATTCTGCAACTTACTGATACTCAGCATTGTTTGCGGAGAGAGAGGGATTCGAACCCCCGGAGGTGTGACCCTCAACGGTTTTCAAGACCGCCGCAATCGACCACTCTGCCATCTCTCCTGAAATGTGGTGCAAAGTTAAGCATTTTTTTTATCCTGTGCAAGACCTTTGTGCTTTTCGGCAAAATAAAAAATTGTTTTTGGCTCGCATTGTTTCTTATAAAAAGTTCAACAGGCCTGTCTCACCACAGGTTAAAGCGGTATCCCACAGAAGCTTCAATGGAATATACACCGCTGTATAGAGAACTTTTTTTGTTGAAGAAAAGACCGTTTTCCACATGTCCGATTATTCCTGCGAACCATTTGCGGTTGTTCCAGATCAATGACAATTGTGCCCGGTTGTAAAGAGAGACGGAGATGCGCGGCTGTTCGCCGTTAAGTGTACCTTTTTTTATCCCCAATATCGGTGATTCGCTTATGCCCAGCAGCCAATGGCGATGAAAAACCCAGTTGTATCCGTAGCCTAATCGTGCCGAATAGTTATAGCTGCTGTTGTGGTATATGTAGTTGAATTCGGCCCATTCCTGAGGCAACTGTTGGCGTAACTCTTCCGGCAGTTCCTGAAAGTTGAATGTGAAATCCTGTTTCCAATAGGAGAGGCCAAGGTAGAATGATCCTTGGCTGCGTTTCTGGATTTTGCTGTAGTTGAAGGCTGCGGCGCGTGAATACTTTTTGTTGTTGAAGTGGTAGTAGGCGTCTACTCCGAATATTGATGTGTTTATACCGGTGAAGCGCAGATCATACCGTTGCATATCATCACGTTGTCCAAATGACTTTATCTTTGTCCCGACGTCATTGGTAATCCAATAGAAATCTGCTGACAGCAATGCGCAGTTGAACCTGAACTGGTAGCGTTTTCGCGATGTGGCGCTGCCGCCTATATATTGGCTTACGTTGATATCGTATCCCACGGATAACGCAAGGTAGGTTGCCCAGAATCCTGCCGATGAGCAGAAGTCAGATACCATGGTCATTCTGTAGTTGTCAGGCATTTCAAACACATAGTTGTCAAGCCAGGTGTCGGTTTTGAATTTAAGGTTGAACTTGTAGCCGGTCCCTTCAACGTAGGCACTGTCATAGGAGTTGAAGAATTTGTCACCCCAGCGACAGGTGTTGACGCAGAATCGTGGAAATTTTCCCCATGTGGCAATGGAGTCAAGCGCCAGAGAAAGTCCCTGTGTGTGTTGGCTGACAGCTGTCAGCATGATTATTGCTGACAGAAGCGCTCCGAGACGTTTCCACACGTTTCTTTTAGACAATCCTGTATTGTTTAGACGTTGTTATATTGTGTTGACACCCATAACGGGTGCAAAAATCTCTGCAAATGTAGTGAAAAAATAGAAAACAGGGAAATCAGATGCGTCCCATGTCATTATATGAATAGTAGGAGGCGGGAGAAATGATTATATGGTCATCAAGTTTTATGTCAAACAGGGCTGCCGCTTCTTTTATTTTCTTGGTCAGCGAATCATCCTGCATGCTTGGACGCAGGTTGCCTGACGGATGGTTGTGGAACAATATCATCCGTGTGGCTTTGTTGTCAAGAGCGCGGCGCATCAGAATCCTGATGTCCACAACGGTGGATGTCTGTCCTCCGGAGGCTATGAATTCTTTGGAGATCACGGTCGCAGCGTTGTTCAGCAGAAGCACCCAGAATTCTTCATGGTCAAGTCTCTCAAGTTGAGGTCTCATGAGGTCATAGGCGATTTTTGATGATGTTATCTGTGCCTTTGGCATGTTGGCGGCATCATGTGCCGCTCTCAGGCCAAGTTCTATCCCCGCCAGGAGTGTCAGTGCTTTTGCGGGGCCTATGCCTTTATAGCGTTTGCTGAACTCGTCAGGCTTCATGTCCGCTATGAGCGAGAGATGCCCGTCATTGTCATCAAGTATGCCTTGTGACATTTCAAGGACGGATACGCCTTTCAGTCCTGTCCCGAAAAGGATGGCCATCAGTTCGATGTCTGTCAGCGATCTGATGCCTCCGGCCAGAGCTTTTTCACGCGGCATCTGGTCATCGGCAAGAGTTGTGAATGAGGTTTTGGTGAGTCGGTATGGCATGGTGACTGTATGGTTATTTTCCGCGTCTGAGTTCTATCTCGCGGGCTTCATCGCGTCCGCGGCCCATTATGATTTTCAGGAAATAGGCCGAGAGGAAGCCTGTGCCGTACCCGAATAACTGTATTGCTGCGGCCGGCACGGCTTTGAAGGCAATGCAGGCGGAACGTGTTGCGATGGCCGCGCAGATGACAAGCGCGGCGGCATATATGCCTAACGGCAGCAGCCACCATGGCGAAACAAAGATGCCCATAGCAAGCAGTAAGACAAACATGATGACCGCTATTGCCGGAAGCCAGTGCACGGCTTTCAGTGTGCCGGGATAAAGGAGTTTCAACGTTATGCGTGACATGCCGAACACGTGCACCTGCCGCCAGAATTTCTTCCAGCTGATGCGCCGTTTGTGCCAGACGGGTGTGGCTGTTATCAGTCCGATGCTGAATCCGGCGTTGCGTATGCGTGTGCTCATGTCAATGTCCTCGCTGAACATCTCCCTGAATCCGCCTACGCTGTCAAAAACCTCCCGGCGGAAACCCATGTTGAAAGTTCTGGGCGTGAATTTTTCCAGACTGATCTTGCCTCCGCGGATGCCTCCGGTGGTCAGGAATGAGGTCATGGTGTAGTTGATGGCTTTCTGCGTCGTTGTGAATGATTCATGGGCTGCGTCAGGACCTCCGAAGCAGTCAATCGGATTGCTGTTTAGTTCTTTTTCAAGCGTCTCGAAGTATGAGGGCGGAATCACACAGTCGCTGTCAAAGAAAATGAAATATTGTCCTCCGGCTCGTTCCATGCCATAGTTTCGCGCTATTGAGCGGCCTTCATTCTCTTTGAAATAATAGGTCACATCCAGACCGTTTGCGGCGGCATTCTCGCAGATGTCTTGGCATGGATCGGTGGAGCCGTCCTCAACTATAATGACCTCGAAATTCCTGACGGTCTGATGCCTCAGACTGTCAAGCAGGTCGCGGACTTCGTCGCGCCGGTTGTATACGGGTATGATTATGGAGAATTTCATCAGCTCATGCGGCTTTTGTAATCATCGTATGTGAACCTGCGCAGATAAGTGCAGTCACCGTCGGTATCACAGAACACAATGTCAGGATGTTGTATGCCGTTGAACATGTTGGTTTTGACGGTGGTGTAGTGGTTCATGTCCTCAAGGGTAAGCCGCTGACCTTCGCGCAGAGGTTCGTTGAAACTCCAGTCACCCATATAATCGCCGCTCAGGCATGAGTTGCCTCCAAGCCGGTAAGTGGGTTTCCCGTTTACGGGTGTGTCACCTAAAGCCTCTGTGATGGCAGGTTTGTACGGCATCTCGAGAGTGTCAGGCATATGGCAGGCGAATGAGACGTCAACGATGGCCGTGCTGATCCCGTCGTTGCTGACAATGTCAACTACCGAAGTTATAAGATCGCCGGTGCGCCATGTAAACGCGCTCCCCGGTTCAAGGATTATTTCCAGCCAGGGATAACGCTTCCTGAAATCACGGAGAACTGTCACAAGATGGTCCGTATCATAATCCTTACGTGTCATTATATGTCCGCCGCCCATATTTACCCATTTTACCTGAGGCAGAAGATGTGCGAACTGTGATTCAAAAGCATTGAGAACCTTCGCAAGATCATGACTTGTCGACTCACAGAGCGCATGAAAATGCAGCCCTTCAATTCCCTCAGGGACACCTTCGGCCAGTTCATGGGCCTCTGCGCCGAACCTGCTGCCGGGCAGCGCCGGATTGTACAGGTCAGTGGCGATGACCGAGCACCGCGGATTGACGCGCAATCCCGGTGACACATGTCTACCGGATGTGGCATTGTATTTTTTCACGCGGTCTGCAAATTTCCGCCATTGAGCCGTGGAGTTGAATGTGATGTGTGTGCTGCCGGCAAGATATTCATCGATTGTGTTGTCTGTATAGGCCGGACAATAGCTGTATATCTCATCGGTCAGAAATTCACGCCCCAGCCTGAGCTCGTTGAGCGAGCTTGCGGTGCATGCCACATTGTATTCCTTGAAAATATCAAATGTCTTCCATAATGCATTGGCCTTGAATGCCATGATTATTTTAACTCCGGCCTGTCTGCTGACGCTGTCAATGACAGAGAGATTATGGCGCAGTTTGTCTTCATATACAATATAGAACGGGGTGGGAAGCTCATGTATTTTCATATCTGACAGTTTTTTATCGTTTGGATATTTGACAGAAACAGGGGTGGACTTGTTTATTTTTCTATTTTGAACCTGGCGAATTTAAGCAGCAGGGTCTTGAGATCACCCTGTCCGAAATTCACGGTTATGCGTTCGCCGCTCGGATTGCTGAAATCAGTGGCAGTGATGACACCGTGGCCGAAATGCGGATGTATTATCGTCATTCCTGATGTTATCTCAGAGGCCGTATGTGTCGTTATCTCAGAGGCATCCGGCGTCTGCACATGTTTTTCTCCGGCGGATGGCCTGAACGTTTCCTGATAATGCTGTGCCGGGCGTGGAGCCGTTGTTGCCGGGAATGTTCCGGTGCCACCGCGGACTTGCCATGCTGAGGCTCGCGGACCGGTTATGTCCGCGCCTGATACAAAATCAAGATATTCAGGATTCATGTCAGCCAGAAAACGTGATGGCCGTGTTGTCACTGTCATTCCGTTGCGGTAGCGCGATGATGCATAGCTGAGCATGCAGAAGCGTTTGGCACGTGTTATGGCAACATACAGCAACCGTCTTTCTTCCTCTATTTCAGCGGCTGTGTTCTGGCTCATCGCTGACGGCAGCAGATCTTCCTCAACGCCAACAACAAATATGTTCTCATATTCAAGGCCTTTGGCGGCATGTATGGTCATGAGCGTGACTTTTTCATCGGTGCCGTCCTCGTCAGGAATTTCCGAGTCCGTTTTCAGCGAGAGTTCGGCCATGAAGTCAACCATGCTTGTCTGGTCATCCAGTCCTTGTTCATGCCGTTCGGCCACAAACTGGGATGTCTCGTTGAGAATCTCCTCGAGATTCTCGGCCTTTGCTATGTTTTCAGGAGTCCGGTCGGATCGGTATTGCCCAAGCAGGCCGGTTGCCGCGAATGTGGCGCGTGCAACTTTGTCGGCAGCCGCACCCTCAGACACCATCACGCACAAGGGCCGGATCAGATCGGCAAAGCCCTGCAGCTTGCGTGATGTCCCTGAGTTTATGTTCACATTGAACAGAGCGGGACTCTGCAGCACTGTCCAGATACTCACGCGCGATTCCATTGCCGCTGACACAATTTTCTTCAGTGTTGTCTCGCCGATGCCGCGTGCCGGCACGTTTATCACTCTTTTCAGTGCCTCGTCATCATCGGGATTTATGGCAAGCCTGAAATAGGCTATGGCATCCTTTACTTCCTTGCGGCTGTAGAATGACAGGCCTCCATAGATACGGTACGGTATGTTGCGCTTGCGCAGTGATTCCTCAAGCAGACGGCTCTGGGCGTTGGTGCGGTACAGTATGGCGAAATCATTGTATCCGGCTGATCCGGAGCGTTTCAGTGCTGTTATGCGGTTGGCAACCAGAAAACTCTCTTCATAGTCGCTGTAGCTTTTAACCACTTCCACCCGTTGGCCGGCTCCGTTTTTCGAGAAAACGTTCTTGGGAATCTGCTCGGTGTTCTTGGCTATAAGTGTGCCGGCGGCGTTGATGATGTTCTCTGTGCTACGATAGTTCTGCTCAAGCTTGAACATCCGCAGTTCAGGAAAGTATTGTTTAAGATTCAGGATGTTGCGGATGTTCGCGCCGCGGAACGAGTAGATGCTCTGGGCATCATCGCCTACAACGCACAGATGCTGTTCCTCCCCGCACAATTGTGTCACGATGGCATGCTGGGCAAAGTTCGTGTCCTGATACTCGTCAACCAATATATATTGGAAATACTCCTGATAATGGTGTCTTATGTCCGGATTGTCTCTGAGCAGAATGTTTGTGTGATAGAGAAGATCGTCGAAGTCCATTGCGCCCGCCACACGACACCTGTTGCAGTAGGCCGTGTAGATGTCCCCCATGCGTGACCGGTGCGAAGCCTGGTCAGTGCGCTGCATGTCAATGTCCCGGTTGTACATTTCCGGTGATATGAGCGCGTTCTTGGCATTTGAGATTACAGCCGCCACTGTCGATGCCTTGTAGACTTTCTCGTCCAGATTCATGTCACGGATAATGGTCTTTATCAGACTCTTGGAGTCGGCGCTGTCATAGATGGTATAGTTTGATTTGAAACCAATTCTCTCTGCGTTCAGACGCAATATGCGTGCAAAGATTGAATGGAAGGTGCCCATCCAGAGGCGGCGTGCCGTTGCCTCGCCTGACAATGCGGTGATGCGTTCACGCATCTCGGCGGCGGCCTTGTTGGTGAATGTCAGGGCCATTATACGCCAAGGCTCATAACCTTTGGCCAGAAGATGCACAATCTTGTAGGTGAGCACACGCGTTTTCCCTGACCCGGCACCGGCTATCACAAGTTCCGGGCCGTCAAGGTACTTTGCGGCCTCCCTCTGCGGGTCATTGAGCTGTTCAAGATAAAAACACATGATCGTGGTGATGTGATGTGCGCTGCCGGACCTGTTTACCAGAACCGGTTGCCGGCGGGGTCATATTCAAAGCCGGCATCGGAAAGTTTCTTAACAAGTGCCGCACGGTCTATGTCCATGTCACGGCAGAGGGCGTCAAGACCCCCATCCGCATATTCATCGCGCAACTTTGTGTTTATATAGCTGAGCAGTATGGCGCTGTCCTCCGGAAGTTTCTCGTTGTCCATTCGGGATTGCATCTTTTTATAGCACAAAGTTAGTGATTTTCGGCGGAAAATCGTAAATTTGCATAATAATATTGTGATGCGAAAAATCACTGACATGGCAAATATACAGAAATATAAAGGGATGACTATGGACGCTGACAGGCGTATCCTTGAACTCCTGTCACAGAACTTTCCCAATATCTCCGCGGCGAGCACGGAAATAATCAACCTCGAGGCCATCCTCAACCTCCCTAAGGGCACTGAACATTTTGTGGCGGACGTACATGGTGAGTACGAGGCATTCAGGCATATCCTCAAAAACGCCTCGGGTAATATAAAAAGAAAAGTGAAAGAACTCTTCGGCGCCACCATGCGTGACAGTGAGATAAAGGAACTCTGTTCCCTCATCTACTATCCCGGGCCCAAGCTTGAACTGATAAAACAGACAGAGACAAATCTGCCCAATTTCTATCAGATCACCCTCAATCAGCTTGTGAAGGTTGTTCGCTCGGTGTCATCCAAATACACACGCTCAAAAGTCCGCAAGGCGCTTCCCAGAAGCTATGCGTATATCATCGAGGAACTTCTTCATGAGACACCCGATGACATAAAGAAGCAGGCATATTTCAATCGCATCATCGAGACGATCATACTTACCGGTCAGGCTGAGGATTTTATCGAGGCTATGTGCAACGTCATACAGCGGCTCAGCATAGACCAGCTCCATATCCTCGGCGATATATTTGACCGAGGCCCCGGTGCACATCTCATTCTCGACATGCTCATGGAATATCCCAACTTTGACATACAGTGGGGAAACCACGACATTGTATGGATGGGCGCCGCTGCCGGCAATGCCGCCTGCATAGCCTGCGTGCTGCGCATGTCACTGCGCTATGCCAACATGACCACCCTTGAGGAGGGCTACGGCATCAATCTTGTGCCCCTTGTAACCTTTGCCATGGAGGCCTACAAGGATGATGACTGCCGCTATTTCATGCCGCGTGTCGAGTCCGGCGATGCAGCGCATACAGACAAGACACTCCAGCTCCTTGCACGTATGCACAAGGCCATCGCCGTGATCCAGTTCAAGCTTGAGGGCGCCCTCTATGACCGTCATCCCGAATGGCTTATGTCAGACCGCAAACTCCTTGACCGTGTGGATTACGCCAAAGGAACTATTATGCTTGACGGCAAGGAATATCCTCTGCGTGACACACATTTCCCCACAATAGACCCCGCCGATCCATACAGGCTTACGGCTGAGGAGAAAGAACTCGTTGACAAGCTCAGACACTCATTCCTTGTCAGTGACAAACTGCAGGCCCACATACACACCATGCTCTCGCACGGCTCAATGTACGGAGTCTATAACGGCAATCTCCTTTTCCATGCCTCGATACCCATGAATGCCGACGGCTCTCTGATGGAAGTGGATATAAACGGCACGAAAGCCGCCGGCCGCGAACTGCTGAACCATATCGGCTCAATGGTGCGCCTTGCTTTCAGCGATGATGCCGATGCTGCCGAGCATGACTATGCCGTTGACTATTTCTGGTATCTGTGGTCAGGAGCTAAGTCTCCGCTTTTCGACAAGGCCAAAATGACCACATATGAGCGCTATTTTATCGAGGACAAAGAGACCCACAAAGAAGAAAAAGGCAACTACTACACATTGCGCAACGATGAGGCGGTGTGCGATATGCTCCTTGACGAGTTCAATGTCAAAGGGTCCCATCGCCACATAATAAACGGCCATGTTCCCGTAAAAGCGGCCAAAGGCGAGAACCCCATAAAAGCCAATGGAAAACTTATGGTCATTGACGGAGGCTTTGCAAAAGCCTACCATGACACAACAGGAATAGCCGGATACACGCTGGTGTTCCACAGCCGAGGTTTCGAACTTGTGCAGCATGAGCCGTTCACATCCGCCGAAAAAGCCATCCTTAACGGCACAGACATCGTGTCATCGAACCAGATAGTGGAACTCAGCGCGCACCGCATGCGTGTGCGTGACACAGACAAAGGTGTGGAACTCCAGAGTCAGATTGACGAGCTGATGCAGCTTCTCTATGCCTATCGTCATGGCATCCTGCATGAACGGGCGGTACGCTTCTGATGTTATGATAAATTGAAAAAAGAGATAAAGAAAGAGATGGATGCAGCAAAAACAGTCCTCATCACCGGAGGAACCGGCTTTATTGGATCACATACAGCAGTCGAGCTCATGGCTGCAGGCTATGAGACAGTCATCGTGGACAATCTGTGCAACTCAGACAAGTCAGTCATTGAAGGCATAGAAAAAATCGCCGGACGGAAAGTTGATTTTGTTGAGGGTGACACATGCGATATTGAATTCATGCGCGATGTTTTCCGGACATATGAATTTGATTCCGTGATTCATTTCGCCGCTCATAAGGCCGTTGGCGAGAGCGTTGCGGATCCGTTGAAGTATTACCGCAACAATCTGGTGTCATTCATGAATATTGTGGAACTCATGAAAGAAAACGGGCGTTCCAATGTGCTCTTTTCATCATCAGCCACCGTCTATGGCGAGGCCGAGACGTTGCCCGTCACTGAAGAGACACCACGGCAGCCGGCAACCTCGCCTTACGGTAACACCAAACAGATATCAGAAGATATCCTCCGTGATTGCTGCCGGGCCTATGAGGGACTGTACGGTATAGCGCTGCGCTATTTCAATCCCATCGGTGCGCATCCCAGCGCGCTCATAGGTGAGTTGCCAATAGGAGTGCCCAACAATCTTGTCCCATATATCACCCAGACTGCTGCGGGAATACGCAAGGAGCTGTCCATATTCGGAAACGATTATGACACTCCGGACGGCACATGCCTGCGCGATTATATTGATGTTGTTGACCTTGCCAAAGCCCACGTGGCCGCGGTTGACAGAATGACACAAGGACGCATGGACCGTAAGTATGAGATATATAACATCGGCACCGGACGCCCCGTTTCAGTTCTTGAGCTTGTGCAGCGATTCAGCAAAGTGAACGGCATTGAACTGCCTTATCGTTTTGTTGCACGCCGTGCCGGTGACACCCCTGCTGTATGGGCTGATGCCTCACTCGCCAATGAAGTTCTGGGATGGAAAGCCGGACGCGATCTGGATGACACCCTCCGGGCATCCTGGCTGTGGCAGCAACGCCTCATGTAAAAAAGAACATATTCAGAAACATATAATATATATGATACTGACATCATCAATCGCCACTTTCGGGCGTTACTGCTCATTCATGTGCCGCGCCTTCTCCCTGCCCCAGAAATGGGCTGTATTCGGACGCCGCATCATGGATGAGATATGGCGCCTCGGCGTGGGCTCCATTCCGTTGGTCATTGTGATCTCGTTGTTTATAGGTGCCGTGATCGCTATCCAGATGCAACTCAACATCTCATCGCCGCTTATCCCGGCCTATAGTGTCGGTCTGGCCACACGCGACATCGTTCTTCTTGAATTCTCCAACTCCATACTATGCCTGATTCTGGCCGGTAAAGTGGGTTCCAATATAGCCTCAGAGATAGGCACCATGCGCGTTACTGAACAGATTGATGCTCTGGAGATTATGGGAGTAAACTCAGCATGCTACCTTGTGCTGCCCAAAGTTATAGGGTTTGTGCTGTTCATGCCCGTACTGGTGCTGATATGTATGGGTACATCCCTGCTTGGCGGTTATCTTGTGGCGGTGTTTACGGATATCATCACGGTGTCACGCTATGTATACGGCCTCCAGGCATTGTTCAATGAATGGTACGTCTGGTACGCGCTGATAAAATCATTGGTGTTTGCCTTTATCATCGCATCGGTGGCCTCGTTCTATGGCTACTATGTCAAGGGGGGCGCTCTTGAAGTCGGCAAAGCCAGCACAGGAGGAGTGGTGTCATCCAGCATCCTCATACTGCTTTTTGACGTCATACTAACCAAACTGATGCTGCAATGATAGAGGTAGACAACATTACAAAGTCATTTGACGGCAAGACAGTGCTGCATGATGTCAGCGCTGTCTTTGAGACAGGCAAGACAAACCTCATAATCGGACAGAGCGGATCCGGCAAGACCGTGCTGATGAAAAGCCTGGTAGGTCTTGTCACGCCTGAGAAAGGCCGCATCCTCTTTGACGGACGTGACATCATGACCATGGACAGCGGTGAGAAACGCCACCTTCATACCGAGATCGGAATGCTCTTTCAGGGAAGCGCGCTGTTTGACTCCGAGACAGTGCTCGGCAACGTCTCCTTTCCGCTGATGATGTTCACAGACCATACAAAAGCCGAGATCAGAGACCGTGCAATGTTCTGCATAGAAAGAGTCAACCTCAAAGGCGCCGAGAACAAATATCCCGCAGAGATATCCGGGGGCATGCAGAAACGCGCGGCCATCGCTCGTGCCATAGCGCTAAATCCGAAATACCTATTCTGTGACGAGCCCAATTCCGGCCTCGACCCACGCACATCCATCCTGATTGACGAGTTGCTGAGCGACATAACACATGAGTACAACATCACTACAGTGATCAACACCCACGACATGAACTCCGTGCTCGGTATCGGTGAGAACATCATCTTCATCAACAAAGGCTATCGTGAGTGGGTAGGTAACAAAGAGAAGATCTTCGCCACGACAAATGAGGCGCTCAACGATTTTGTATTTGCCACTGATCTTTTCCAGGAAGTGAAGGAATACATCCTCCACCATGGCCATCATGCGGTGGGTTCGGCCCGTCGTGATGTGAAAAAAGGCTATCGCGGGGAATGACAATAAGACCGAAACATGAGATTCAGTGATATACCCGGGCATGACGATGTGAAGCAGCACCTGCGTGCGCTTGTTGACAACGGACATCTTCCCCACGCCTTGCTTCTTGAAGGTCCTGAGGGAACAGCCAAATTCGCACTGGCGCGTGCACTGGCGCAATACATCCACTGCAGTGACCGCCACGACGGCGAGGCCTGCGGGGTCTGTCCCTCATGCCGGCAGCATGCCTCTTTCAGGCATATTGACACCATCTTCTCATTCCCGGTAATCAAACGCGCAGCCGGCAAACCCACGCTGTCAGATGATTATCTGCAGGAATTCACATCATTTGTCACTGAACATCCCTGGATGGATTTTGACGGCTGGCTGGGCAAACTGCAGAATCCCAACACACTGCCGGCAATATACGTTGACGAGGGCGCTGAGCTGACACGTCGTCTGAGCTACACGGCACATGCATCAAAGTACAAGATAGTGCTTATGTGGCTGCCGGAGCGTATGCAGACAGAGACGGCCAACAAAATGCTCAAACTCTTAGAAGAGCCATTTGCGGACACCCTGTTCATAATGACCAGTGACCGGCCACGCATGCTGCTTCCCACCATATATTCACGCGTGCAGCGTGTGGCAGTGAAAAGATATGACAATGCCACTCTCGCCGGTTGGCTTTCAGAGAAAAACGGCATTGACAGCCAGGCTGCCGCAGACATTGCCGTAGTTGCTGAAGGCAACATCAACAAAGCCCTGAACCTGATAGGAACAGCATCTGACAATGACATGTTCCTTGACAGCTTCACACAACTCATGAGGTTGGCTTACCAGAAAAAAATAGGGGAACTGAAAGCATGGAGCCTGATACTCGGCGCAGGAAAGCGCGAACCGCTCACTCGTTTCCTTGATTACTGCCTGCGCATGTTGCGTGAGAATTTCATGGCAAACATGCATAGGCCCGAACTCAATGTGATGACTGCCAAAGAACAGGCATTCGCGCATAACTTCTCACGTTTTATAAATGAGCGGAACGTGCTGCCGTTCTATCAGGCATTCAGCGATGCCCGTAACGACATAGCCTCAAATGCCAACGCAAAGATAGTACTTTTTGATCTTGCGGTTACAGTTGTGCTCATGCTCAGAAAGTGATACATATGGCCGGTGACAAGTTTCTGAAAGCGGTGGCGCGGTATTACGCCTCCGGGAATGCTCCCGATTGTCCGGCACGGATAATTGTCTTCCCAAATAAACGTTCTGCCATCTATTTCAGAGGCTACCTCCGCCGCTTCTCGCGGGGCAGGATGCTTTTGCCCCGTCTCATGACAATAGGCGCTTTCAACGCCATGTTTGCCGGCGATGATGATTTTGAGTCAGACACGGTTGAACTGCTCTTTGTGCTTTATCAGGCCTACTGCAACGTTGTTGCCGGGCGGGGTGGGGAGCCGATGGATTTCGGACGGTTCGCCTTCTGGGGTGACATGATGCTCTCTGATTTCAATGATATTGACGCCTCATTGGCCGATGCCAAAGCCATATTCACCAATCTTGAGCGCATGAACGAGATTGAGAGCTATTACCTTGACGAAAGCCAGCGCGATGTCATAGCCCAGATATGGGGCGACAAAGTACATGCGGCTTTTACGCCTCCGGATGACACAGACCGTTTCTGGAAACACATTTCATATGATAACGGAAAAACTGTGGCCGGCTCGGAGATGCCTGATGCCTTTCTGCGGTTCTGGGAGATTTTGTATGATGTATATGTTGAGTTCAACCGCCGTCTGGCAGAACTGAGCATGACATATCCCGGTCTCGCCGCCAGAAAGACAGTTGAAAGGATTGAGACCATTGACAGTGAAAATCTGCCGTTTGACACCGTGGCGTTTGTGGGTTTCGGAAAAGCAAGTCAGGCCATGAGGCAGATAATGCGCTCATTGCAGAAGAGAGGTAAGGCGGAATTTTTCTGGGACAGACTGCCGGAGGAGAAATACAACCGTCGTGCTGCCCGGACTGTTGATGCATTGGCGCGTGAGTTCAGGATGCCTGCCGCGTTTCAGTCCGCTGAATTCCGCAAGGCCGAGGTCACATACATCTCAGTGCCATCTGCTTTCTTGCAGGCAAAGACAGCGGGACAGATTATCGACGAGTGGCATTCCGCCGGAATAATTGAATCCATGCATGCGGACAACACGGCTGTGGTTCTTCCTGATCAGCTGCAGATGTCCGGTCTCATGCACTCCTTGCCTCCCACGGTGGGCGATGTCAACGTGACCATGGGCATATCCTACCGCAACACACCCTTTGCCTCATTGCTCGGCAACATTGTGTCAATGCACATGCGCGGCACACTTGACCACGGAAATCTGTGTTTCTTTCACGAGGACATCTCTATGCTCGCCTCTAATCCGGTGCTACAGGGCATAGCCCCTGAGGCATGCGCGGCCATCCGCCATGTGCTTGACAACAACCACCTGTACCGTATTCCGGCGTCTGTACTACGCGACTGTGAGAACATGGGTGGTCTGGAATGCATGTTCTCTGAACTGAAGAATCCTGATGACGTCAGCCACACGCAGCGCTATATCACAGAACTGATAGACACACTTCAGGGGCTTCTGGACAAAGCCTCCGGAGGTGCATCATATGAACGGGCCGTGCTTGATGCCTATCGTGAAGGAGCGCAACGCATTTTCCATTATATAGAGAAATACAAGGTCCGTTCCGTTGGCCGCGGAACACTTTTTGCATTGTTTGGCAGACTTCTGTCATTACAGACCATAAACATGACAGGTACGCCGGTGCGAGGCATACAGATAATGGGAACTCTTGAGACTCGATGCCTTGACTTTGAAAACGTTGTGGTGCTGTCAATGAATGAGCGCATATTCCCGCGCCGCAACCGCATCCGGACCATGATTCCGCAGAACATGCGCCGCGCCTACTGTCTGCCGGTAAATGACGACATGGAGGATGAATATGCCTATTATTTTTTCAGACTGCTGGCCCGATCCCGGCGCGTGGTGTGCATGTATGACTCACGTGTGACAGGAATGGCCAACGGCTCCATGTCGCGCTATCTGTTGCAGTACAAGCACCTCTCCGGTAGCGGGAATCTGGTGGAACGGCATGTGGAGATGACACCGCAGGCAGCCGCCGGCTATTCCATTGTCATCTCAAAGGACAGCCGTGTAATGTCTTTGCTCAATGCGTTCAGACGTCCCGACGGAAGAAACCTTTCGGCAAGTGCATTGAAAAAATACCGCACATGCGGAGTGCGGTTCTATTTTGATGTTGTGGAGGGTCTGAAAGAGGATGAGGAGCCTGCCGGATTTATGGACGCGGCCACTTATGGCTCAGTTGTGCACAAGGTGCTTGAGGACCTGTTCAATGAACAGGCTGCACACGGGTCGTTGCCGGCGCGCATTGACGCATCGGCTCTCAGACAGATGCACGGACAGAAAAAACAACTGTATATGCGCGTGCTCAGGGCTATTGACGAGCTCTACCATTTCGGGAATTATGCCGCACGCCTTGACTTTATTCCAGGTGAAAGTCGCATACTTGCCGAGATGATGACAGATGTCATTGTGAAAGTCCTTGAGAAAGAAGAAAAGACCATCACTGCCGCAGGCGCCGGACCATTTATGTTTGTCGCCGCTGAGGAAGATTATTCATCTGCGGGAAAAAACGCCAACATCGGACAATGGAAAGTCTCAGAAAAAACAACCGTCAACTTCCGTATGCTTATAGACCGCCATGACATCATGGCCGACGGCCGCCACCGTTTCATAGATTACAAGACCGGCTCTGACAAGACATATGTGCAGACAGTCTCAAACATTTTTGACGGAGATGATGCAAAAGCCAATGATGCCGTGTTGCAGCTTGGAGTATATGCCAATGCCTATGCTGATATGACCGGTTTACGCGGTACGGTTGTACCGGCCCTGTATCGTCTCAGAGGCGCTTTCCTGCCCCCCGATGACAAAAATTCTCTGTTCCATGATGAGATCTACATCGGCAAAGACAGGATGGTCTGGACAAATGATCCCGACAACGGTACTCCGGCATGGCAGCCCGAATTCCGTGCGAGACTTGAGGAAATGGTTGACAGTATCTTTGATGAGACCAAGCCATTTGTACAGACACCTCATGTCAGGAATTGCGAATACTGTCCCTACGCCGGGATATGCGGGCGCACACCCTCAACTGATGATAACTGATGCATAACGCAATGGCAGACACATCATTGTACATCCACATTCCGTTCTGCGGGTCAAAATGCGCATATTGCAGCTTCTATTCCATGCCCGTGGCTAAGCAGCCGGTTGATGACTTCATTGAGGCTATAGGAAAAGAATGGCATATGCGACGCCACGAGCTTGATAAAGATCCTGAAACAATATACATAGGTGGTGGAACGCCATCCTTGCTTACGGCTGACCGTTTTGAGCGTCTGTGCGCGTTATTACCGGTCGCTGGCCATGTTGAAGAGTTCACTGTTGAAGTCAATCCTGACGATGTGACCCCTGAAAAGGCCGCTGTCTGGAAAAAATGCGGAGTAAACCGTGTGAGCATGGGTGTGCAGAGCCTTGCCGATGCCGAACTGCGGGCCGTTGGACGCCGCCATGATTCGGCAATGGCTGTGGCGGCATATAGGATTCTCAGGAACGCCGGGATAGAAAATATCAGTCTTGACCTGATATTCGGCTTGCCCTCGCAGACTCTTGCGAGTTGGAAAAGTTCTGTTGACCGTATTGTCACGATGCGGCCTGAGCATCTGTCGGCGTATATGCTCAGCGTTGAACAAGGTACACGGTTATATGCACGGATGCTTAAAGGCGAGTTCCACGAGAGCGATGAGGTGGCACTTGTGCGCATGTATGCCTATCTATGTGAGAGGGCGGCACAAAGCGGCTATGAGCACTATGAGATCTCCAATTTCGCTTTGCCGGGGCGTCGGGCCGTGCACAACTCCAACTACTGGAAATTCAGGCCATATGTGGGACTGGGACCCTCGGCGCACAGCTTTGACGGTCACTGCCGTCGTGTGAACTGTAGCAGTCTGAAAACATACCTTTCCCGGATTGACAACGGCATGCCGGCATATGAGATTGAAGATGAGGATGACGTGGACATCCTCAATGACCGCATTATGGTTGCACTGCGCACCTCCGACGGACTTGATCTCTCCGAGTTTCCAGCGAAGGCTCGAGTCCGGCTTGTAAAAAGTGCCCGGAGATTCATCCCTGAAAGGATGGACCTGCAACAGGATAGCCTTATAATAAAAGAAGACAGCTACATGGTCTCAGACGCCATAATCAGAGAACTCCTCCTCGACCGCCCCTGACCATCCCTGACCTCATACCAGCTCTATACATATACAGATTCCTTACGTATATTGCCCACATACTGTATATATACCTAAATTGGCGTATATTCGTAATCAAATAATTCTCAAATAAATTCACATCCCATTTATATATTCACGCCTCCTAAATCCAATGTTTCAGAATATTTGTGTAATTTTGTAATATAAACGCGCCTGCGCAGACAAAGACCATCAATGTAAGTAATACTTATATACAACATATAACGAAACTTTCTTGTAGCAGCAAAAGGTTTGGTCGCCTGTCTGCCTACTCGGAAGTTCTTTGGGCAAGAGCCCCAAAAAAGCTTCATGTACATAGACCAATTTTTAACTCAATTTTTTATGCGCAGTCGCTTTTTGTTCATATCTCTGTTACTGTTGATGGCAGCATTTTCAATGGTGTCCTGTTCTTCATCTGCTAAGTTTGTTATATCAAACGGAGCGAATATATCGAAATATAAATATGTTAGCTTCGGTAAAGAACAAACAGGGGATCGGGAGTTAGACGATGTGATGTTACTTGTACAAAATGAAATTGCGAATACAAAATTGCAACCAATTTCATTGACGTATGCGCCTGATGACTATTTGGGTCACACCCTTACCCCTCATATAAACGTTAAGTCAGAAAAATGGGACGGAGGACATACATATATTACTATAACATTTTATGACCTCTATACAGACCAAAGCGTTGCCGTTGTAAAAAGTAGTGGCATCGGGTTGTCTATATCGCATGACCAAAAGTTAGCATTAGGAGCAATTCGTAAAAAACTACAAACTGTTTTCGGTGAAAAAGAATAGTATGGCGAAAACCCTCTCTCAGAATTACGGTTACGCTAATAATTCAATCGGCGAACTTATAAATGTAGCTACGGCTCAACGTAATGAAGATTATTTTTGTCCTATATGTGGAGAATCCATGACCCCACATATGGGAAAAGTACGTCGATGGCATTTCGTCCATAAAAACACAGGAAATTGTTCTTATGAATCATATCTCCATAAGTTAGCAAAACTCAAAATAAAGCAAGCATTCCTTTCTTCTGAGCATTTTATGCTTTCTTATAAAGCCAAGGCAATTTGCTCCTTCGATTGTCCATTTATTACCTCACCTAAATGTGAGGGAGAGAAACCTGTTGAATTCGATTTGCGGAAATTTTATGATACTTGCGAAATAGAGGCAACCTACCACCAATACAGAGCAGATTTACTTTTAACATCTTCCACAAATCCAAAATTGCCTCCTGTGCTCATTGAAATTATGGTCACTCATAAATGCACAGAAGATAAAATCAGTGATGGTGTTCGTATTATTGAAATTCCTATCCAGTCTGAAAAACACATTGACGACATAGTCTCTGATTGTAAATTAGTGGCGACACGTAGCAATCAATTCAATTATGGTTCATCTAATGAAAGAAGAATCACTTTATACAACTTCAATAAGGTAGAATCATTTGATCCCACCGAAAGTTTTGATGAATATGAAGATTGCTTTAGTCGAAAAAATACAATAGTATTTTGGTTAAATAACCAAGGTCAGTTCCGTTCGTTTGATTGCCACTGT
>JAUNPQ010000014.1 GCA_030536615.1 Bacteroidales bacterium | reverse complement strand
GCACCGGTCACACAAAAAGACTCACGCATAACCATCATTGATCGCGATGGCAAGAAAGTGAGCGAGCTCAAGCCCATCGGTGGCCATGAGATCACCGAATGCTATCCATACTTTACAGACGATCTTCTGGCTGTCTGCAACGATGAAGGCAAAATGGGATATGTTGACAAGGACGGCAAAGCGGTCATAGCCCTCAAATATTCATCAGTGACAGGTTTCACCGGCGGCGTCGCTCTGGTTGCCACCGGTTCCTATGATGACATGAAGTGGATGGTCATCGACAAGAAAGGCGAGAAAGTCATGAGCCTCAAAAAAGATGCCACCCCCATCTACTTCCAGGGATTTGACAAATCATACCTGTTCGCCACACGCGATGGCGCCGTTGGCTACTATGACAAGAAAGGCGAATACAAGAAATGTCCCGGAAAGGTGAGCAGCGTTGTGGATGCCAACAAAGACTGTTATGTGTTCCGCGGCGAGAACTATGAATACGGCGTTCTTGACTATGATGGCAACTCAATCCTGTCTGCCAAGTTCAACAGCATCAGTCTCCTTGCAAACGGAGACATCATTGCCGAGCGCGATGACAAAGTCATCATCTACAACGCTGCCGGCGAAGAAAAGACACGCCTGAAAGGCGCCGAAAAATTTGCTTATTATCCCAATTTCGGCATATTCGGTTATGAAGGAAGCACGTACAGCATGTTCGACATGTCAGGCGAACGTATCAAAGGCACCGAATTCAAGGCAATCGGCAATGACCTGTCTGCATCATCCACAGTCCGCTCCACTTACGCCGACAAAAACTCAGCAACAGCCGATGAGTTGGTTGAGGTAGTTGAAGAACCTGTAGAAGAAATAGTTGAAGAGGTCGTAACTGATTCAGTGGCCGTTGAAGAACCCTACTATTATTGAATAGAACACACTAAAAGAACATGGGCCGCGATTCCAGCGGCCTGAAAAAATAGCGCAGGCGTCCCGATGTCGGGGCGCCTGCTGTGTGTCGGCATAAACGTTATGCCTGTCTCAAAGTATTATCATGCAGAAACTTTTTTATAGACAATGATCAATACCAGTCATTGTAATAATAGCCCTTGCTGTCAAAAAGGCTGTTAAGCTTGCCCAAGGTCATCTTGTAATAATCGCTGTCCTTGGAAATATAATAACGTTCTTTTTCATCGTCAGTGTAGCATACTTTAACAACAAGACCGCTCTGGCTACGGAACATTTTTTCAAGATCGGCAGGCGTGGTGCGGCTGTCTATATCAATGTCATATGACCCTCCCTTGAAAGAATGTATCTTCTTAAACAACGTATCACGGTCATATGCGGATATTGACCCACCTCTCTTGTCAGCGCCATGGCCGGTCTGTACCATATAGAATCCAAGACGAAGATAGGGGAGGTTGCTGTTGAACTTCTTCATAACGGTCCGGATCTCATCGTCTCCATCAAAACTGAGCATAAAAGGATCTATCCGTGCCGCATTTTCTGCCGCCTTGCGTGTCTCCTCTGCCTGACGCGCCTGTTCCGCTTTGCGTGCCTGTTCCGCCTGTGCCCGTTTTTCCCGGGCCTCTATATCCTGAATCTCAGCATAACCGTTACCTACGGCTGTCCAAAAACTGCTGTAGTTGGTCAGACGGTCATTGATGATCTTTCCAAGTTCATCATGATTGTGGATAACCGCCGCAGTATAAGTCGCTTTTATACGCAGACCTTTGGATTCATCCCAACTGACTTCAATGCCATCTCCTGATTTCATGCTTTCTGCAATTTCCTTTTCAAAACTTGCCGGGATATTTGACGAACCGGTATCGAAAGTAAGATGATCCGTATGTATGTAGCACCAACAGAACCACTTGGCGGGATTACTGCCGGTGGAGCTGACATCAATACGGATATCTCCGTCCGAGTCAACCGTATAATCAACGTTCGGGCCCATAAAGCTGCAGCCTGTCAGGCATTCCTTCACTGTGGCCGTGTCAGTTTTAAACGGTCTCCCGGCCATACTCCACAGATCACGGAATAATGCGTATGCAGCCTCAATACGCTTTACAAGATTGGCACCATCCGTTACTACACTGTTCTCAATCCGGAAACTCAGGCGCGTTCCAAGGTTCTCGTCACGGGTTACGGTGATGCCCTCCATCTTGTCACAATAGTCAGCCACCGGCGCTGCCATACTGCGGTCCTTTGCCCACAGTCCACTTTCAAATGTAATATGGTCTTTCTTGGTATAAAGCCATATAAACCAGTCTGCCGCAGTGACTTTGGAGCCTTGCGGGAAATTGAGACGGATGTCTCCGTCAGAGAAAGCCAAATAGTCGGGAACTTTCCCGTCAAAGCGGCAGTTATCCACACACTCCTTAACTGTAGCAGCACATATATCAAAACTTTCAGGTGCAGTGATTCCGGCCGCCTCAGCCGCCAGTTTCCATACATCCGCAAAAAGGCCATAGAGAATGTCCATATTTGACACAAATGCATTCTCACTGCCCATGTTGCAGTTCGGGACACGAATCTCTAATGTCAATCCTTGACTCCCCGACCAATACATCCGCACCGCCTCATTACTCATATTTTCTATTATCATGTCGGCGGCCTCACGGGAAATGGAATTTTTGGCAGTCCGGCTTACAATACGGACGTCCTCAGTTTGTGTGATTATAGTTATATACCAGTCAACCGGAACTTCTTTCGACGCCGGAATATCAACCTGTATTTCACCATATTCAATCTTACAGGATATTTGCGGAGTCATGAACTTGCACTTCTGCAAACTTTTCGTGATGCGGTCATTTTCAAGAACAAAATCGCTCATGGTTATAGAATTTTAATTATCATAATATGGTTTGGAGACACGGTAGTGGTAGAGGATGTGAAGCATAGGCACACACATGACCCGTCCGGTGACAGCCGGGATGCCGTCACCGCCATATGCGGATAAAAAGAAGTTGACATTGTATGAACGCAATCTTTCATCATAATGCAGCAGCACACCCCTCATGGGTGAGAGCCGGTGGCTGCAAGACGGGACGCAACCGCATAATGATAAAATGTCCGCTATACGTGCGGACCGGGGAAGAAGAGCCGTCCCATTACTTTCAACAGATGTCCGTGCGGCCACTGCCGAATTGCCGAGGTAATGTAATCTTCCCCCGTCTCCATTAACTCCGGAGACGATTGCACCACAAAGATACACCAGAATCTCCACGCATCAACAGTATTAACGTTTTTTAACTGGGGGGGGTGAATATCAGTCACAATGATCTATCTTTGTCCTGAATTTTTCAGCGTCAATGTCACAAACCATGTATGTAGTGCGTCAAATAATAGAAACCGAAAAAGAATCATTCTTATGAAATATGCTTTCACATCAGCTATTGCAGCATTATACTCATTATGCTCCTATGCACAGGATGCTGCGCTTTCCACAGACTCACTGGAGGCTGAGACACTCAACGAAATTGTAATAGAGGCGCCTAAAGTCATCCGCAAGGCCGACATGGACGTCTACCATCCGTCAAAAAGTGCTGTTGAGAATTCAAAGAACGGCATACAGCTGCTCAACAATCTCATGATTCCGACACTGAGTGTCAGCGATGCCTTAGGAACCGTCAAAGCTGCCGGACAGAGTGTCCAGCTTCGCATCAACGGACGCGAGGCCACTGTGGATCAGGTGAAAGCCCTTTTGCCTGAGACCATCAGGCGCGTGGAGTGGATGGACAATCCCGGGCTGCGCTATAATGGCGCCAACTATGTGCTCAACTTCATTGTTGCCAATCCCACCCTCGGCGGTTCACTCATGACAAACGCACGGCAGGCGTTGAATCAGAAATTCGGCATGTATATGGCCGATGCGAAGTTCAACATAGGCCGTTCCCAATGGGAAATAGGCGTCAACGGCAAGCTTACCAAAGACATAAAGTCGCACCGCGACTACACGGAGACATTCACATGGCCCGACGGACATTCACTGACACGTAAGGAAACACCACGTGGCGGAAATCTTGACAACTCTTTTGGAAATGCATGGACATCATACAACTACATCAAGCCTGACACCACAGTGTTCATTGCCGAATTTGTTCTTAGCCGCAAGTTCGGAGACAAGATGCACTACGACGGACTCATGTCTCTGAGCGACGGCACCGATGACATCAACCTGACAGACATACAGGGATCAGACGGCACAACACCGGGTCTGTCACTCTACTGGCAGCAGAACCTGCCGCGCAAGCAGATGCTTGTGGCAAGTTTCAGCAGCTCGTTCTACAACGGACGCACCTATTCCGACTATCTTGAACAGATTGAGGGCCGTCCGACACTCCTGACAGACATACACACCAACATCCATGACCGCAATCAGGCATATGCCCTTGAGGTCAACTATATCAAAAACTGGAACACTGCCCGGTTCACCACCGGTGCTTCATATGTGGCAAACCGCAACCGGTCACGTTACGACAATCTCAACGGCGAGATATTCCACCAGCGTCAGGACAAAGTCTATTTCTTTGCCGAATACTTCCGCCGCATGGGCAAATTCACAGCCACAGCCGGTGTGGGCGCCCAATACATTGATTTCCTCTTCAGGGAGTCAGGCCGCGGCAACAGTTCATGGAATCTCAGACCGCAGGCAACCGTCACGTATGCCCCCAACCAGCGTCACAACTTCCGGCTGAACTTCACCTCGTGGCAGTCAAATCCGTCACTTGCCGAGACAAATGTTGTGCCCCAGCAGCTTGACGGCTTCCAATGGCGCATAGGCAACCCGAATCTAAAAACCGCCAACTCCTACATGCTCACCCTGCGCTATGGGTTCAGTCTGCCGCGTGTCAACGGACAATTCGGCGTGCGTGCCTTCACATCGCCCAATGCCATCACACCGCTCATGACCTGGCATGATAACAGACTCATAACCTCCTATGAGAACAGCAACGGGCTCAAAAACCTCTCATTCTTTCTTGCACCACAGATAGAGATTGTCCCTGACTGGCTCATGGCAAGCGGTTACCTGCAATTCCGCATGGAACGCATGCGGGGTACCGGCTATACCCACACCAACAATGCCTGGAGCGGCTCGGCCGAATTACAGCTCACACATTGGGGTTTTGTGCTCAGCGGCCAATATGGGCGTGCTCAGCGCGACCTTTTTGGCGAGACAATCTCATGGGGCGAGACTTATTCAACCATAGATCTCAGCTACAACTATAAGAACTGGCAGTTCGGAGCCGGCGTATTCATGCCTTTCGGGCGATATGATCAGGGCTCCAAGTCGCTGAGCCGCTGGAACCGCAACGAACAGCATATGCGGCTGGACATGCGCTTCCCATACATACAGATAAGCTACAACCTGCAGTGGGGGCGTCAGAAACGCGGTGCCCACAAACTCATTGACGCCGACGCCAAAGTGGATACCTCGACCGCCGGAGGACGTTGATTCTCCACTCCCTTCACACTTCACAACCCTCCTGAATGATTCGGGAGGGTTGAATTGTACTTTTAAAATAATGACTAACTTTGCAAATGAAAGTCATTTCTTAAAAACAAGATCCGTTCTTTATTAAAAAGATATGCAACAATGCCTGATGTGACAAACATATTGATTGTAGGTGCCGGCAGCTGCCTCGGCGGCATGGCACGCTATGTGGTGGGCACGCTGATACAATCCAGATCCGGATCTCTGTTTCCCTGGGGCACTTTGGCGGTGAACGTTATCGGATGTTTTCTGATGGGAATCATAGTAGGGCTGATAGGCAAGGGCGTCTCCATCAGCGATGGTCTGAGGCTTTTCGTGACCGTAGGTTTCTGTGGCGGCTTCACCACATTCTCCACTTTCATGCATGAGAACACGTTGTTGCTTGATGGGGGCAATTTTGCACTGACACTGATCTATGCCGCGGTGTCACTTGTTCTGGGACTTGGCGCCTTATATGCCGCATTGCGTCTGATCTGAGTCAAAAACAAAGCAGATAAAAAAGATTCCGCGGAAAGTCCATGTAATGATGTGCTTTCCGCGGATTTTATAATCATGTTATGTGGTAATAGTCACTCCGGGGCCATCTCCAGCTGAATACGGTTGGCTTTGAGCATATAGCGACGTGCAAAATCGGCAAGGGTCTGCGGTGTGATGGCATTTGCTATTTTTTCATAGCCGTTGTGCATGTCCTGACCAAACCGGTCATAGGCATTCATGACGGTGATCCAATATACATTGTCATCGGCACTGTCGGCATAATCGCGAAGCATGTTGCGGCGCACTTTGTCAACCTGAGCGCTGCTGATGCTGTTCTCGTCAGCAAAAGCATCAACGGTCTGTGCCACTGTCAGGAATGTGGAATCAGCATTCTCGGGAGCAACGCGTATATATACAGGCATGATCAATGAAGCGGGATCGCTGCCGTTCATTCCGGCAGATATTCCGGCATGACCTTTCACGCCATAGGTCCAGCCCCTTTTCTCACGGATATCCTGACGCAGACTGTCGGCGATGAGAGTGCCGAGCATATGCCCTTTGACCACATTTTCCAGATTGTAGGGGCATGTGGTGTTGTAGAATGTATAGCAGATGGACTGCGGAACTTCCATGGGGCAGTGGAATGTGCGTCGCTCACGGCCGGAGGCATACCGATAACCTATGTCGGCGCGTTCTCCCTTATACTGTCCCGATGTGGGAAGCGCTGCAAGGTATCGCTCCACATAGCCGCGCAATGAATCCTCATTGAAATTACCGGCAATATAGAAAGTAAAGTTGCCCATGTCTGAGAAACGTTTATGGTATAGGTCCATTATGCGGTCATAGCTGACGGCATCGAGATCAGCCAATGATACTTTCTCTCCAAGTGGATGATGACCATAGACATTGGCATGGATGCTGTCACCCATGATGAATGTGGGATTTGATTGCGTTGAGCTGAGTTTCAGACGGCGGTTCTCCACAAGTGATCGGAATGCCGCCGTGTCGGGACGCAGGTCAGTGGCTTTCAGATATATCAGGCGGAAGGCATCCTCCATGTCTCCGGGAGTTGTGGCAACCCCCATGCTTTCACGCATGTTGTCTATCTTTATGTCACTGCGTATGGATTTGCCGACCAACAACTTACGCATCTGTGATGTAGTATATGCCCCGGCGGCGCTGACGGCAAGGACATCATTGACAAGACGGTATTCCGGAGCCAGCGAGGCCTCATATCCCTGTGAGAGGCCACCTTCGCCATAGCCCTGGATGAGCACCTGATCAGCCTTGGCATCATTGTGACGCAGATGCACGCGCACACCGTTGCTCAGAGTCCATATTTTTGAGCCGAACGCATCAAGTTTCTGTTCGGCGGTTATTTTGCCGGGCATCGGCTCCTCAGCAAGCAGACGTCCCTCAACAGCGCTGTCAACATAAGGTGTGAGGTCAGCTGAATGCACCGATGACCATGCTGAGGCAAGCGCATCGGGGGTCACAGCGGTTCCTGACGGAAGATAGGCTATGATAACGGTGTTGTGGGCGGCATCATCCTTTACGATATCACGTATATAATTATTCACGCGCGTGGTGTCCATGGTACCGATCACACCTTTCATCATCTTGTAGTTCTGCTCGGCCGACGGCATTGCGCCACCGTCAAGATAATTACGCACATACCGGCGTGCATACTCAGTGTTTGTCACAGAGTTGCGCGATGCAAAAGCATTGTCAAGCTTGGCTCGGGCATCAATGACAGCACGTTTCAGCTCAGTCTCCGTAAAGCCGTGGGTTGCCGCCTGTTTGAGGATGTCGGCGAACTGGCCGACGGCCTGCTGCTCGCGGCCTGCTTTGGCGGCTGCACGCACCATCAGAGCGTGGCGTGTGCGCGAGAGCAGGAATTTCATGTCACCCACTCCTAAATTGGTAAAGGCTGCCTCAGGCTTCTCCTCAAGGGCATCAAAACGTTCGGCAAGCATGGCCGATACAAGATCCGCGGCAAGATCACGTCTGAGTTCCTCAATGGTGTTGGTGTACGCAGGGTCAAGATCATCATGCTTGAGATAAAGTATGACATTTGATGAAGTCTGCTCGGGGTCAGACTGAACCGAGACAATGATATCCCTGTTATCAGCCACTTCAACGGTCGGAGCAAGTGCTGATGCCGGAGCGGCAGGAATATCTTTCCACAAATCCTTTATCCGGTTTTCCATCGCATCGACGTCAATATCGCCGACCACAACCACCGCCTGATTGCACGGATGATACCATTTGTTGTAGTAGTCACGCAGCGCGTCATGGCTGAAATTCCTCACAACACTCATAAGCCCTATGGGCATGCGGTGGCCATAGATATTGTCGCCATACACCTCCGGGGCGGCTTTCTCAAGCATACGCAGATTGGCGGAACCCTGACGCTGACGCCATTCACCCTCAATCACCCCGCGTTCCTCGTCAATATCTTTTCCGTCAAGTGTCAGGTCATGGCTCCAGTCACGCAGAATCAGCAGGCAGGAATCAAGAGCGGTCTGACGCGTGGCAGGCACTTTGCAGATGTTATAGACCGTCTCGTCAGTAGAGGTATAGGCATTCAGATTCGCTCCGAATTTCACTCCCAGACTCTCCAGATAAGTTATAAGACTGTTGCCCGGGAAATGCCTCGTGCCGTTGAAACACATATGTTCAAGGAAATGGGCAAGTCCGCGCTGCGACTCTGTCTCATTCACAGAACCCACACGCTGGGCCAGATAAAAATCGGCTTGGGCTGCGGGGACATTGTTATGGCGCAGATAGTATGTCAGGCCGTTGGACAGAGTGCCCGTGCGCACATCAGGATCTTTTGGAAGCGGATTGAGCGCCATAGCCGCAGAGGCAGTTATACATAAAACTGCGGTCAATGTTGATTTAAGTAATCTCATATTATAATAATGATGTGATTTAAATTAGTCTTTTTCAGAAAATTACAGCTAACGCACCGTTTGCAGCATTGGCATCGTCAAGCCCGCGGGAGAATTTGAGACGTGTACATTTCAACGACAGGCGCAAGACAATGCGACGCGTCACCGTCGCTGAAACGGAAGCGCGCACGCCAAAACTATTGACAGTGAGTCCATAGATATCGTTCTGCATCTTTCTGGTGTCACAAGGCAGATATCCGTTATAATCCGCACCAAACATCAGACGCCAGCGTGTGGCAACAGGCATCGTGAACCACAAGTCCGCGCTGCCGGTGGCCGCATCGGCACGCCGGGTCTGCGCCGGATTGAGATAAACCAGCTCATTGCGTGCATAGCCGGCATTGAGACGCAACCCTACAAGCGTAGCAGCCCGCGGATGCCACTGCCGGAGCATTCCGGCTGCCAATGTAGTGCCGGTGTGTGAATAGCGGTGCACGGATCCTATCATGGGATAGACTCCTGATGAGGCGTCACCGAAAATGTTCTCGAAACCACGCCTGCGCCATACCTCCATATTCAGATCAAGTCCGAATGAACCCTGCGGAATGTAAGTGGCCTGAGCACGCAGACGGTGCTCGATGACCCGTGCCAGCGGCAGTTTGTTAAGGTCTGTAAGTATTTTCGAGACCGTGTAGCGCGAGTATGCCGCCGTGGCTGAGAAACCGCGTCCCGAAGATGGATAGAGCGTGGCCGCGACATCAAATGAATGACCGCTGTAGGCCGTGGAATAACCCGTGCCGGCAAACCTGACATAGTGGTAACCCAATCCGGTTGTATGGTAAATTTTCTCAATGCCCATCTGGCTCTTGAAGTCTATGTCACTGCTTTGCTTGTATTTCATGTATTCAAGTGACACACCCGCATGATAATCACGCCACAGGCGGAAAGCACCGCCACCGTTTATCTCCAGACGCCCGGTAGTGTTGCGTGGACGCGGGTCAACACTGCGGTAATAGAGCCCGGCCTTATATGACGCTTCCAGACCCCATGCCCATCTGCCGGCTCCCGAGGCATATCCGCCCCCGAAACTATAATGCTCCATGTTCATGTCTCCGCCAAGTGTATCAACACTAAAATAAGGGTACACCATCTCAGGCTCGGAATTCTCCATGCGGATGCGGCCCGTCTCTTTCCCCGATGAGTATGCGGCAGCGCCCCAGACAGTTGAACCGCCTGTTTTCATAAAGCTTTCGGCAACAGCTGCCCACCGGCGCTCGCCGTTGCCAAGAATATCCACAACTCCGTCAGGGGTATGGACATAATCGCCCTCAACCTGTACAATGCTGTGCGATGCCGGAAGCATCCACTGCTTCACAGCCGGATTTTCAAACGCCAGCGATGGCAGTTGCCACGTGATGCTGTCAACGGGAGAAATGCCGACAGTGCTAACCGCTATGGAGATAATAAGAGGGCTCATGGGTTTTTAAGGGTGTTATTTGGTCATGGGCATCACGCCGTCATAGGTGCGGACGGTACACGGAGTGCCGTTGACATCCATTGCTGTACCTTGAATCTCTATCTCTGATGCGATGCAGTCAGGATTGAAGTCCTCGGTCGAGTTGTTGGTGTCCTTGAGTATCACGCGCCCGTCATCAGTTATACGAAGTACTTTTCTGCGCACGCTGTGGAAGTAACGGTTCTTGTCCTTGTCAACATCACCGCAGTGGGTCCATCCGCAATCAAGCGCCGGGGTGCATACGTTCCATGCATATTCAGGCTGCACGCTGCATGTCACAACGTCCTTGATCCAATCGTTGGGAAGACGGTAGGCGTCGGCGGTCATCGGGAAAGTGCCGGCAACGGTGACAAGCGTATAGTCATAGTGGTATTTATAAGCCGTCAGATAGGTATCGCGGTCAACCGGTATGCGTGCTATTCCATAAGCCTTGAATCCACGGTTGTGCAGAAGCCAGTAGGAAAGAGTGTAGCAATACCATTTGTCAAGGTTGGGGACTGTCGGCCCGTCAATGTCAATGTTGCCTGGTTTGGTGGAGACATCGTACCATTCAAAATCGGCAGCGCTGAGGTCAAAGGAATTAGGGTTGGCAACACGGTGATCAATACCCGTATCAACAATAAGCATATACTCGCCGGGCTGAACCGGATGTTCCTTTCCTGATCCGGGAATGGTGTAGAGGGCCTGCACATTCATAGCCTCAGCCATTATGTCCGGAGTATGCTCATACTTCTGGGTGGTTGTGAACTTGCTCTCGAAAATGGTGATTCCATCGGCGTAAATCACATGGTCCGTATTATTATACAGTTTGATATAGTCATCACCATAATACTGATTGCCTGACGGATGCAGTGTGCCGGCAAAGAAAACCTCGGCTATGATAAGGTCATCGTTCTCAATGTTGGCATAGGCCTTGAGCACAATTGTCCGTGCGCTCTCAGTTATGGTGACTGATGTGGCGGCTGCCCGTAACGTCAGCTCGACTCCGTTTGCGGTCTTGTACTGTCCCTGATACATGATGTCATACAGACCGGCCTCAAGATTCAGGTCATCGGCTGATGACACGCGGGTCACCTGCGCCGTATTGACGTTTGTAAAGGTGTATTCCTCACTGACAAGTGTGGCATCGGCCATATCGGCAGGATGCTCTATTGTTACGGACACGGGGACAGTCTCAACGACATCTCCTCCGGGGCTGTCTGAGCATGAGACTGCTGTGGCTGACATCAGCAGTACGGCCATAGCCGCAATTATGCTTGTTATTCTCATCTTAAAATTTATTTGTTTTGTTTACTGTTTCATATTGTAAGGCTCATCTCCATACCGAAATATGCATCTGAGTGACGCCGTATGGTAAGCCCGTTGCTTTTATAATCAGGCAGCCAGTCCACAATGCGGTTGACAAATGCCGAGATGGTCAGTATGCGGCCAATCTTTTTCGACGCCTTGAAATTGACATACACAGCCGTCGGAACAGTCTGGGTGGCGAAACTGAGCGGATTATAACGTTTCACCAAATACTGGAGCATCACATCATTGCGGTCAGCCTCGGTGTAAGGATGAACCTCTCCGTCAATGTAGCTGATGTAGCACGTCGGATTACCGTTCTCGGCGAGTCTCCGCGTGCGCACATACCACATGCACTGCACGGAGGTGGTGAACACAAGTCCCCATCGCGGCACCTGAGTGTCAAAAGTGAAATTTGTGTTGAACTGTGAGTTCACACGGCCGTCATTGGTATCATAAAGGCCAACATATCTGTCAGAGACGGCAACATTTCCCACCACATCATTGACAGGAGTGTAGAGTTGCTGCGAATTTGAATAAAGTGACCTGAACCATGCGCCACTCACTATCAGACGTGTGGCGACAGGACGCCATCGCGGTGTGGACAGCGTAAACTCCACGCCTCGTTTGTGGATACGGCTGCCATTTGTGACACGGCTCATACCGTCCAGACGGGTGACGTCCTGATAGGGCAGCATTGCTACATCGGGAGGAGCGGTCAGTGAGGCCGCATCTATACCCGAGGCGTCATACTGACGGAATGCATATGGTCTGTAGAGGGTTGAATAGCGGAAACCGTCGTTGAGGCGCTCATCGAAATATGTCGCCGACATGCGCCATGGTCCGGCATCGAAACCGAAACGCACTTCCCATTTATGGTTACGTGCCGGACGCAGGTCATAGTTTGTAGGATTCTCAATATATGTGCGCAACACTATGCGGCTGTAGTCAAGAGGTGCGGCTGCATGATAGTAGTTAAGCTCCGTGATATCATTATAATGCACCTGCGGGAAAAGGTAGTCGACCGTCGGCATGCGTGTCGACACTCCCCACCCTGCGGCGATATGGAATTTCATATCACGGCCCGCTGCATTCAGTGCCGGCAGACGCCACATCAGATTGAAGCGCGGGTCAAGGTACACACGGCCCGCAAGCCTGTAACGGCTGTCAAGCCCGGTTACTTGTATTGTGCGCAGACCGGCCTGTCCCTCCAGAACATGTCCCTGCGGCAACAGCCATGTCATCTGGTCCTCGATAAATGATGAGAGGACATTCAGCGCGGGGATCTCACTGAACCGCCGCGGACGCGTTGTCCATGATGCCGACAATGGTTGTGTGAGGTCATACACCTGGCCGCGCCCATAGTTCTTGGAGAAATTCCACTCCACTCCGGCCTTGTAGCTGTGCGCCACCGTTCCCAATGACACACCCCCTGACACCTTTACCTTGGCAAAAAGCGTCAACGGGCGTCCGTCACTGAGGAAATCGGCGATATATTCACCTAAAAGGTAATGTCCGTCATGGACACCCTCGGACATGGTTGTCGGTGCCACCGATGCCCGCTGCGGAGCAACCTGGCGGCGCCGTTCAAGCCGGTCACGGCCATAGACTGCGTTGAAGTTCAGGGATACGCCGTCAATGACCTTAAGCATCGGGAATCTCAGTGCGCCCTCGGCGTTGAATGTATAACGGGTCACCGTCTGCTTGTACTCGTCAATCTTGTTGTAGCTCAGGTCAGGGTCTGTCTTGGCATTGTCAATAGTGGTGTTGAAATCAAGAGAGGCCCGTAGGGTATACTGCACCTTTGGCGTGAACCACTCCATATTGGTGCGTCCGGAGATATTTATACGTTTGAAATTCTCAAGATTATCACGTGGATCGGCTTTTGAATCCAGGTAGCCGGCATCAAGGTTGATGACACGACCCACACCGGTGGAAAATCCCTTGCCTGCCGCGAACAGTTTGCTGTACTGGTCGGCCTTGAAACGCGCTGTGAAAGGCGTGGACCCTCTCAGACGCTTTATATTAACCACTCCCGAGGTCAGATTGCCATACTCTGCTGAGGGTATTCCGCGCAAAACCTCCACGCTCTCTATATTGTCAGTGGCAAGAGCACGCATGTCCACACCACGGTTTACCACTGACCTTTTTGCCGAGGGCGAATCACCGCCCGATGGCACGCTCTGAAGGTCGGCATCATTGCTGACCGGAGCGCCGTCAACCACAAAAGATGTGCCGAGAGATGTAATCGCATAGTCATCTGAAAGGCGGCTTTCAGCCCCCGTCGCGGTGCGGCCACCTGTCTCGCGGAGAGTGATGGTTGCCGCGCTGCCCATGTCCGGATCCTTGCTGATGTTACCGGGCAGAAGTTCAAGCAGATCGGCAAAACTGGTGGGCTGCAGATGCTGCATGGCGGCCCGGTCGATGCGTGAGCCGCTTGTCAGTCCGCGTGTCTCACTTGCCGTGACAACAACCTCGCGCAACTGCTCCACCTTTCTGCCGCCAACACTGTCAGGAAGCTCCGGCACAGTGTCAGAGACGCCGGTTTTCGCAGGCAGGGCATATACCGTGCAGGCACATAGCAGTGTTATAATGGCAAGATGCAGTCGTGACATATGATCGGTCTCATTTTTTCAGACTGCAAATTTACGCGAGTCCCCTTTTAACGGCAATCGCCTTTTCACGGTATTTTTCCGCGCAACCCCTCTACTATTTATACATAAAAAAAGACAGAGGTTATATATACATAAAAAAGACGGAGGCCGCCGGCCCCCGTCTTTTTTATGTATCAGAAATATCTTATCAGCGAATGAGCTGTTTTGATACTTTATTGCCCTGTTTTACAATGTACAGACCGTTGGCGGGATTCTGTACACGCACACCCTGGAGGTTGTAATATTCAACAGGAGCATTCTCGTCATTGTCAGCGGCAATATTGTCTACTGCGCTCTGGGCAGCATCGTCACGTACATAGTTTACGGTGAGGGCTGCAAAGCTGTCACGACCGCTCTTTCCGGTGAGTTTGAGAGCAAAGTCTGTCACAATGCCGGCAGGTGCTGTCCAGGTCTTGTTGGCAGCTGTCCATTCACCACCTTCAACAACGTCACCTTTTGAAGATGCGACGATCTCCTGATCAGCCATCCAGTTTGTGCTTCCGGTGTTCTGAGTGAATGAAATTGATGTGATGCGGTAGCCGTTGGCATTTATGCTTACGTTGATTGTGCTGCCGCCATATACACGGGCTTCCTGACCCTGTGTGGCTGCCCACCAGCGTCCGCCATTACCGCTTTCGCCAGTAAGGCTTACCCACATGGTAACGGGGCCGTTGACAAATGTGCGGCCAAGAAGGGCGTTTTCATCAACATTCTGGTTGGCGGGAGCAAAGGTATTGTCTGTTGTCAGGCTCTTGATGTTGCCGTCAGCCGTGAAGTTGAATGTGGCGATGAGTGTGCCGCGAGGAACAACTGTATATGTTGCGGTTGCAACCTCTGAATCAGACATACCGTCGGCAACTGCGATGGCTTTAACCGTTGTAGTCTCATTGATGACAATCGGAGTTCCGTTGTAGAGAGTGGATGAAACAGAGGGCTTGCTGCCGTCAAGAGTATAGTATATCTTGGCTGCTGCGGTAGCGCATGTGATGCTTACGGATGTACCTTCCTCAACTTCACCTGCTGCGGGATTGAACGCCGGAGTCTCAACTTTTTCCATTTCTGTGCCGCCATTCACGCTGATAGGATAGATCTGGACTGTTCCATTGTAAACAGTTACGAAGCCATATACCGTGAAGTTCTCGCCGTCAGCAAGATCAAGGTTGAAATTGTTGCGGCCCTGAAGGGTGTTGCCGTCAGCGTCAGTGATGGTGAAGTTGACACGTGATGTGCCGTTGGTGCCGGTGAAGTTGACTCCTACAATCTTGACATAGTGGTATACCAGTTCAGCTGAGAATTCGTCAAGGCCGAGTTCTTCTGCCTCGACAGCTGCACCTGTGCTCTTTGTTCCCAGTGCGATGGGAGCCACAAGCTGGGGCTGACCGCCGTATTCACCTACTGCGGCGCTGACTGAACTGAATGTGTCGCCGTTGACAAGACCTGTCTGACCGGCGCTTCCAAACAGAAGCATGTAGCCGCCCTTGGAGTCTTTCATGTAGAGGCTTGTTCCGTTCTGATAGATTGCGGTGAGGGGACCTGAAACCATGCCTGATGCTCCTTTGCCGGCTGCGACGAGAGCAGCGAAATCAGCATAGACACCAACGTAGTTGGCGGTGTAGGTGGCAACCTTTGACTGGTCTGAACCTTTCACGGCGATAGCCTTGACGGTCACTGTCTCTGTGATGGGGAAAGGACCAGTGTACTTTGTTGATGAGGTTGTGGGATCATTGCCATTGACTGTGTAGTAGACGGTGGCACCGGTTTCAGCGGTGATGGTCACTTTGTTGTCTGCACAACTGATGACCGGAAGAGCGACTGCCGGAGGAGTGGCGTTGCTGTCCCATGTGATATCGACTGACATCAGGTATACAGCGCCTGAGGCTGAACGTACACCCACGTACTGATAGTCACCGGGAATGTCAAGAGTGGTGACATAGCCGTTTGACTCAGTGGCATCGGCGCGTTTCAGCTGACCCACATATTCAAGACCTGTCGCATAGAGGTCGGTAGGGTTGGTGTAGGCCTTTGCCGAGGCGTAGATGCTGACCACGCGGGCAGCTGCTGTGGAGGGTTCCCATGTGATGCTGACGCTCTTCACTGTACCCCCTGACTTGGTGGACACAATGCCTGAGTTGTTATTGTTGCTGCGCATCTGCACAGATCCTTTGTCACCTGCACACTGCACGGCATACTCGGCGCCTGAGTTTGTGGTGGTGATGGTGGCAGACTTGTAGGTGGTACCGGATATGCCGGTGGCCGCCTGATTGATGACATCGGTGATGTCAGCTGCCTGGGCAAACCCGAAACCGAGGGCTACCGTAGCCAGTGAAAGTAAAAATTTCTTCATAAAGATGTTTTTAAGTGAAAGAAAAATATTATTTTAGTGAATTTTCAATGATCATATTGCTTTCAGCGGACCTATGCATGTTTTTCAGCGATAATGGCAGGAGTACACATGCCGACTCCAATATTTTTTACAATACACTCGCAAAGATAACAATAATTTATAAACAATCCATAACACATTGCCTTATTTTTTGTAACTTTGCGCGAATTTCAAAAAAACAAGAAAAAGCGAACAGATGGATTGGATTCGTGATTTAATAGCCCCCGGCAGCACTACGATAGCTTCTACACTTATTTTGTATTCTTTTGTCATTGCCGCCGGCATTTTTCTTGGCAAGCTGAAAATTCTCGGTGTCAGCCTCGGCGTGACATTTGTGCTTTTTGTAGGCATCATAATGGGCCAGTTCGGCTATGTTGTTGATGAAAACATACTGAAGTTCCTGCGCGAGTTCGGCCTGATTCTGTTCATTTTCTCCATAGGCCTGCAGGTGGGACCCGGTTTCTTCTCGTCATTCAAGCATGGTGGCGTGGTAATGAACGGACTGGCTGTGCTGGGAGTGGGGCTTAGTGTCATAATAGCACTGGGTATCTACTATTTCGGAAACATCACAGACAAGAGCGCGCTTGTGGGCGTGATGAGCGGAGCCATAACCAACACTCCCGGACTGGCGGCAGCCCAACAGGCTGTGACCCAGATGCAGGGTGGCGCCGAAGCTGCCAATGTGATGGCTCAGGGATACGCCGCGGCTTATCCGCTTGGCGTGGTGGGAATAATCCTCTCGATGTTTGTCGTCAAGGGAATTTTCTCAATCAAAGTTCCCGACGAGGTGAAAAGCATAGAGGAAGACGCCCAGAACTCACAACTCAAGCCATTCCTGCTCACAATCAAAGTCACCAACAAACTCATAGACGGACGCACATTGCTGCAGCTCCACGATGTCATAAACTGCAACTTTGTGGTGTCACGCATGATGACCCCTGACGGCAACATAATCATACCCAAGAGCACAACGCAGATCAACTGCGACGATTTTCTGCTCATTGTGTGCTCAGCCACTGACGCCGACCGCTTCCGCGCCGTGCTCGGCACTGAGGAGACCATGGACTGGCAGACAACGCGCACACCGGTTTACTCACGCCGCATACTCATCACCAAGAGTGAATATAACGGCATCACACTCGGATCATTGCGGCTGCACAACGGCTACCGGCTGAACGCCACCCGTGTAAACCGCGCCGGCGTAGACCTTCTGGCCACGCCAAACCTGCGCCTGCAGATGGGTGACCGTCTGACTGTTGTCGGTGATCTTGATGACATAGAGCGCCTGGCGGCACGTCTGGGCAACTCCATGAAACGCCTCAACCAGCCCAACCTGATCACCATCTTCGTGGGCATAATCCTGGGTATCATCCTCGGCAGCATAAACATAGGCTTCGGCATGAAACTGGGTCTGGCCGGCGGTCCCCTTGTGGTGGCCATACTGCTGAGCCGGTTCGGATACAAAGCAAAACTTGTCACCTACACATCATCGTCGGCGTCGCTGCTACTGCGTGAACTTGGCATATGTCTGTTCCTTGCCTCAGTGGGCATTGCCGCCGGAAAAGGATTTGGTGACGTTGTGTTCAGCATACGTGGCATGTGGTGGGTTATCTGGGGCTTTGTGATTACGGTGGTTCCACTTATCACAATCGGTATCATTGCCCGCAAACGCTACAAAATCAATTTCCTGAGTATCATGGGACTGTTTTCAGGAGGCTGCACCGACCCACCCGCACTGGCCTATGCAACCGGCTCTACCGGCAACGACCAGCCTGCCGTGGCATATTCAACCGTTTATCCGCTCACTATGTTCCTGCGCGTTGTGGCCGCACAAGCACTAATCCTCGCGTTGCCTTAAAGCCTCCCTCATGGCAAATCCCATAAAAAAGATGATACGGGCAGTGCGTCAACTGCGGGCAATGCGCAGAGCGCCACTGAGGCTTGAGTTCATCCTTACAGACTATTGCAACCTGAACTGCAAAGGATGCACCCACTATTCGCCGCTTGCCGCCAAAGAGTTTGCCGACCTCAGCCGCCTTGAAGCATCCATGCAGCATCTGGGCCGCACATGCGCCACAGGCATCCGTGACGTGTACCTGATAGGGGGGGAGACACTTCTTTACCCGGCGTTGCCGGAGGCCATGCAGGCCCTGCGGCGCAACTTTCCCACACAGGACATGTACATATTCACCAACGGCATCATGCTTGAGCGCATGGATGACCGGTTCTGGGAAGCTGTCCGCAACACTGACTGCATCATAGCCATCACACGCTATCCCATAAATTTCAACTATCAGCACGCCGAAGAGACATGCCGTCTCAACGGAGCTCGCGTGCGCATATTCGCAGACCGGGCAGACGACAGCCCGTTTTTCCGCTTTGCCCTTGATCCGCTCAAGGAACAGAACGGACGCATCTCCCATTTCAAATGCTACAACAACGGGTGCATCTCTGTAATAGGTTCACGCGTATATCCCTGTTCCATAAGCGGATGCGTAAGCCACCTCAACAAGGCGTGCGGCACAGATTTCACTCATCAGGACGGTGACTGGCTTGAAGTTGAGAAAATTCGCGGCGTACGTGACATCCAGAGACTGAGAAACCGTCCGGTACCATTCTGCTCCTACTGCATCGTGCCCCCTGACACCGTAAGCTACGGACCATCCGCGCGCCATATCTCCGAATGGGTGGAGACCGTGCCGCGCCACACACCATCCTGAACTTTTCACACGGCTTGTGCGTCTTTATTATAAGCGGATCTCTCCGCAAAATGATAAGAACTCCTAAACGCACACCATCATGAAACGTTCAGCCTCACTTCTCATAGCCCTGACAACCGCCGCCATGATACCGGCCGCCGCACAGATATCCTTTTCTCTCAGTGCCGGAACCGGCGGCATGAACTTCAACGTCAACTCTTACGGGCCATATTACGAGTATGACCCGGCTCCCGGATATTATTATGTGCCTGCACCCCGGCACCATCACCACCACTACAACAAGAAAGCTGCCAAGCACGCAAAAAAAGCGCGCAAATACTACCGCAAAGCCCAGAAAGAGGCACGCAAAGCAGCATATTACGGCGCCGCACCAAGATTTCTGAGACCGGGACCAATACATCATCATCACCACCATCACCACGATGACTGAATGTCTAAGTCTACCGGTGTCCTGCGCTGAACACATATCAGGCAAAGGCACGCACGTATACGGGACAGAGTGAATATTTTTCAGCATAAAATTTGGAAGATTGAAAACTTTGCAATAAATTCGCAGAAAGTAGACAATCTATGACCCAAGGGCGTTTCAATACCGAAAACAACAACGTGGCCCGATTCATCGGCTATATCAGCCATGAACTCAACTATTCGGCGCGCACCGTCAAGTCATATGAGACTATCCTCAATGAATGGCTGGAGTTCACAGCCACCGAAGCGGGCATCGACCGCCGGGAAATAGATGTCCGCCTTGTGACGGCTGATGACATCCGGCTCTGGACCGCCGACATGGCTTCGCGAGGCATCACTCCACAAACCGTAAAATGGAAGATGAGCGCATTGAGGTCTTTCTACTCATACATGTGCCGCTACCACGGAATGACCTCCAATCCGGCCGCCGATGTCATTCTTGCCATTGTCCCCAAACGACTGCCCTCATTCATCATGGAACGCGAGATGATGACAGCGCTCTCCGATGACGGCACAGATCCATGCGATTTCACCGCCGTACGGGATATGCTTATACTCACCATGCTCTATGAGACAGGCATGCGCGCCTCCGAACTCACAGGCCTTGAGGATGCCGACGTTGACCTTGCCCGCGGAGAAATACGCATCACCGGCAAACGCAACAAAGAGCGCGTGGTTCCTTTCGGCCCCGGTTTGGCCCGATCCATTGAACAGTACAGAGCATTGCGGGCGGAAACAGTCGGCACAAGCGCCACAGACACCTTTTTTGTACGTCCCGATGGCCGTCCCATATATTACGGGCTACTCAACCGCATAGTCCACAAACATCTTGACGGCAACGTAAGTGCCGCCAAACGCTCACCGCACGCCCTGCGGCATTCCTTTGCCACCGACATGCTCAACAACGGGGCCGACATAACAGCCGTGCAGCGCCTTCTGGGGCATTCCTCGCTGGCAACCACACAGATATACACACATATAACATACCGAGAACTACAAAACAATTACAAACTGGCGCATCCTCGCGCCCAAAAAACAAACAGTCATGAACATCAACATTAAAGCCATCCACTTCGAGATTGCCGACCGTCTCACTGACTTCATCAACAAAAAAGCAACACGCCTGGCCCGCCACTATCCAGATATGACTGACTTCGATGTCACCCTTAAAGTTATCAAACCAGAGACAGCCATGAACAAAGAAGCCACTGTCAAGGTTGTGCTTCCCCCCGCCGCCGACATGGTGGCCGGGAAAACCGCCGATACCTTCGAGGAAGCCATTGACCTCTGCCTTGAAGCACTTGAGAAACAACTCGAGAAAGTGAAAGGCCGCAAATAAAAGGGCTTGACATCCACACATCATCAAACGCCCTCTTAGAGGTTGGTAAAACCTTCTGGATTTTATAGAATAACCAAAAGGAAAGACCGGAGCGGTTCAAGCCCCGGTCTTTCCTTTTGATTTAGATATTTTAAGAGGGGAAGCTTTGGAATACGGATTAAAACCGCTAACTTTGTAGATGCATTATTGTGCATAATTGCAACTAACTGAAATTGAACACATTGAGAACTTCATAAGCCATGAGCAATACAAACACAACAGACAATCTCTCCGAGCAGGAGATAATACGCCGCAATTCCCTTCAGGCCATACGCGATCTTGGAATAAATCCCTATCCGGCAGATGAATTTCCCATCACCGGATTCACCGATGAAATCCGCGAGAATTTCAACGATGATCAGAACCCGCCCCGCGAGGTGTCAGTTGCAGGAAGAATAATGAGCCGCCGCATAATGGGCAAGGCATCGTTCATGGAACTTCAGGATTCTCACGGGCGCATACAGGTCTATGTATCGCGCGACGAGATATGCCCCGATGACAACAAAGACCTTTACAACGTTGTGTTCAAGAAACTGCTTGACATAGGCGACTTCATAGGCATAGAAGGCTATGTATTCCGCACACAGACCGGCGAGATCACCATCCACGCCCGCAAACTGACCGTGCTCGCAAAAAGCCTGCGCCCGCTACCCATAGTAAAAGTGAAAGACGGCGTGACCTATGATGCCTTTGAAGACCCCGAACTGCGCTACCGCCGCCGCTGCCTGGACCTCATAGTCAACAAAGGCGTGAAAGAAATCTTTGTGAAACGCTCAAAAATTCTTTCAGCCATGCGCCGTTACTTTGATGACCACGGCTTCATGGAAGTTGAGACCCCTATTCTCCAGACCATTGCCGGCGGAGCATCGGCACGTCCGTTCATCACCCACCACAACAGTCTTGACATAGAACTTTATCTGCGTATAGCCACGGAGCTATATCTGAAAAGGCTGATTGTAGGCGGTTTTGACGGCGTGTATGAGATTGGCAAGAACTTCCGCAACGAGGGCATGGACCGCACTCACAACCCGGAATTCACCTGCATGGAGCTTTACGTGGCCTATAAGGACTACAACTGGATGATGAAATTCACAGAACAGCTTCTTGAACACATCTGCCTGACTGTCAACGGCACCACCGATATAGAGATTGACGGCAAGACCATCTCGTTCAAGGCTCCCTATCGCCGCGTGACCATGACCGAGGCCATCCTTGAGAACACCGGAATAGACATCACCGGCATGACAGAGGATCAGCTACGCGAAGCAGCCCGCAGTCTTGGCGTGGAAGTTGACAGCACAATGGGCAAAGGCAAGCTCATCGATGAGATATTCGGCGAGACCTCCGAGGGCAAATACATTCAGCCCACATTCATAACTGACTACCCCATAGAGATGTCTCCGCTCACCAAACGCCATCGCGACAATCCCGGACTCACAGAACGCTTTGAACTGATGGTCAACGGAAAAGAACTTGCCAACGCATATTCCGAGCTCAACGACCCCATTGACCAATACCAGCGGTTTGTTGACCAGATGCACCTGGCCGAGAAAGGCGATGACGAGGCCATGATCATTGACAAAGACTTTGTGCGCGCTCTTGAATACGGCATGCCCCCCACTTCCGGCATCGGTATCGGCATAGACCGCCTTGTGATGCTCCTTACCGGTCAGACCGCCATTCAGGAGGTGCTTTTCTTCCCGACAATGCGGCCACAGAAAACAGCGGTTCCGGCTCAGGAGAAAGAAGCGGACAACAATTCAGCCTCCAATTGACACGAACATCATCCAAACGCAACTTCGCTTATGGATTTCCCGGGTAAAATAGCCGTTTTAGGAGGCGGCAGCTGGGCGACAGCACTGGCCAAACTGCTCCTTACAAACTGCGAGACAATACACTGGTATATGCGCCGCGATGACCGCATAGAGGATTTTCTGCGCCTCGGCCACAATCCGGCTTATCTGACCGATGTTGATTTTGACGTGAACCGCATAATCTTCTCAAGTGACATCAACGAGATATGCAACTGCTGTGATACTCTTGTACTGGCCACTCCGTCACCTTATTTCAAAGAGCACATGGCCAAGATCACTGTTGACATCTCTCAGAAAGCCATAGTCTCCGCCATAAAAGGCATTGTCCCTGACGAGAATGAGCTTATCACCGTCTATATGCAACGCGTATTCGGGGTGCAGGCAACAAACACACTGGTCATATCCGGTCCCTGCCATGCCGAGGAAGTGGCCCTCTCACGCGCAAGCTACCTCACCATAGGCTGCGAGGACATTGACCGCGCCGCCGGTTTCGCCGAATGCATCTCCGGTAAAAATACCCACGCCATAACAAGCAGCGATGTAGACGGCATAGAGTACGCCGCCGTGCTCAAGAATGTCTATGCCGTGGCCGCAGGCATCATTCATGGCCTGAAAAACGGTGACAACTTCATGGCCATGCTTGTCAGCAACGCGATACGCGAGATGGAACGCTTCATTGACGCCGTCAGCCCGCGCCCCCGCAACATCTGTGACTCCGTATATCTCGGAGACCTGCTTGTGACAGCCTACTCGCGCTTCTCGCGAAACCACAATTTCGGGGCAATGATTGGCAAAGGTTATTCCGTGAAAGCGGCCAAGATGGAAATGGAACAGGTGGCCGAGGGCTATTACGGCACAAAATGCATCCATGACATCAATAAACGCTACGAGGTTGAAATGCCAATACTTGAAGCCGTCTATGACATACTCTACAGACATATAAAACCCGCCAACGCAATGCGCAAAATGGGCGAGAAATTCACATAACCTATTCACTAACAATATTTATCTAACACTCACAATCATGAACAGCATCAACATTGACATAACACAGGCCGTAAGTCTGACACAGATGCAGGCCGCAGCCGCCGACAAAGACGCGGCCGTAAAGACTCTTGACAGCGCCAGCGGAGCCGGCAATGACTTTCTGGGCTGGACTGCTCTGCCATCACGCACAACACAGGCTCTGCTCGACGAGATAAACGATGTTGCACGTTCCCTGCGCGAGAGCTGCGACATAGTTGTCTGCATAGGCATAGGCGGAAGCTATCTGGGCGCCAAATTCGTCATTGATTCCCTCTCCGACTGTTTTGCCGCCTACCGTCCCGCACAACCGGGAGCACCCAGACTGCTCTTTGCCGGACAGAACATCTCCGAAGACTATCTCTTTGAACTCCAGAGCCTGCTGACAGGCAAACGCTTCGGCATAATAGTAATCTCCAAATCAGGCACAACAACAGAACCGGCCATAGCTTTCCGCATCCTCAAAGAACAGCTTGAAGCTGCTGAAGGACGTGAGATTGCCGCCCAACGCATTGTTGCCGTCACTGACGCAAAACGCGGGGCACTGCGCACACTGGCCACTCGCGAAGGCTACCGCACATTTGTTATTGATGACAACGTGGGCGGACGCTACTCCGTGCTCACCCCCGTGGGCCTGCTGCCGATAGCCGTAGCCGGATATGACATAAACGCGCTGGTTGAAGGCGCACGCAAAATGGAGACAAGATGCAAGACCGATGACATTGCCGCAACCTATGCCGAGGCCAGAAACATCCTGTATCGCGACGGCAAAAAAATTGAGATTCTTGTCAACTACACTCCCCGCCTGCACTATCTGGGAGAATGGTGGAAGCAGCTCTACGGCGAAAGCGAAGGCAAAGACCATAAAGGCATCTTCCCCGCTTCAGTTGATTTCTCCACTGACCTGCATTCAATGGGCCAGATGATACAGGACGGCGAACGCACCGTTTTCGAGACAGTTGTCTCCGTAACCAACACCGCCCACAGCCTGACAATCCCCACCGATGCCGACAATCTTGACGGCCTCAACTACATTGCAGGCAAGCACATAGACCAGGTCAACAAGATGGCCGAGACCGGCACACGTCTGGCTCATCTGGACGGAGGCGTGCCCAATATCACCATAACCATAGACACTATCAATGAAGACTGTCTGGGACAGCTCATATACTTCTTTGAACGCGCATGCGGAATAAGCGGCTACATGCTGGGCATCAATCCCTTCAACCAGCCCGGTGTGGAAAACTATAAGCGCAACATGTTCGCGCTGCTTGAGAAGCCCGGTTATGAAGCGGAGACAGAGGCCATCAAGAAACGCCTCGGCAAATAAGAAAGCGTTATCCAGGTGGCATCACACGGCCCCATAGGCGTATTTGATTCAGGCTACGGAGGATTGACCATTCTCCGCAGCCTGCGTCAGCGCCTTCCACAATACTCATACCTTTATCTTGGTGACAATGCACGTGCCCCATACGGCACACGCTCATTTGACATCGTCACCGAATTCACCCTCGAGGCTGTCCGCTTTCTTTTCCGTCAAGGATGTCCGTTGGTCATCCTTGCCTGCAACACCGCCTCGGCCAAGGCCCTGCGCACCATCCAGCAGCGTTGGCTGCCAGTCAGCGAGGATCCGTCGCGACGCATATTAGGGGTGATACGTCCCACAGCCGAATTCGTTGGAAAAGTTACTGCGAACGGCCATATAGGTGTATTTGCAACGCCGGGAACAATCGCATCAAAGAGCTATGATCTTGAAATAGCCAAACTACACCCCGGCTTTACTGTCACCGGACATGCCTGCCCCATGTGGGTGCCGTTGGTGGAAAACGGAGAGGCTGACGGTGACGGCACCGACTATTTCATTGCGAAAGACGTAAACGCCCTCATGAAGGCTGATCCGCTCATTGACTCCATAATTCTTGGATGCACACACTATCCCCTCCTTTACAAAAAAATACGTCCCCTTGTTGATGAACGGATAAGAATTATCCCGCAAGGGGAGATTGTTGCCGACAGCCTTGCCGACTACCTTCGCCGGCATCCGGAGATGGACTCATGCCTTGACAAAGGCGCCGATGCCACGTTCATGACAACAGAACGCGCCGACCGGTTCGCCTCAATGGCCAAAATCTTCATGGGCCAGCCCGTCACTGCCACCGGCGCAACCCTCTGACCCCATTCCAACAGACATAGAGGAATACCTCATTTAAAGGGGCTTGCAATCTTTTCCATACCAAAAAAAGAGAGGCGCTGACCTCTCTTTTCCTAACAAGTGAAGCACTCCGAGTGCCATTTGTTATTAATCATACCAATTTCATTAGCTTACCCCTCTGATTTATCCTACCATTTATAAATTTATCCTACCATTTTAATAGACTGTGTGTGTCAACAAAGGTTTAAAAGTTTTTCAGGGACGGATGCCGCCGGATGACCCTTTCAGGGCTGCCGTCACTGTAGATGTTGTGGTACCGACCGTAAGGGTATAGGAACTTCCTGACACCAGACCCGGGCAAGTGATAAGAATACCTCCGCCCTGTCCGCCGGGGCCTCCTCCAGGTCCACCGCCGCCGGGAGCAGCGAATGGCCTGTTGCCACCTCCCTGCGTGCTGCCCGTATAATCAGCAGGAACCGTAAATGTTGCCAAAGTAGTTGTGCCATTTCCCACTGACACGGTCTGGCCGGCTGTAACTGATCCGGAGCCGGTCACATAAGCCTGCGTGGAAGCGTCTGTGGAGGGAACGGAGTTACCGCCGCCAACAGCCAGAACCATACCTCCGGTAAAGACTACCGAATAGCCTTCCTCCTCATTGGCGTCCAGACCACACTCAGGCGCTCCGGCGCCAAACGCACGGATCACACCGCCTGCTATGTACATGTTGCCATTGGAATCAAGCGCATCGTTGCCTGTAGCTATAACTGTGATGTCACCACCGTTTATATACATGTGGCTCGATGAGTTCATGCAATCATCACGGGCATTTATCACTATAGTGCCGTCATTTACCGTAAGGACAGATTTACTCTCTATGCCTTCGGCGCCGTTTCCGGTGGTCTTTATGTTGAAAAATCCGCCGTTGATTGTAACGTTTCCATCGGCCTTGATTCCTTTGGGCGATGATTTGTAATCACTTGCAAGGTTATCAGTGTTTCCGGTATAGTTATCGTTGGTGGTTCCGTTCACATACGCGAACATGCCTCCTGTTGTAGTGACAGTTATTGTGCCGGCATCAACAGTCAGATCGCCGTCGCAACTTATGCCCTTGCCTCCGCCTCCGGAAGATGTCAGATTAAACGTTCCGCCCTTGACAGCCATATTACCGTCGGCGCTGATACACGTCGATGCCTTTGTCTTGACATCGGCTGCATCCCATTTTCCACTGCCGGATGTTGAAATCTCAATATTTCCGCCTGTAACAGTGACATCGCCGTCGGCCTTGATGCCTTTTGCTGCAACGGCTGTCACACTGACCTTGATGTCACCGCCACTGATGGTGATGCTGCCTGTATCCTCAGGCTCGCGATCAACATCATCTTTGAAAGAAACCTGCAATCCGTCATCGCCCACACCGCTTATATTCAGTGTGCCGCTTTCCATAGTGAAATACTGGTTGCAGTTCACACCGTCCTTCACCGCCTTGAGAACGTTCACCGTGACATTCTTCATCTCAATATATTCCTTGGCATATATGGCATGCGCGGTGTTTCCGCTTACGTTCAGCGTTCCTTTTCCTTTGAGTTCCAGATGTCCCTTGCACACAATGCACCCTTTCTGCGTACCGCCTGAGCAGTCAGAAAGCGCGTTCACCGTACCATTCTTTGAACTGAGGACTATCCGTTTGCCGTTTTGTATGTCTATAGGCGCTCCGGTGGTGCATGCCAGACTCAGACCGGCCAGTTCAACGGTTGATTTGTACGAACCTTCCATATGAAAGAGGCCATTGTCTGATGCGCCGGTCAGTCTGTAGGTTATCTCCCCGCATGTAAGTTCACTGACCTCTGCACTCTGCACAATGCTGACCTCAGCGCCTGTCACAGACGGTTCAATATATCGTGCCACATTGCCGGCAACAGTGATAGTGGCAGATGTGCCGTTGTAATTCACAGACACCATATTGTCAACAACTTCCGTTGCATCCACATACATCCCGGTTATATCTGCCAACGAGAGAGTTTTTCCCATAACAGTGAGATTACTGCCATTCTCATATACCATTTCGCCGGCCTGAATGGCGGGAACCGCATATATGACCTGTCCTACCTTGATATTCAGCGTCTGGGCCGACATGCACAGAACTGCAACGACCGCTGCTATAAATGTATATATACGTCTCATTTTATCTCGATTTTTTTGACGGTGTCACCTTGTTTTACAATATACACTCCCGGCACTGCAATGTCCTTTGCCGCATCCGCGGCAGACGCATAGCAGCCAATCTTCACTCCGGTGAGGCTGAACACCTCCACTCCGTCACTATCGCCATTGGAAATAATGTCATTGACGCCTGACGGATCTGAAGTAAAAACCATCTTCTCAAGATCAGCCACAGAAAGCTTCACAGTCCCCTTCGAATGGGTTGCCACAAGATGTCCGTTCTCAAAATTCATTGTCAATCCATCAACAGGCAACGAGGTTACAGCGCCGCCCTGACTGTGGAATGTCAGATAAGGAAAATCGTAGGCCGACGCCGTCAGAGCGCCTGACACAACGATAAATGCAAGTAGTAGTTTTTTCATCAGTCTAAGTTTTTACGGTCTCAAAGATATTGACAAAAAAATTCTCACACAAAAAGAATCAATGAATGGATTGTTTTTTTCTGTAAAATGGTTGTCATTTTAAGCAAACGCAAGCCAAACGCTCCATTTTTCGCATATTGCGCGGCGTACTGATTTTTTTATGTTTCAAAAATTCTTTTAACTTTGCACAAAAGCATATTTTTTCATGAATATAAACGGATTGCGCCAACCACGTATAATGGGAGTCTGTCTATGGCTTCCGGTAATCATCACTCCAATCGTGTACATGGTGATATCTTTCACCAGCAGCCCCAATTACCAGCCTCGAGGCATCTGGATGGTAATTGAATTCATGATTCCGTTCATAATTCTGTTCCTGATACACCATTTCATATTGGTGCGCTACCTTTTCATGCGCAACCACTACAAGACATATGCGTTGTGTGCCGTTTTACTGTTGGGTACATTCGGAGTTTATGCCTGTTTCACAGCTCCGCCACCCAAGCACCGGCATCCGGAAAACAAAGTTGCAGACATGCGTCCTGATCCACCCGGTCCGCCCCCATTTGAAAGACACAACCCGGAAAGACCCCACCCGGAAGGTCCGCCAAATGACAAATTCCATGATAAAGCCATTGGCAGACCTCCCAAAGGGCAGAAACCTTTTGCCCTGGACATGGCAATAGCCATCCTGCTTGTGGGAGCAAACCTGTCAACAGCTGTGTTCCAGAAATATGTAAAAGAGCAGGAACGCAACACCGACATGGAAAAGAAACAGCTGGAACAGGAACTTGAATATCTCAAGAGCCAGTTGAATCCCCATTTCTTCATGAATACCCTCAATAACATTCATGGAATGGTGGAGATCAGCCCGGCCACAGCACAGGAGATGATCATGGATCTGTCCCAGCTTATGCGTTACGTACTCTACGAAGGAGCGCGCGGGCGCATCTCGCTCAAGCATGAGATTGACTTCATAAGCAGTTACATCACATTGTTGCGCAAACGCTATTCAGAGAAGAAAGTCAGCATTGACCTGCATTTGCCCCACCATCCCGACGAGGGAATCATGTTGCCGCCGCTGCTTTTCATTGTCATCATAGAAAACGCTTTCAAACACGGCGTGAGCTATGTGAAACATTCCAGATTCGATATCAACCTGAGCGTTTCTGACGGTAATATAAAACTTGTATGCCGCAACACTCGTCCTGACAATGACAAGATGACTGTGGCAACAGCCGGCGGCATAGGCATGTCCAACCTGCGCAAACGGCTGCATCTGCTCTTTGGACAAAATCACACCTTGAAAGTTGACGAAAGCGATCCCGGATGGTATTCCGTAACGCTCATTATCCCTTATAATTATGAAACAGATACGATGTTTGGCAATAGATGATGAGCCTATGGCTCTCAAGAAACTGGAAACTTATATCGCAAAAATACCTTTTCTTGAACCCATGGGATTCTGCGAAAGTCCCTATGAGGCCATACCCATACTTGCCGACAACAGAATTGATGCCATATTCATAGACATAAACATGCCTGACCTCAATGGTATGGCCTTTCTGGACACAATGCCTTCCCGGCCAATGATTGTCTTCACGACAGCATACTCAGAATATGCCGTTGACTCCTACCGTTACTCAGCTGTGGACTATCTGCTGAAGCCTTTTGACTTCACTGACTTCCAACGGGCAGTGAACAAACTATACATAGCCTCCTCCGCCTCATCGTCAGACATTTCCCAAACGATGGATGATTCCCTTTATGTCAAAGTGGACTATAGGTATGTGAACATACGCATATCCGATATAATGTACATAAAGGGGATGAATGAATACGTACAGATTTTCCCGCTCGAGGGAAAGCCGCTTGCCGCACACACTTCAATGAAAAAGATGCTTGACCGTCTGCCGTCGCATTTTGTTCAGGTGCACAGGTCTTTCATTGTCAATATGCGCATGATAAAAGAGATTGAACGTATGCGCGTCACGATGCCTGACGGCACTTATATAACTGTGACTGACAACTACAAACAGCCATTCATGAATTACATAGCCGCCCATTCGCTTATCAAATAACGGGTAGGCACACCAATCCATTAAAAAAAGCCGATACATCAGTACCATTGTGGGAACAGATGTATCGGCAAGTTTATGTCAGGGGAATTCCTGATCAGCAAGTCTTGTTGTCAAGATACGGATTGAGTTCTTTCCACTGATCAATGGGAGGCATGACGCCCATGGCAATCACCTCGTCACGGAGTGTGCACAGGTGCTTGTAGCTCTTGTCAAGTTCAGCCATTTCCTCGGGAGTGCCTTTAAGCGGAGTGCATGTCACACCGTCTTTGGTGATGTTGGTCTCAGTGGCCATCATTATGTGTGAATAGCGGTCGTTGTTCACATATGTGCCTGCCGGCCAACGGAAAGGTTTGCCACCCATAGCGGCGGCAATCATCTCGATTGATACATATGCCGGGCTCTGGAATGATGAGCGTCCGCGCAGGTCAATGATGTGCTTGCCGCCCTGAATAACACGCTGCTTGAGTTCCTGCCATGCTGTGTCGGGGAACTGGGCGCTGCCGATGATGTCAGTAAGAGGTGTTCCGTCAACCTTGCAGGTGCTTGCAAAAACAGCCATCTGCTCGCCGTGACCGCCATATGTGCGTGCGCCGGTGATGGCATCCATCGGCATATGGAACTGCAGAGCCAACTCGCTACGCAGACGTGTGCTGTCAAGGGCCGCGAGGGTTGTCAGACGTGAGGGTTCAATGCCTGAATAGAGCAATGCAATCAGACCGGTGATGTCGGCCGGATTGAAGATAATGACGATGTGGCGTACATCCGGGCAGTACTGACGCACATTCTTACCGAACTCTTCTGCAATGGCGGCATTGCCTTTGAGAAGATCCTCACGGGTCATGCCGGCCTTACGGGCTGCACCTCCTGAGTTCACAATATATTTGGCATCTGTCAGAGCCTCCTTGATGTCGGAGGTGAAGGTTATGTCAACACCCTCAAAGCCACAATGGCGCAGTTCCTCTGCAACACCTTCCACACCGGGAGCATACGGATCGTAGAGGCAGATTTTAGAAGTGAGACCCATCATGATGGCTGTCTGGGCCATGTTGCTGCCAATCATGCCGGCAGCGCCTACAATGACAAGTTTGTCGTTAGTGAGGTAATTCATAATAAAGTGTTTATGTTAATATTAACAGGTAATCGTATTTCTTTTCAATATACTTTCAATGGCAAGTTGTGCCAATGCCATGCCGAAAGTCGCCGTGGTGGTGACTATTGTGCCGTTAGTGCGTTTGAGACCGTTTGCTGTCATCTGTGCCGGTGTCTCAAGTTTGTTGGGAACAAGTTCGGGAGAATAGACGCATCTGAACTTGCGCCATGGGCGCAGATCCGTCTGTCTGAATTTGCTGCGCAGAGCACGCGCAAGCGGGCAGCCGCTGACATTATCAAACCAGTCTGTCCTGACTTTGGATACGTCTGCTTTCTGAGCAGCGCCCATCGATGAGACAAGCCGGGCATGCCGGCATCGGGTGGCGGTGGCGATGAGATGTGCCTTGGAGGCCACACTGTCAATAGCATCTACAACAACATCATAGCTGTCAAGATCAAATGCGGATGAGGTGTCGCTGTCATATGATGCGGCGACCCCTTCAATGTGACAGGACGGATTAACGTTAAATATGCGTCGGGCCATGACCGTGGTTTTCATTTGTCCGATAGTGTTACGGTCAGCAACAAGCTGTCTGTTTATGTTGCTGATGTCAACCGTGTCACTGTCAACAACTGTCAGGGCGCCCACGCCTGAACGCGCAAGAGCCTCGACACACCAGGATCCAACTCCGCCAACTCCAAAAACAATTATACGCGCGTTGCCGAGCGCCTTCATTGCCTGAGGGCCAAGAAGAAGCTCGGTACGCGTAAATTGTTCCATGTCTGGTGATCTCTGTCTATTTATCGTGTTTATTTTACAAGTACACGGCGTGTGAAGTCATCAACAACAATAACGTACAGCCCTTTCATAAGGTTGAGTTCGTTAGTGCCGGCATGCATCGTGCCGCGGAAATATGTTATGCCGTCAACACCGTGCACTGCAACCTGTGAATCCTCAGCAAGATCAATGACAAGACGTCCGTTCAGGCTGTATGCTGTCCATGAATGATAGTCACTCTCCACACCTTCTATGGCTGAGCGGAAATCAGATGCCTCTATATTGTCAATCAGGAAGCGTCCGCCGGATGTCTGCTGGAAACGCAGATGCACATCTCCGCTCACATTGGCAGTGACCGTGTATTTCTTGTATTCCTTGGCCGCAGCACTTTCCACATTGACGGTTCCGGCGGTTGTCCATGTTTTGCCACCGTCAGTCGATGTCTGGACATCAAGTTTGCCGCTTTCTGTGGCTGCCCAGGGTGCCGCATAGAATGTCACAACGCCAACACCATTCCGTTTCGGGGAGAGGGTATATGCATAACTTGTCTCTTTCTTGCTTGTACGCAGATAGTTCGAGCCTTCATATGCCTCATTCTTCACACCGTAGACACCGGCTTCAAACACATACCAGTCACTGAATGTTCCTTTCACTGTGCCTCCGCTTGTATTATATCCACCGGGAGCTTCCTTTTCAAAGTCCTCGAAGAAAGTGGGTGAGAGGCTGACCATGCCTGAAACCTCTGTATCATCAGTGATATATTCACCGGCAACCGCCTTTATTGTTGTCGTGAAGCTGCCTTCGCTGTCGCTGTTCAGGCGTAGGAAAAAGCGGTCTTCCTGCGGAGAGACAACAACACTTTCGGCCCAGTTGTTTTTGTCTGTGCTTAGCTGGAATGGAGCGGTGACACTCAATGTTATGTCCTCGGATACATTTTCTACATCAAGTATGATCTCATAGGCTTCAGAAGGCACACCGGGTTCGGCAGTGAGATAAAGATCGCCGTCATAGAGGAACTGTATTGACGGGATAGGCGCTGCTGTTGTGAGATTAATGACATTTGATTTGATGCCTGATGCCGTTGTCAGATAATAGCTGTAGGGTGTGGATGCTACAAGCTCGTCAACAAGATAGGCTTCGTCGGCAGCCATTACTGAACGCGGATAAGTGTCAACAGTCTCACCGTTGCTTTCAAGGACAGTGAGAGTGTAACATCCGTTTGCGTCCGTATCTCCTATATTTGTCCAATGAGCCACAAAACTTTCATCGCTTATATTAGTCGGGGCTGATGCGGGAAGTCCGTCATAGCCTGTGGCAGTCAGCGTTACTGTGTTTGTCAAAGATCCACTCCTGACTGTCAGGACACCGGTAGCGTTTCCTGCCTTGGGAGCCGTATAAGTGACTGTAACCGTCGCTCCATCGGCTGAATTCACATTAGCCGCACTCAAAGTGGTTGGGCTCACACTGAATCCCGCTCCGGATACCGCTACATTGACAGCATCTTTAAGTGAAGTGCCTTTTACAGTCATTTTTATGCTGCGGGCCACACCTACACCACATGAGCCCATGCTTACCGTAGAGCCGTTCACCGGCAGTGTAAGTTCCGGTTCAGAAGATGCTGATGAGGTCCATACCCCTGTCTTTTTATCACCCCATATATATTCCACCATTTCAGGATGATCAATAAACGGGTTTCTGTTCTTCTGGCTTGCATAAACAGCTTCCTGACGGTCAAGCTCTTTCTGGCTCACCGGGTCCTGTCGATGCCATTTGAGCAACAGATTCACTGCCCATGTTGAAAAACAGGGGTATTTGTTGCCGGCAAGCATGTCGGAATGCCATGACGAAATCTTGTCATTATAGGCAGCAGCCATATAAAAATAACTCCGGGCAAAATCGCCTTTATACTCATCAACAGGTTCAAAAACCGTGCCGCTATAACCCGCAAATGTTGATTTGCCGAGTTTACCCAAAGCGTCTATACCCCCATTTGACGGTAAAGTGGTGCCACCTGCGCACTCGCCATAAGGGAAATTGGAACGCTGCCCGTTCACTTTACCATCAGTGGGATAAAGATGAAACGCGTCAGAGTACATTGGCTTGGCATCGTTAAACCAGCTTTTTGGGAAAGAGTGCTCACGGTTTATGCAATCGCCCACATATTTATAATTGCCACATTTCTCTCTGCCGGGAGTCCATCTTTTTGTAGAATACATGTCCCAGAGTTTGCCGTTGGCATCCACATCCGATGTGGTATAAAGTGACCACAATCCATCATATGACACAACTGTGTGTGGCCCAACCTTGGTATTCAGCGCCGACAAAAGAGCCGCGCCACCTTTATTCTCGCATGAGGAATAATAGCCTGTCGGCGCATCGGCCATAGCCCACGACGCACACATAACAGAGAAAACAACACCGATCAGACGGTGTGAAACTATTGTTTTTAGCATGGTAATAATAATAATGACGGTATATTATATTTCACAAATTATATAAATATGCAGCTGCCACATATGCGCCGCAAAAAACTTATTAGCTCACAAATATAGCGAAAAAAAGCCAATGCTCCAAAACTGAATTTAAACCCCGGCAATTTCATCTCTCATATTCTCATATAGCGGAATGCCGGCATGTCTTCCCGCTATAATAAATACAATCCGCCGCATGATGGTGTACGCGTTTTTACAGCGGCATCAAGAGTTTATCCCCAAAATATATAAGGCGGAGGGCAATGTCCTCCGCCTTATATATTATATCAATAACAGTCAGCGTATTACCGGAGCAGAAGTGCGGTAATACGATGGGTATCCATCATTTATCAGAGGCCAGTCGTCAAGCCACTGCACACGGTCCATCATAAAAATGCGTTGTTCATGCCACGCTCTTTTCTCTGCATCGTAAGCATGATAATAAATCCAGTCATTACCCGCATCATCGGTAATAATTTCAGAGTTATGTCCGGTGCCCTTGAAGTAACGATTGTTTGAAATCACAATGTGATACTTGCCGTCCAGCATGCGTCCGCCGGCACGGTCAACATATGGTCCGAAGTAATTTGTGGAGCGTCCTACAACAGTCGTATAAGTAGAATTCAGCTCCTGACAACATGTTCCGGTAGATGCGAAAAGATAATAATATCCATTGTGCTTATGTATCATACAGCCTTCGAAATTAGAAGATGTCAGCTGTACCTTCTGTGCGCCCGGTTTTATGGAAAGACCGTCGGCGCTAAGTTCAATGGCGTATAAACCGCCCCCATAGCTTCCCCACGACAGATAAAGACGACCATCGTCCTCAATAAACAGATGCGCATCAATACTGTTGTAAACCCCTATTTCCCTGGACGTAAAAAGCTTGCCGTGATCAACATATGGACCTGCCGCCTCATCGGCCACAGCGACTCCGATACCACATTTGTCCCATAGGTCGCCACACCATTCGGAATGAGCGTAATACATCAGATACTTATCGCCCACACGTGTGACATCCGGTGCCCACAAGCCATCATATCCGTTCCATGTAGGCAACGAGGCCATCTTCTGGTGCGTGTCCCACCAGGTTACCATGTCATCAGATTCACGGCCATATCCTCCTGTCACAAAACAGTAGAAACGCCCATCCTGACCACGTTCAACAGAAGGATCAGCACATGCACTTTGATTCCAGACCGGATTAGAATAGGTTTCCGGCCCGAGACTCCGGGCCTCACCGCTGGCGCCATATGTCGCCACAATTGCAAAAGCAAGAATAAAAGTTTTTTTTGATACAAGGTTGCATTGGTTTATTGTGATTTTCCGCGAATTTAGCGAATCTACTGTTAAAAAAAACATTTTGAGTTAAATTGTTTTAATGTATTGAGTTTTCCATGTAACTTTCCATCCGTTAAGCCTCGTCATACGTCAAGTACAGAAAAAAACGAGGCTTTAATGAACCGCAAAATCAATATCATATACGAATGAGCATATCGGCTAATTCGCCGAAAATCATTAACTTTGTGCTATAAACTATATAACACAAAGTTATGATAGAAAAGAAACTTTTTTCAAAACTGATATCGGCAATGCTGATAGCCATATCCGGCATAGTTTTCAATGCCTGCGGTAACAATGATGAACCACATGATTCCACTGAAACAAAATGGTCAACCTACTATGAGGTATCGTTTGACCTCAGTGATGACGTATTCAAGGCTGCGGAAGTAACCGCGCACATTGCTGACCCTGAGGGAACTATGCGGGCAGAAAAGGTCAGCGCCAGCAAGACATGGACTCTGAAAGGATACGAAATACCTGACAAAGCAGGGATACTTCTCACATTTGTACCCAAAAAGAATATCCCAGAAACCGAGATCTACACTTTCAAGATTAATAGCACAATCAAAGCGGCCAGCTACAAAAACAATGAACTGTTTGATTTTAAATACTATTCGATTGAGAGCGAAATTTCGGTAAAAGGTGATAAGGTCACACAATACTTTACTGACAACGACATCGCTCTTGCCTACGGCGTAAATGCCAATGGCACAGTGATCAGTGTTGACACAGACCATTTTGACTTTGGCCTCAATGGCCCTCAGAAATAGAAGGATTCAGATGAGGGGTTGAAATCAAAGTATGGATATCCATCGACTCGGACTTCGATAATGACAAATCAAAGGACAATTCTGTAATATATGGAAAACAATTTATTTAAAATCGCAGTAAGATGTATAATGGCTCTTACGGCTATAATCTCCTCATCCCACATTATGGCGCAGGATAACGACTTCACCTCTATGGCACAGCCTCTGGATTTTCTTGCAGTAAAAGATATACGCTTTGAGACATCGGGGGTGTACGAGTACGGCCAGTTAAAACACTGGACCGAAGATGATTTACATGCCGGACTCCAATCCTTTGGCTTGACAATGTTCAATTACAAAGAGATACAAAAAGATGCGCCCATTCCTGATAATCCTTCTTTGATATTTGAAATATTTGACATGGAAGGGAACCGTGTTGCACGAAATGAAATCGGATTGAAAAATACGTTTGCCAGAATCAGATTCTCAAAAAAATTTTCTGTCACTCAGAGTGCCGGGATGACGATGCTACGAGGGAGACAGTATAAAATTAAAGCGGAAATATCTCCCGGACTTTTTGATTATGAGAGTGAGGTTATTCTTACAGATGAGCCATGTATGCATATATCAAATACGGAAGGTACGATTGATTCAATTCCCTATCCCGAATTTTTCCTTTCAAGCGGCTACCCCTATGAAGCGTCAGATTTCTCTGGTGAGAAATATCTACATTGGGAAGTCGCTTCCGTAAAATCTCCTGCAACAATGATTTCTGAAGGAACAGAAATTTTTGAACTTAAATCAGATACTCCCACCCTGGCTGCTATTGCCAAATTAGTTCTTAAACCGGAAATTTTAGAACCGGGTGAATACCAATTTACTCTCACATCAGACTATGCTCCTGCAAATTATTCATTTATAACAACCGTAAACGATGTGCTCAACCCGGAGATAACTTTTGACAAAAGCATTTATACGGTTGGAGATAACAAGGAAGCGACAATTCAAGTAGATATGAATTATGGTTTCCCATATATCGGTAAAGATTCATCATACGATAAACCTACTGTAGAGGTAAGTGCCGGATTGCTCGGAGATGAGACAACTGTCGCATACAGTGACGATGCCTGGGCTGACTCCAAAATGCAATGCGCGGCAGAACTTAAAGTCCCTACTGATAAAATCACTGACGAGATTGTAAAAAAGTATAAAGGGAAAATACCCTTGAGCTTGTCAATCAGCTTTAATGGCATAACAAAATTACAAACCACACTTGAGCTTCCCTTTAAAGAAGAAACCGATTCAGGCATCACAAACATTAATGCTGATAAACTGAACAACAAAGTAAAATACTATAATATTCTTGGTATTGAAGTTAATGAAACCTACCCGGGACTTATAATAACCTCTGACGGACAAAAAATAATTCGATAGAATTATCCAAAATTCTTTACAGCCTGATTTTTTACTATGAATTGAAGTATCGTCCCCGATAAAGGGCCGATCCACCTTTTATTACACTAATTTTGCATCCATAAATCTCATTATCACATTTAAGTCTGTAACCAACCTTATCATATGAAATAAGTGCCTCTGCCTCCCTTTGATGATCCCATATCAATCCCTCTTTTGCCCAAAGATATAATAACTCAATAATCAAGGGGCAGGTTTAAGAAAATATTTACTCTCCCCATGCAACGGCAACAAGACAACAAATGTGATTAAAGACATTGCTGATGTGCTTCTTGCATGTCAGAAAACAGCGACAGCCTTAGTAAAAATAAGAGGGAGTGCAATTACGCTATCCGGAGATCATAAGCAGTGCAAAAAAAAGAGAGAGGGCGTGGACTTCGTCGTGAAGTCCGCGCTCTCTCTTTGAAGGGGGCGGT